>JAPXSS010000057.1:0-21456 GCA_033812955.1 Syntrophobacteraceae bacterium | reverse complement strand
ACGGAAGACGAGACCGTACCGTTCCGGGATTGACGATTTCATCATCAGGCCCTTGAAGCTGCCCCACATCCCTTTGGCATCTTCGGCCGATGTGGCAAGTGTTTTGCCATTGCGCGTGTTCGTGATTGAAGCCTGTCCGTCAGCCATTGGTCCCTCCTGCATCAGATAATCGCGATCACCAGCTTAGGCAGGGATTGCGGTGACCAGGAATCCCCCAAGCGTAGTGAATGAGGGTGAAGGGTGACGGGTGAGGGCGGAAGGGGTTACAGAACAGAGAACTGAGAACAGAGACCGGCGGCGAACTTCGGCAATGGAACGGATTGATCACAATTGTCCATTTTGTGACCTACGCCTTCACCCTTCACCCGTCCCCCTTCCGCCTCTTAGTCGGCTCCGTGGCGAGGGCGGCGAGCTCAGTGAGGAAGCGATCTTCGTCGGTGAACTCGATGCGATAGGCACGCTCGTCGGTGTTTGGGGCGGCGGGGAGGATGATCTGGGCCCAGCCCTCCTCGGCGCCGCGGCAGATCAGTTCGGTCACCTTGGCTTCGAAGCGGTTGTAGGGCATGTTTGGTTCCAGGAGACGGTAATACTGCTCGCCCTGCCCGTTCCGGCTCCAGATCAGGCGGACGATCTGGCGGTGCTTGGTGACGATGGGGGAGGGGGAGAGTTCGTTGGCCATCAGGCCGCGGAGGATGGCGTTCATCTTGCCGGTTGGGCGCATTTCGCTCCCGCAGACGGGGCAGCGGTCTTCCGGTGCGTCTTCATGCCGGTAACTCCGGCGGCAGGTTTCGCACCAGAGGTACGTGCTTTGCGATGGCGATGAACTCATGGGTTTGTTCCTGGAAAGAGAACAGCCCGGAATTCTTGCGAAATCCCGGGCCGTGCGTTCGACATTGGTGAGCGGTTAGTTGCGCATGCCCCGCTGCTCGTACTGATCGGCGCCACCGCCACTGCCGCGGTTGACTGCACCGGGATGCTCGCCACCGGACTTGTCGGCCCAGACCTGGATGCGATACGTGATCCAGATACCGCCCAGGATCATGACCAGGGCCAGCACGACTTCGATGGTGTCGGCAAGCACACCGTAATTGGCGAGGTTGTCTACTCTCCAGCTGCCGATTTCGCGAAAGAATGCATCCATCGGGATTCTCCTACTTGACCGTCAGGGTGCCGACCATGCCGGCTTCCTTGTGGCCTACCTCGACACAATCGAACGGGTACTCGCCGGCGGCCAGATTGATCGTTACTTCCTGGGTTTCGCCGGCCGCAAGGTGGAAGTCGTAATCGGTATTCGGAATCGTGAATGTGTGCGGCAGGGCGCCCGTGTTCTTGAGCGTGATCTTGACATCGGTATTGGCCGGGATGGTGAGTTCACTCGGCTCGAACTTGATATCGACCAGGTCGATTTCGATCGGTCCGCCAGCGACCGGGCTGCCTTCAGGAGATGCCTGGGGCGATGCAACCGGACTTCCGGCCGGGGCGGCCCCACCGACGTGCAGGGTGCCAACCATGCCTGCTTCCTTGTGGCCAACCTCGACGCAATCGAAGGAGTAATCGCCAGCAGGCAGATTGATCGTCACTTCCTGCGTCTCACCAGCGGCGAGATGGAAGTCGTAATCGGTATCCGGGATGGTGAAGGTGTGCGGCAAGGCGCCGGTGTTCTTCAGGGTGATGGTGGTATCGGTATCGGCCGGGATGCTGAACTCACTTGGCACGAACTTGATATCGGCCAGGTCGATCTCGATTGGACCAGTCGGAATGGCTGCCTGACCGTCAGGTGCGGGGGTGCCTTCGGCAGCGGCGGACGTCTCATCACCGCCAGTCGCAGGAGCGGCTCCACCGACGTGAAGGGTACCGACCATCCCTGCTTCCTTGTGACCCACTTCGACGCAATCGAAGGAGTAATCGCCAGCTGGCAGGTTGATCGTGACTTCCTGCGTCTCACCAGCGGCGAGATGGAAGTCGTAGTCGGTGTCCGGGATGGTGAAGGTATGCGGCAGTGCGCCGGTGTTCTTCAGGGTGATAGTGGTATCGGTATCGGCCGGGATGCTGAACTCACTTGGCACGAACTTGATGTCGGCCAGGTCGATCTCGATTGGACCAGTCGGCACCGCTCCCTCGCCATCGGGAGCAGGTGTGCCCTCAGCAGCGGGTGTCTCATTGCCATCTGTGGCAGGAGGCGCGGCATCGGAGGCAGTGATCTTGCCGACCATGCCCGCTTCCTTGTGGCCGGGGACATTGCAGTCGAAGTCGTATGTGCCAGCCGGAAGGTTCAACGTGATGGTCTCGGTGGCTCCGGCCGCGACATCTTGCGAAATACCCTGATCGGGGATCGAGAAGTTGTGCGGCAGGGCGCCCGAGTTGACCAGGTGCACGGTTACGTCCTGGCCAGCCGGGATCTGGACATCGGCCGGATCGAACTTGATGTCCTGCAGGTCAATCTCGATCTCGGTGGCTGCAGCTGTATCACCGCCGCTGCCAGCATCTGGTGTGCTTGCCCCGGTATCAGTGCCTGTATCTCCGCCAGGCATTTCCATGCCTTCGACAGCAGTGATCTTGCCGACCATGCCCGCTTCCTTGTGGCCGGGGACATTGCAGTCAAAGTCATATGTGCCAGCCGGGAGATTCAGGGTGACCTGCTCGGTCGCGCCAGCCGCGACATCGACAGAGATGCCCTGGTCGGGGATGGAGAAGTTGTGCGGAAGGGCGCCCGTGTTGACCAGGTTGACCACAACATCCTGTCCGGCCGGTATTTCCAGCGTGGACGGATCGAACTTGATGTCCTGAAGGTCAATCTCGAAGGCAGCAGTCGAACCTGTGTCCCCGCCCGCCTGTTCGGTGCCCTCAGCAGCGCCGGTAGCAGTTGGCGCTGGCGGAGCCGTCGGATAGCCACCATTCTGCTCTACGGCGGCGTTGTAAACCTCATTCCAGTCTGCGTGCTGGATAAAGGTGGCGAGTTCCTGAATTTGGGCATCGTTTAGCGGCCCATTCAGGTTAGATCCGAACGGCGGCATAACGTAGGTTGTGCCATCAGGTCGGTAGCCGTTGTGAACGCGGTTAACGATGAAATTGAACCTACCGGTCATGCCGGTACCGAATTGAGGATTGTTGGGGTCTGACCAGGGAAGGCCGTCGGCTGTCAGTCCCGTCTGGTTGAGTTCCGTGTTTATGCCGCCAAGCGCTGCGCCTTTGCGGCCCGTGCCGCCTTCACCTTGCGCGGTATAGCCCTCGCCAGCCGGGCCGTGGCAGGAGAGGCATTGGGTCAGGTAGGTCGCCTGGCCACGCTCGATAGCCGCTTCCTGCTGCTCTACCGCAAATTGATCGATGCGATTGCTCTCATCGGCCAGATACAGGATGAGGACGGATGCCAGACCGACCAGGCCAAGCACCACGATGGTCGCCAATCGTTGAACAGATCCCACTGCTACAAATCTCCTGTGCGCATTGATCGTCTGCTCACGACTAAAGCGGCGTTGCCTGCGATGGCTCGTAATCCTCGCGTTGGGTAATTGCTCCGGTGTTCACATCGATGTCTCCGGAACTGTTGATAGAGACTTCCATGTAGTCCATCGGCCGCGGCGCCGGGCCACCGGTGCGGACGCCCTCATAGTTGTAGATCGATCCGTGGCACGGGCAGTGGAATTCGGATCCGGTCCACGGTGGCACGGTGCAACCCAGGTGCGGACATTTCCAGTACAGCGCCATGACGCCATCCTGCGTGTGGATCAGATAGAACTTGCCGGCCGAGCTGACGTACGGCTGCCCGTCGACCGCTGGCACAAGCGAGGCAGGGACGGTGAGCGTCTTGCCGAAGTCGCCAGTCTTGTTCGGATACCAGAAGCGGACGATACCGCCGGCCAGCAAGCCGACATTCAGCACGACACCACCAAGGGCAGCATTGCGCACGAAACTGCGACGTCCAACCTTGCGCGGGGTCGCCTCCGCCTGGTGCTGACTGCGTGTGACGCGAGCCACAACCTGGCTCCCAACCACTCCCGTCATCGTCCGGATCAGCGATCCCATGCGTGCGCTCCTCGAAACAAACCGGTTACAAGTCGATTGAACATCGATTTAGTGGTGCATCGGCAGGTTCCACGGCCAGGTCAGATCCTGTCCATGTCCCCGGAACGATGTGCCAAAGATGGCCAGAATCCAGTAGGCGGTGAAAAAGCCGGTGAAGAGCGCGATGATCATTTCGCGACGGGTCGGCTTGAAGATCGTCTGAACAACCGCCATCAGCATCAGGATCGAGCCGACGAGAACGATCGACGGATAGACAATCTTGCCCACGAACTCGGGGAACGAGGTGTGGAACATCCAAACGGTGAGATCGTTGTACCAGCCGTCGGTGCCGATGTTCTTGTCGGTCCAGTCGATGATCGAGTTGCCGATGCCCCAGCCGGAGCGCTTCTCACCGATGAACTCGTCGGCCAGGATGTAGACCGTGATGACGACGGTGGTCCAGATTGCGCTGAAACCGGCGATCTTGCGGCCTTTGGCGGAGGTTCCGAGGATTCCGACACCAAGCGGCGAGCGATCGATGTAGGGGATGGCCGCGATCAGCACGAGCGCGGTTGTCGGCACGATGACGCCGGCCAGTCCAGCGTCCATGTGCAGCAGCAATTCCTGCAGGTTGAGGAAGTACCACGGCGCCTTGGACGGGTTCGGGGTGGCGTTGGCGTTGGCATGTTCGGTCAGCGGCGCGCTCACGAAAATTGAGAGCAGCGTCAGAATCATGAGGAAGACAGTCGCGCAGACTGCTTCGACGACGACCAGCGATGGCCAGACCATCACCTCGTCTTCGGCCAGATCGGTCGGGCGGGCAAGGGCTCGGCCACGAACGAGTTCCAGCAGCTTTTGGCGCTTGGCCTCGTCGATCTGGTTGGGGGCCTCAGATCCGCGTGGATCCAGGGTTACTTCTGCCATTGGTGAGAAACCTCGCTTCGTTCCTGGAATCGACTACAGCGGACCGGAGATACCGCCGTCCTTGCGGATGCGCCAGAAGTGCACAGCCATCAGGAAGGCAGCCGCCAGTGGAAGGAAGATCACGTGCAGGGTGTAGAAGCGAATGAGGGTTGGCTGGCCGATCTGGTAGTCGCCCACCAGCATGAAGTTGACCTTCGGGCCGAGGATCGGAGCCGCGCCACCGATGTTCGTGCCGACCGTGATGGCCCAGAGGGAGAGCTGATCCCACGGGAGCAGGTAGCCGGAGAACGAGAGCAGAAAGGTGACGACGAGCAGAAGCACGCCGATCACCCAGTTGAACTCGCGCGGTGGCTTGTAGGAGCCGGTGAAAAAGACACGGGCCATATGCAGGAAGACGGCGATAACCATGCCCTGGGCCGCCCAACGGTGCATATTCCGCATCAGGGTGCCGAAGGTGACGGACGATCCGAGGTCCTTCATGTTGTCGTAGGCGAGATCGGTCGAGGGGACGTAATAAAACATGAGGATGACGCCGGTCATGACCAGTACGAGGAACATGAAGAACGAGAGACCGCCGAGGCAGAAGGTGTAGGTCACCTTGGTGGCGTACCGCTTGATCTTGACGGGGTGGATATGGAGGAAGACATTGCTGGCGATGATCAGCGCCTGATTGCGCTGGGTATCGGGGTAACCATGGCGAACGACTGACCGCCACACTGATGAGCTCGTAATGCGATCAGCGAGCGTTTGCTCTCGCCTCATGCTGTAGTCCTCCGTCCCCGACGTACTGCTTCACTTCTCTTGCCCGCTCGGCAGGCGCAAATCCGACCATTTCAGGCGGAATTGAGCCGTTCAGACACAGGCGATTTCCAGCCGTATTCTACAGCCGAACGGGCATTCCTGGTCAACCGCGCGCGGCAGGTATGCCAGCGTTTCGTGTCGGCCAGTCAAGCCCGCGCAATGATACGCGGCAACCCGTCGTCGGGTTATCGCGGCAAACACGAATGTGATGGAAGAAACGCATGATTAGGCACGTTAGCGTTGAGCAATTGCAGGTCGATGTCACGGAGATTGTCCTGGGGCTGCGAGCAGAGGACGAGATAGTGGTGACGGTGTCCGACGAACCGGTCGCACGCATCGTGCCGGTGAGGCCCGGCAGATGGCGAATGGGTCGGGACATCGCGCATATTTTCGAGACGCCGGTTGATCCGACTTGGCAAACCGAACTGGCCTCGCAGTCGGACGTCTTGGATGACGCAGTACGCGACTCTTGGGAAACGCAATCCTGAGTCTGTTTGTTGATTGCATTGTGTGGTGGGTGGGCGCAACAGGACTCGAACCTGTGACCTCACGGATGTGAACCGTGCGCTCTAACCAACTGAGCTATGCGCCCGCGCCCCGGGACTTTACCACAACCGAAACCGCCCGAGGCACGTACTCGTAGTAAGTAAGGATTCCGTTATGGAATCAGGGCGACGCACTCGACTTCGACCAGCACACCGCGTGGCAGCTTGGCCACCTGGACTGTGCTTCTGGCCGGTTTGTGATCGCCGAACCAGGTCCCGTAGATCTCGTTGAACGTCCCGAAGTCGTTCAAATCAACCAGGAAGCAGGTTGTCTTGATAACGTGTGTCAGCGACGAACCAGCCGCCCGCAACACGCCATCGAGATTCTTCATGACCTGCTCGCTCTGGCCGGCAATATCGGCGCCATTGACCTCGCCGGAGACCGGATCGAGGGGAATCTGGCCGGCAGTGAACAGCAAATTGCCGCAGACCACCGCCTGCGAGTACGGTCCGATTGCCGACGGCGCATCTGTCGTCGATATAATTGAGAGTCCGGCCGGTGCGGCCATACAGCGTCCCCGCTTTCTATTAAGAGGAATATCGGCGTTGATTCGAACGAATCCCGAACGCCATCCAGTGATCGTTAGCATACCTGTCGCGAGCTTTGGCGCGCGGCAGAGCCGGAGAAGATTGTGGTAGCAGCTGCCCCCTCCCGTTTTCCACGCACCAGATTTGCCCCCGCGAGCGATGTGCCCAGCGGCATGGCAAAACTTGGGCACATCCTGACCTGGGTATTTGTCGCGGTAGCGACTGTCGCGATCGCCACAATTATCGGCTTCTCGCTCTATGCCTACGGGCACCAGGGGCGGATCTATCAGGGCGTGTCGGTCGCTGGCGTTGATCTCAGCGGCATGACGCGGTCCGAAGCCGAAGCTGCGCTTTCCGCTGGATATTCGACGTACCTGAACACGCCGCTGACATTGACCTACAACGGCGACAGTTATGCCATCACGCCGAATCAACTCGGCATCTCCGTCGATACCGATGCGTCGATCGACCAGGCGTTCACCTACGGGCGAGAGGGCTCGCTCTGGTCGCGATCGCAGGACTGGGCCAGGGGTCTGTTCGGTGGCGCCGATCTCGATGCCGTGGTCACACCCAACCAGTCGGTGACCGATGCCGCATTGCTGACCCTGACGCCGGATGTGGCCAGGGCGCCAACCAATGCCTCGATCGACTGGTCGGGCGATGCGCCGGTGGTCGTACCCGACATTCCAGGCGTCGGATTTGATTACGGCACGACGCGCTATGAACTGATGAATCGCGTTGCCGAACAGAGTTACGCGCCCGTGGCCCTGGCGACGGCTCCGATTGCCGCCGACATCTCCTCGGAAACCATCGCCTCAACACTGCCGTCCGCTCAGGCGGCGACCGCCAGCGCGCTGACGATCACCGGGGTTGAGGGCAGGTCTTGGTCGCTCGATCAGAATCAGCTGAAGTCGCTTGTTTCATTGAATAGCGACGGAACGGCTCTCTCCCTTAATAAGGATGCCGTTGCCCAATTCGTCCACACCATCGCCGATGGCATCGAACGGCCTGCCACGAATGCCGAACTGTTCGTCGGTTCCGATGGGGCATTGAAGATTGTGCCTTCGGTGCAGTCGCTGGCCGTGGATGAGAAGAAATCGATCGCGGCGATCGAAGATGCGGTGCTCTCGGGTAACAGCAGTGTCGATCTTGTCATCGGCATGAAAGACCCGGATATCACGACCGAGATGGCCACAACATCGATGGCCTCTATTAGCGAAAAGCTGTCCGATGGCATCACGGTCAAGTGGGGCGATGATGGCAGCGGCAAAATCACGTCGGCCGACCTGTACGCCGCGCTGGTGATCACTCCAACTCCTGGCGAAAAGGACGCGTTCTCCTGGAATCTTTCCGACACCATCGTCAAGGGCTATCTCGATGCGCTGACGGGCGACTACCAGGTTGAGCCGATGGAGGCCAAATTCCGCCTGGTAGATGGCGTCGTGACCGCGGTTGAGAAAGGGCGGACCGGAGTCGTCGTCAATGTCGATGATTCGGTGGTCCGGATCCAGAATGCCGTGACCTCGGGCTACAAGAGTTCGACACTCAAAGTGACGACCATCAAGCCGCAATACAGTGCCTCCGACGCAAGCAAGATCAAGTTGCCGGATGTGTTGGGCGAGGCGGCGACTCCGTACTACAGCTCGACCGAAGCGCGCAAGACGAATGTGGAGCGGGCGGTTGATCTGGAAACCGGCTGGTTGATAGCGCCGGGCGATGTGTTCTCGTACGACGACACCATGGGCCAGGTGACAGAGGACAACGGATTTGTGATCGGTCTCGGCATCCTTGCCGATCCGAATAATCCAGGGCAGGTGATGACAGGTCCGGTGGTTGGCGGTGGCATCTGTCAGGTGTCGACGACCATTTTCCAGAGTGCCTTCTGGGCCGGCATGCCGTTCCTGGAGCGTTGGCAGCACAACTACTGGATCAACAGTTACGGTACGGGCGAAGGCGGCATGAAGGGTCTGGATGCGATGGTCAACATCGAGCCGGAAGGCAGCACCGAGGCCATGACACTGGACATGAAGTTCCAGAACACGACGAGTAACTGGATTGCGATCGAGCTGACGGCCGATGGTCAGTACGTCACGTCCCGCATTCTTGGCACCGATGAAGGATGGGATGTTGAGGTTGGCGCCGATGATCCGGTGATCAGCAACATCGTCAAGCCGGACGAGACCGAGATCCGCCAGGATTCACCTGAACTACCGGCTGGCGAGGAGCGGCAGGTCGAGACCGCTCAGGATGGTTTCGATACGTCGATCACGCGGACCGTCAAGGATAAAGACGGCAATGTGATTGATACTTATGTGCTGACCAGTTCGTACGGATCGACAGTTAATCGGGTGTTGGTCGGTACGGGCACCTGATCCAGATCTGGTCCATGTTCAACCCGGTTCGAGGGGTGCGTAAACGCGCCAATCGGGCCGGGTTTTTGCGTTGAACGGGGCAGTTGGACGGGCAATTTTCGAATTGGGCGAGATTGCCCGAAATTGCTGTTGATTTTCCCTTGACCTTTTCCGGCGGGCCTCCTATTATTCGTTGGCCCCTGACGAAGGGGCCCTACGCTGACACCGAACCGGTGGCGGCTGCAGCGCTCGGAAAGCGAGCTGGAAGACAAGGGAGCACGCGTCCTGGTCCTGACCTGGGCCCTTCGATGAGAGGGGAAATGGGGAGGGACGGTGGGGAGTTCGTGTGCGGAAGACGGAGTGACCACGACCTGGGTTCTGGAGCAGGCATGTTCGGCCTGTGGAACCTGGGGTGTCCGGACGCTTGGGCAGTGATGCAAATCACTGACTGGGGGAGGGCACTGATTCGTGAGTAAAAAACAGAACAAACAAAGCCAAAGACCGTTGGCAGTTCCTAGTCCCTAGTTCCTAGCGGCTAGTCCCTGCGAAGCGGAGATTGGTACATGGTGGAGAGTTTGATCCTGGCTCAGGATCAACGCTGGCGGCGTGCCTAATGCATGCAAGTCGAACGGGGTGCCTTCGGGTACTTACGTGGCGGACGGGTGAGGAACACGTGGGCAATCTGTCCTGAGGTGGGGGGTAGCCTTCGGAAACGGAGGGTAATTCCGCATGTGCACGTTGACCTGTGGGGTTGATGTGGAAAGATCTTCGGATCGCCTGAGGGGGAGCCTGCGGCCGATTAGCTAGCTGGTGGGGTAATGGCCTACCAGGGCGGTGATCGGTAGCTGGTCTGAGAGGACGGCCAGCCACATGGGGACTGAGACACGGCCCCAACTCCTACGGGAGGCAGCAGCAAGGAATTTTCCGCAATGGGGGAAACCCTGACGGAGCAACGCCGCGTGCGGGATGACGCTTTTCGGAGTGTAAACCGCTTTTCTCAGGGAAGATGAAGGACGGTACCTGAGGAAGAAGGCCCGGCTAACTACGTGCCAGCAGCCGCGGTAATACGTAGGGGCCGAGCGTTGTCCGGAGTTATTGGGCGTAAAGCGCGCGCAGGCGGCTTGTTGCGTCCGACGTGAAAGCCCCCGGCTTAACCGGGGAGGGTCGTCGGGTACGGACAGGCTTGAGGGCGGGAGAGGGTGGTGGAATTCCCGGTGTAGTGGTGAAATGCGTAGAGATCGGGAGGAACACCTGTGGCGAAGGCGGCCACCTGGGCCGACCCTGACGCTGAGGCGCGAAGGCGTGGGGAGCGAACGGGATTAGATACCCCGGTAGTCCACGCAGTAAACGATGCAGACTAGGCGTAGGTGGACTTGACCCCATCTGTGCCGGAGCCAACGCGGTAAGTCTGCCGCCTGGGGAGTACGGCCGCAAGGCTAAAACTCAAAGGAATTGACGGGGGCCCGCACAAGCGGCGGAGCGTGCGGTTTAATTCGACGCAACGCGCAGAACCTTACCAGGGTTTGACATGCACCTGCAGAGCCGGGAAACCGGTTGGCTTTCGAAGGTGGTGCACAGGTGCTGCATGGCTGTCGTCAGCTCGTGTCGTGAGATGTTGGGTTAAGTCCCGCAACGAGCGCAACCCTCGTGCCTAGTTGCTGATGTTTCTAGGCAGACTGCCGCGAGCAACGCGGAGGAAGGTGGGGATGATGTCAAGTCAGCATGGCCCTTACATCCTGGGCAACACGCACGCTACAATGGGTGGGACAGCGGGTAGCCAAGCGGCAACGCGGAGCGAATCCCAAAAACCCATTCTCAGTTGGAATTGTGGGCTGCAACTCGCCCGCATGAACGTGGAGTCGCTAGTAACCGCAGGTCAGCACTACTGCGGTGAATACGTTCCCGGGCCTTGTACACACCGCCCGTCACGTCACGAAAGTCGGCAACACCTGAAGCCGGTGGGCCAACCCGCAAGGGGGGCAGCCGTCGAGGGTGGGGTGGATGATTGGGACGAAGTCGTAACAAGGTAGCCGTAGCGGAAGCTGCGGCTGGATCACCTCCTTTCTAGGGATGACCTGGAATGGTCAAGCATCCCACGATGACCACTTTCCAATGGCCCAAATGACAGGCATGACCGGGAGCAATCCTGGGGAGCCGCATTGGACACCAGCGGAGAGCTGTGAGTGGAGATGGGAATCAGTTGCTGGTCACTTCGTCTTCGGCGCAGGGACGACCTGTCCGAGGGGCGCGTAGCTCAGGTGGTTAGAGCGCGGTCCTGATAAGACCGAGGTCCCTGGTTCGAGTCCAGGCGCGCCCACAAGGCAGCGTCGGGGGGATGAGCAGGTATGGGGTCGTAGCTTAGCTGGGAGAGCGCCGCCCTTGCACGGCGGAGGTCCGGGGTTCGAATCCCCGCGGCTCCACTTCCGGAAATCGGAACCGTAGAGAGCAACAACAGACGAACGATCCGCCCTGGTGAGGGGAGTGTGGTGGTTCGAAGACGGAATGGGTCCCTGATCGACCTGGGAGACGCCCGGAGCCGTTGGCGGCCAAGCTGACTGAACTGGTGAGCGGCCCGGTGTTGATGCAGGGATTGGAGTATGACCTGACTGGATGGTCCTGATCTGGTCGGGTAGGAGAAAACGCATCGAATCTGACCTGAGTGGAACGCGGGTTTGAGGAGGGTGCGGCACAGAGCTACCGGCACGCATGCGCTGATGGTCTTTCGGTCTCGTTTTCGGACGGGGTTGGAGGGGAGGAGGTGGCAGGGTGACGGGTGGTGGTGTGTGGAGTGGAGCGTGGAGGAGATCCACGAAGATGAGCGCACGGTGGATGCCTTGGCGCCTGCTGCCGATGAAGGACGCGGCCACGCTGCGAAAAGCCCTGGGGACGAGCTGGCAACGGGAGATCCAGGGGTATCCGAATGGGGCAACCCACTTCTGGAGACAGAAGGACACCTGACTAGATTAGGTGAGGGCACCGGGGGAACTGAAACATCTCAGTACCCTGAGGAAAAGAGAGGATTCCCGGAGTAGCGGCGAGCGAAACGGGAGGAGCCCAAACCATGGCAGCGTATTGAGCTGGTACGCGCTGCTGTCATGGGGTAGGACGAGACACATGGAGCGGGGTACTGACCGCTCGATTCTGAGACCACGACTAGCTGAACTGTGCTGGAACGGCAGACCGGAGGGGGTGAGAGTCCCGTAGGCGACGGTTGTGGAGAGGGATTGATGTGTGATCGTGAGTACCATCCGACACGCGGAATCGGGTGGGAAGCAGGGTCGACCACGGCCCAAGGCTAAATACAGCAGGCGACCGATAGGGAACCAGTACCGTGAGGGAACGGTGAAAAGCACCCCGGCGAGGGGAGTGAAACAGAGCCTGAAACCGTGCGCTTCCAGCCAGTCGGAGCACCCTTGTAGGTGTGACGGCGTGCCTTTTGTAGAATGAGCCGACGAGTGGTAGTTCGTCGCGAGGTTAAGGCAGGGACAGCCGGAGCCGGAGCGAACGCGAGTCCGAAAGGGCGACAAGTGGCGGGCTACCGACCCGAAACTGGGTGATCTACCCATGGGCAGGGTGAAGCGTGCGGAACACGCGCGTGGAGGCCCGAACCCGTATCGATTGCAAACGGTAGGGATGACCTGTGGGTAGGGGTGAAATGCCAAGCGAACCCAGAGATAGCTGGTTCTCCCCGAAATGTATTTAGGTACAGCCTCACGGCTGCAGTCACCTGGGAGGTAGCGTAGACGGATCGACACGGGGGCGTCCAGCTTACCAACTCGAACCAAACGACGAATGCTCAGGGGATGCCGTGGGAGTGAGACTACGGGTGCTAAGATTCGTGGTCGAGAGGGAAACAGCCCAGACCGCCAGCTAAGGTCCCAAAGTACGATCTCAGTGGGCAAGGTGGTCACGGTGCACAGACAACCAGGAGGTTGGCTTAGAAGCAGCCATCCTTGAAAGAGTGCGTAATAGCTCACTGGTCGATGGTGCCGTGGCGCCGACAATCCATCGGGGCTAAGATCGTCGCCGACGCTGCGGATAATGATTCATTATGGTAGGGGAGCGTCCGTATCAGCGGAGAAGGGGAACTGGAAGGTGACCTGGAGCGGTACGGAGAGCGAATGTCGGCATGAGTAGCGCGAGGAGTGTGCGAATCACTTCCACCGGATGCCCGAGGGTTCCGCAGCCATGCTGATCAACTGCGGGTGAGGCGGTCCTAAGCCGGAGCCGAGAGGCACAGGTGATGGATAACGGGTGAAGAGTCCCGTCCCGCACACGACCGTTATGAGCGATGGGGGGACGCAGGGAGATAGGTCCGGGGCCGCAAGGCCTCTAAACCTGTAGGGAGTGTCGATAGGCAAATCCGTTGACACGTTGACCGAGGGGTTATGGGGAGGGGCGGTGGAGACGCCAAACCGAACGGATTGAATCTGGACTGCCGAGAAAAGCCTCTAGCCAGGGCGTGTGTGACCGTACCGCAAACCGACACAGGTGGGCTGGTAGAGCATACCGAGGTGGGCGGGAGAACCTCCGTCAAGGAACTCGGCAAATTAGCCCCGTAACTTCGGGAGAAGGGGCGCCCCGTGTAGTGTGAAGGAACTTGCTTCTGGAGCATGAGGGGGCCGCAGCGAGCAGGCCCAGGCGACTGTTTACCAAAAACACCGGTCCATGCCAACACGTAAAGTGTGGACGTATATGGGCTGAGACCTGCCCAGTGCCGGAAGGTTAAAGGGAGAGGTGAGAGCTTTGAACTGAAGCCCCGGTAAACGGCGGCCGTAACTATAACGGTCCTAAGGTAGCGAAATTCCTTGTCGGGTAAGTTCCGACCCGCACGAAAGGTAGAACGATCTGGGCGCTGTCTCGACGGGGGACCCGGCGAAATTGAAGGACCGGTGAAGATACCGGTGACCTGCGGCAGGACAAAAAGACCCCGTGGAGCTTTACTCCAACTTGTCGCTGTGCGCGCGTGCCGTTTGTGGAGGATAGGTGGGAGCTTGTGAACCTGAGGCGCCAGCCTTGGGGGAGGCGACGGTGAAATACCACCCTGACGGCGCGTACGCACTCACCTCAGGAAGAGGGACCGCGGCTGGTGGGGAGTTTGACTGGGGCGGTCGCCTCCTAAAGAGTAACGGAGGCGCCCAATGGTTCCCTCAGGCCGGATGGCAATCGGCCGGAGCGCGTAAGGGCAGCAAGGGAGCTTGACTGTGAGGCAGACACGCCGAACAGGGACGAAAGTCGGGCCTAGTGATCCCACGGTTCCGAGTGGAAGGGCCGTGGCTTAACGGATAAAAGCTACCCCGGGGATAACAGGCTGATCCTACCCAAGAGTCCATATCGACGGTAGGGTTTGGCACCTCGATGTCGGCTCGTCGCATCCTGGGGCTGGAGAAGGTCCCAAGGGTTGGGCTGTTCGCCCATGAAAGCGGTACGCGAGCTGGGTTCAGAACGTCGTGAGACAGTTCGGTCTCTATCCGTCGCAGGCGTTGGGAGATTGCGCAGTGCTGCCCCTAGTACGAGAGGACCGGGGTGGACGGACCGCTGGTGATCCAATTGTCGGGCAACCGGCACCGTTGGGTAGCTACGTCCGGATGGGCGAACCGCTGAAAGCATCTAAGCGGGAATCCCACTGCCAGACGAGTCTCCCCTTCCGAAAGGAGAAAGGCCCCAGGGAGACGACCTGGTTGCGAGGCGGGGGGTGGACGGCTGGTAACAGACCGGAGCCGACCCGTGCTCATGGCCGAGGGTGGATCCCCACCCCACTCCACACAACACCCCCAACCCACGCCCCTGCGTCCATCGGCGCATGCGTGCTGGCGAGCGTTGTGCAAGACAAACACTTCTCCAGCACTCCGCCCATTCCGTATCCAAATCTGTTCCGCACCAGGTGTGTGGGCGAGAGGGTCGTGTCCGTGGCCGAGAGCGTTCTGGACCCACCCGGTCCCATCCCGAACCCGGTCGTGACCCAGAACAGCGCCGGAGAGTACTGCGGGAGCGATTCCGTGGGAGGCGAGGCCGCTGCGGACACGACCCTCTTGCACACACCCAACCCATTCCCCTCACCACACACACAACCAGGTTATGCCGCGGGGTGGAGCAGCGGCAGCTCGTTGGGCTCATAACCCAAAGGTCGCGGGTTCGAATCCCGCCCCCGCCACCACCAGACCGGTCCTGTCCCACAGGCCCGGTCTTTTTGCATCGGAATTTCAAGTTGAGGCAGAATGGCACCGTGACCACTAGAGCATTAATGCGCCGAAATAGTCGGAGTCGCTTTAATCAAGGGTTCAACTTGCTGTGAGCACCGAAACTCTTTCCACGGGAGCGTTGATAAGCGCAATTGACCATGTTTCGCGATATGGCGACACAGACATATTCCCTCCCCTGCATGAAATCGCATTTCTTCGTGACATGAGGGATGAGTTGGTCGATGAGCTTTCTCAGTTAACGTTACGTGAGCACACGCCTGGCGGCGCGGAGGAAGGACTAGCTCCGAAGAGTCGGGTAGGCTTTAGAATCGCGCATCAACTTTCACCGATCGACACGTTGCTTTTACTCGCATCGGTGATTGAGATAGGTACCAAGATAGAGTCTCGCCGCCTGCCGATCGATTCTAGCTCGGCTTTTGCTTACCGCTTCCGGGATACTGGCAAGGGCCAGATATTTCACGACGAGCATTTCTATAAGCAATGGACGGCACATCTGCTCAATGAGGCCGAACTTCCCTTTGTCAAATATGTAGTCTCAACGGATATATCTGATTTTTACTCCAGAGTATACATTCATCGCCTGGATAACCTACTCGACGCAGTCGCTCCATCGCATCCGGCAGTCTCCTATATCAAGCGAGCGATCAAGGCCATTCGAGCTCGAAGGTCGTTCGGATTGCCTGTGGGTGGATCTGCATCTCGTCTGCTTGCGGAGCTGGTCCTTTCGGATGTGGATCGGGCGCTTCGAGATCGCAATATTACCTTTACCAGGTACATCGACGATTTCAGGATCTTTGCAACGGAAGAAGAACCTTACGTTGAATTGGCATTTCTTGCGAAGCAGCTTAACGGAGAGGGACTTGCGCTCAATAGTTCCAAAACGCGAATTGATACTCGAGATGAATTTCTCGACGACCTGCAATACACGAGTACGAATCCTGTCGAAGCAGCCGAAGAATTGGCGCTTGAGGCATTGATGTCAAGTTTCTATGCAGACGAAGACCCGGATGAGGTTGATGTTCAGGCATTGACCGAACTTAACCTGTTGGAAATGCTTGATAGCGAACTTGCGCGTTCACACTCTGATTACAGGAAGATTCGAAAGCTATTTGTAGCACTGAGAGTGACTGTTCCGCATGCCTCTATAGAGTTCGTTACCGAAAACTTCGATCGAATGATCTTTTTTGGCAAAGAGACGACACTCTTGATGCAGGAGCTTCAGAGGGAGTGGTCATGCTCGTTTGAGAGTTTGGAGCGTCAGGTGGTGGCTGCAGTGCTAAGCCCCACTTCGGAGAGTCTCGACGTCAATCGCTACTGGTTGCTTGAGCTCTTGGTCCGCGGGATTGTTCCAGTCTCGCCGAATCAGCTCAGTCGTCTCAAAGTGCTCGAAACCGTTTTGGATCGCAGGGCCCTGCACCTGATTCGGGGTAGACTGGGATTAGACTATGAGTTTCGCAATCGGCGAATGTCGTTTTCGAGCATGCCTCGAATGGAACAGTCAGCATTTGTAATTGGGGCCAGCTGCATGGCCGGGGACGAGTACGAGCATTGGCTTGGCACAATCAGGCCTCAGTTTAGGGGCCCCACTTGTGATCTATTCCTTCGGTGGGCAAAGCGCCTCGGATCGTCGCTTGTTCTGCATGCGACCAGCGGGTTCGACGCCGGGGAGGCGCCTGATGATTGAGAAGGTTGTAAGCGATTCACCTTAGGGCGTCGGCGAACCTAGTATTCGGTGACGACTGAGAAGTCGTTTGGGGATGTTGATATCTGTACGCGACAACTCAGATATTAGCATTTCCCGGGTTCGAATCCCGCCCCCGCCACCACCAGACCGAGGTCCCCCCAAGGACCCCGGTCTTTTTCATCCCCGTCGATTTCGCCTCAACCTGTACGACAATCAGACGATTGGCTCACACTATGGGAGGCGAAGCGATGGACATTCTTGTTCAACCACATCTTGAAGACCGGAGCGACATCCCGTATTTCGGTATTCGGGTGGTCACGCCGTTCCGGGGCATGCTTGCCATGCGGGATCAGCTCATAACAGAGCTTCGCCCCCATGCGGAAGACGCCGGCGCGACAGATGCCCGCTACTTCCTTCGTCTGCACACCATCGATATGCATGGGGAAATGGATCTCGAAGTTGGCGCCATCACCGGCACACCGGTCTCCGAGACAGATCGCGTCCGGGCGGCCATCCTGCCAGCTGGTCGCTACGCAACGATGACCTACCGCAATCACGCCGTTCGCGGGAATCGCCATCTGCTGGAGTGGATTGCCGCCCAGGGTCTCATCATGGACAAGTCAGAGCAGGAGGACGGCGACCACTTTGGCTGCCGCTACGAGCTCTTCCCGCCTGACATGTTTCAGATCAGGAAGAAGACCACCTGGCCGATCGAACTCAGCATCCGCCTGCAGTAGCCCTAAACCACCGCTAGTGGCGCGGTAAGGCCCCTGCCGGTATTTGTTGCGTAATGCAATGCGGACCGCCCCCGCCGAACATGATGATCTTGCCCCCCACCCCAACGACCTCGCGATCGGGGTAGATTGCCCGCAACTGCGCCAGGGCCGGCTCATCGTGATCGTCACCCGCTATCGGCACAATCACCGCGCCATTTGCCTGATAGTGGTTCAGATAGGCCACATTCGGATTCGGACCGGGATCAAACTGCACAATCTCCGTCTGCAAGCCAAAACGATCCAATTCCGATCGCAACCGCGCCAGATTCGCCTGCTGGATCGCAAACTCCCTGTTCCGTTCGTCTGAAGAGACCTCCAGCAACACCCGCCCGGCGTCAGGCAGGTGCATCACCCCGTCAATGTGACCGTCTGTCCCTTCTGGCCCGACATCGGTGCTGTGCCCAAACGGGAGCCAGACAACCCGATCTGCCCCAAGCCACTGCCCCAGCAACCGCTCCAGATCCTGCCTGGTCCGCGTTGGATTCCGATTTGGATTGAGCAGGCATTGTTCCGTCGTGAAGAGCGTGCCGTGGCCGTCGGTGTACCAGGATCCGCCTTCGAGCACGAAAGGCGCCGCGGCGTAGCGAACTCCGAAATGACCGGCAAGGCGCTCCGCAAGTCGGGCATCATCGTCGTGTGGATGCCACCGTTCGCCCCAGGCATTGAAGCCAAAACCCACCAGGACGAAGCCGCCCTGTGCGTCCCGGACGAACACCCCGCCGTGATCACGTGTCCACGAGTCGTTGATTGGGATCGGAACTGGCGTGACCATCCCATCGCAGATACGCTCCACCTCGGCTTCCTGTCCAGGCAGGCAGACCATGAACACCTGCTCGAACGGAGCAATTGCCCTGGCCACAGCGGCGTAGTCGGCTTTCGCATCTGCCAGGTGATCGCGCCAAAGTTCAGTGCGGACCGGCCACGCCATGATGCATCCGTCGTGTGCATCACATTCGGCCGGAACACGGTAGGTTTCGTTGTGGTGGGGTGGTGTTTGCATGGCGGCACTCTAGCACGACTTCCACCTCATTCGACCTGGCTGCCAAACAGTCCCGAATCGTATCCCCAGAACGCCTCGGATACCCCATTGGAATAGCGGTTGCAGGCAAGTGACCTCGGTACTATTGAGGCGTCGTACGGCCACTCCTACCATCAAAACGAGTCAAATCGGGCTCACAACGCCAACCCCTGGCAGGGAAGGCGCGTGAATTAGTGCCGGCGCGCATGGTGCGTCCGGTTGCTCATTGAGCATACATGGGTAAGCGGTGGCCCGGACAAAGGCACATACGGCCCGAACAAGGAGAACGCGGTGAAAGGCAACAAGCTCTTCATCTTTTCAGGAGTCGCACTGGCGCTCGTGGCAGTCTTGCTCGCGATCACCATGACCTCGGGCGGGAACAAGACCAACGCGGATACGAAGCAGGACAGCTCCAAGACGACCATTGTCAAGGCTGCGCTGGACTTCGCGCCGCACCAGGTGATCCGGCCTACGGATATCGTCACTGAGGAAGTGAAGACCGCGGATCTGCCGGCAGGTGCGCTCACCGATCCGGCCGCGATCATCGGCCAGGCGTATCAGCTCAGTGCCGTCAAGGGCGACATTCTCTATGTTGCCTACGTCGAGGCTCCGGGCCTGAGCAGCCAGGTTTCGACCGGCATGCGCGCCGCCTCGCTCTCGGTTGACGACCAGAACATGATGGCCGGCCTGGTCATGGATGGCGATCATGTCGATATCGTCTTCAAGGCTCGCGTCGATCTCAAGCGCGTTATCAACATCATCGGTGTGGAGGTCGAGGAAGACGGCCCATACTCCCTCGAGGACGCGACCAAGCAAGGCGACAGCTCGGGCGATGCGTCGTCCTCGGACAGCTCGTCGAACGATTCGTCCAACAGTGACCAGGAAGATACGTCCGCCAATGTGCCTCTGCTCCCGAATGGCGAGACGATCCCCTTTCAGGGCAAGGCCGGCAGTGAGTTCACCGCTCTTGACGCAGGCCAGAATCTCGAGCCAGTCGCCAAGATCCTGATCCAGAACGTCAAGGTCATCCGCGTCATTCCCCCGGGCGTCAAATACGACGCGCAGGGCCAGCAGATCGCAACGGGCGAGCAGGACACGCAGACCCTCGATCAGAATGGTCAGCTCATTCTCGAAGTCACCCCGGAGCAGGCCGAAGTGCTTGCCTTCATCCAGGATCAGAACCACTCCTACGAGATCCTGGTTCGCGGCGAAGACGACACCGATATCGCGAAGACATCCGGCGTCACCTTCAACATCCTCATGACCGACAAGACCTGGGCGCTCCCGTGGCCGCAGCCGATCGCAGTGCCGGCCGAGGACGAGTAACCAGACCAGCAGTAAACGTGCACAACCGGAGGTGACATCGGTCACCTCCGGACCGTCCATCCTCCCGCGAGCGGTTCGCGGATTCGTTGAGGCAAGCAGGGACAATGACCGGCAAGATTCGTGTTCTGATCGTTGATGACATTGCAGAGAGTCGGGACAACGTCGCCAAGCTGCTTCGTTTCGAGCCTGATATCGAAATTGTCGGCATGGCCGAGAGTGGCGAGCAGGCGATCGAACTCGCCGCCCAGCTCGATCCAGCCATCATCCTGATGGATGTGAATATGCCGGGCATGGATGGCATCACCGCCACCTCTCGCATTCACCAGCGCCAGCCCAACACTGCCGTCATCATGATGTCGGTCCAGAATGAGGAAGGATCCCTGCGTCGCGCCATGATGGCCGGCGCCCGCGAATTCCTCTCCAAGCCGTTTAGCCTCGATGAACTTATCGAAAGCATTCGTCACGTCAATCAGGTCGCGCAGCAGACTCGCCGGGTCAATCCCGAGCAGGGCCAGACGGTCTACGTTCAGGCCGGCCCCGCCCGCAATCGCAAAGCCACAATCATCTCGGCCTTCTCCCTCAAGGGAGGTGTCGGCCGCAGCACCATGATCGCGAACCTGGCCATCGCCATTCGCAACCAGAATCCGGACAAAGAAGTCGCCATCATCGATGGCAACCTGCTCCACGGCGATCAGTCAGTCATCCTTAATGCGACCGAGCAGAAGAGCATCGCCGATGTGATGCGCAACCTGAGCAACCTCGATCGCGATCTGGTCACCGACATCCTGATCACGCATTCGTCCGGCATCAAACTGCTGGCCGCCCCGCCCGATGCCCAGTCCGGCGAGCAGATCACCGGCGAGCATATGCGACAGGTCCTCCAGCACATGACGACGATGTTCGACTACATCCTGGTCGACACCCGGCCGTCATTCGACGAGGTCACGCTGACCCTGCTCGATCACTCTGACAAGATCCTGCTTGTGCTGAACCTGGAGCTAACCGCAATCAAGGGCGCCAAGCAGTACCTCGAGCTGGGCGACCTGCTCGGGTACGACAGCGAACGCATCTCGCTCGTCATCAACCGCTCGACACTGCAGGCCGGCATCCCGATCGATGATGTCGGCAACAGTCTCAAGGGAACAATTCTGGCGCGCCTGCCAGACGAGCCATTGCCCGTCATGCGCTCGATCAACGAAGGCGTGCCCATCATCCAGAGCTCCCCGATGAGCGCCCTGTCCCAGGAGTTCAATCGGTTGGCAGCAGCACTGGGCAAACAGATTCTCGAAGTCCAGGAG
>JAPXSS010000056.1:0-21608 GCA_033812955.1 Syntrophobacteraceae bacterium | reverse complement strand
AGCCCAGGGGCCGTTACCGTGGGTAGTGCTGCTCAGCCCACAGGGGCACATGTTCAATCAGGATTGTGCCCGGCGCTGGAGCACCCTGCCGCGGTTGGTGTTGGTTTGCGGCCGCTATGAAGGCGTAGATGAGCGCGTTGCCGAGCATTTTGCCGATGAAGAGATTTCACTCGGGGATTTTGTGGTGACCGGCGGAGAATTGCCCGCCATGGTAATCCTGGACGCCGTTACCAGGTTGTTGCCGGGGGTATTGGGTAATGCGGCCTCGGCCGCCAGCGAATCATTTGTGGAATCGGTACTCGAATATCCCCAGTACACTCGCCCGCGGGAATTTTGCGGCCACCGGGTTCCGGAGATTCTGCTCTCGGGGGACCATGCCGCCATTCAGCGCTGGCGGAGAGGACAGGCTCTGCTGCGGACCAAGGTTCGGCGTCCGGACCTCTTCGCCCGTCTCGACCTCACACCGCTGGATGGGAAGCTGCTCCGGCAGGCCGAAGAAGACTGGTTGCGCGGAGGGGAATCGTCCCCAGCACCGGACTGAGATGGAGGATCAGGCTCTTACCGCCTTCACCTGAGGAGAATGGAACTGCCTGCTCCAGCAGTCTTTCTCTCGGAGCGGAGTAAGCCCGGAACACGGTATGATTGCACTTTGTGTGGCCCTCATCCACTACCCCGTCTTGAATCGCAGGGGAGAGACGATTGCTGCAGCCATCACCAATTTAGACCTTCACGACCTGGCTCGTACGGCCCGCACTTATGGGGTGCCAACCTGCTATGTGGTCACGCCCCTCCAGGACCAGCAGGTTCTCATCAGACACCTGCTCGATCATTGGTGCCAGGGGGCAGGCAAGGAACTGCATCCGGACCGTGAAGAGGCGTTGCGCCGGCTTCGGGTTGTGGACGATCTGGCGGCGGTGAAAACGTCGATCAGGCAGGAGTGGGGGGAGGCCCCCGTCATTTGGGCTACCACGGCGAAAACGCAACCGGCGGCGCTGGCCTGCCGGGAGGCTCGGCAGCGGCTGGCTGAAAGCCGGCGTCCGCACCTGCTACTCTTCGGTACGGGCTGGGGGCTGGCCCCGGAAGTCCTGGCAGAAGCGGAGGCAGTGCTTCAAGCGATTCAGAGAAGGAGCGACTACAATCACCTGTCAGTGCGCTGCGCTGCGGCAATCCTGCTGGATCGTCTGCTGGGCACGAATTGATCATGAACGTTGATGGTGTATGACCCTAATAACCGAGAAAAGCTTCTACTATCGAGAATGGAGGATAGGAAAATGGGGATGAGGTTGGCAGAAAGAATCCAGCGCGAGTTCATGCGGATGGATATCCCTGCCTTTCGATCCGGTGACACCGTAAGGGTGCACGTCAAGATTCGTGAAGGTGACAAGGAACGGGTGCAGGTTTTTGAAGGCGTGGTGATTCGTTACCATCGAGGAGCTCTGTCGGCCACCTTTACGGTCCGGAAAGTCTCTTACGGAGTGGGCGTTGAGCGGATATTTCCGCTGCACTCGCCGCGGATCGACAAGGTTGAAGTGTTGCGCCGGGGCCGCGTCCGCCGCGCTCGGCTCTACTATCTCCGGCAACGATTGGGCAAGGCTGCCCGTATCAAAGAGAAGCGCTAGTGCTCCAGCTGACCATGGATACCTCGGGGATGAATGCTCGCTTCTTCGAAAGCGAGGCTCATCACCGGGGTTTTTCAATGGTCGCTGGAATCGATGAGGTGGGACGGGGGCCTCTGGCCGGACCGGTAGTGGCGGCGGCGGTGATCCTGCCCCCACATGCCGATCTCTCTGGCGTTACGGACTCCAAGCGCCTGACCGCAGCCCAGCGGGAGGCCTGCCGCCGGGACATTCTGGCCTGTGCCGTAGCCGTTGGCCTTGGCTGGGTCGAACCGGCTGAAATCGATCGGATCAATATTCTGCAGGCAACTTTCAAGGCCATGGTTCAGGCCGTGGAAGACCTTGAGGTGCGGCCCGACTTTCTATTGATCGATGGTCCCTATTCACTGCCCCTGCCCCTTCCCCAAAAAGGCATTCGGCGGGGGGACCAGCTCAGCCAGTCGATTGCCGCAGCCTCCATCGTAGCCAAGGTCCATCGCGACCGACTGATGGGCCGTTACCACGCCATCTATCCCGTCTACGATTTTGCCCGGAACAAGGGCTACGGCACTCCCCACCATCTTGAAGCACTGCGTTGCCACGGTCCCTGCCCGGTGCACCGATTGAGTTTCCGGCGAGTGGTCTGCTGATCCTGGCCTGGGGATCCCGATGCTGAATCGCAAGGAAAAGGGCAAACTCGCTGAAGACCTTGCCGCTGCCTTCCTCAAACAGCGAGGATTGCAGGTGGTGGTGCAGAATTTTCGCTGCCGTATTGGCGAAATCGACTTGGTTGCCCGCGACGGTCCAACCCTCGTCTTCGTTGAGGTCAAATCCCGCTTCGCCCTTCACTATGGCGCGCCCGAGGAACTGGTTTCGCGCGCTAAGCAGAGAAGACTGACCCGGCTGGCACAATGGTATCTGAAACACCTGCGAATGGAAAACCAGCCCGCACGCTTTGATGTGGTAGCCATCAGCTGGCAGGATGCTGAACCTGAGCTCAAGTGGATTCCCAATGCCTTCGAAGCCTGCGATTGAGGGGACGGTGGCAGCTTCTGCCGGCACCCTCTTTGTGGTCGCCACCCCCTTGGGTAATCTCGCCGACATCACCCTGAGGGCTCTCGAAGTGTTGCGCTCCGTGGACTTGATTGCCGCCGAGGATACCCGCCATACCCGAAAGCTGCTCAGTTTCTACGACATCCATAAACCACTCGTCAGCTACCACAGCCACAATCTGCGGAAACGGGGGACGGAATTGGCTGCCAGGGTCCAGGCGGGGGCTCTCGTTGCTCTGGTTACCGATGCCGGAACGCCGGGGATCTCCGATCCCGGAGCACTCCTGGTCGAGCAGCTTCTCGGCCAAGGCCTGATGGTAACCGTCATACCCGGACCGACTGCCCTCATCGCTGCGCTGGTGGCATCCGGGCTGCCCACCCATCCCTTTGCGTTCCTGGGCTTCCCTCCGGCCGGCGGATCGGGAAGAAGGCGCTTTTTTGCGGCTTATGCCGGCCTCTCCATGACCCTCATTCTCTACGAAGCACCTCAGCGACTGTCTAAAACTCTCGGCGATATCCTGCTCATCTGGGGAAATCGGCCCATCGCCATTGCCCGCGAATTGACCAAGCGCTACGAGGAATTCTTTCGTGGAACGGTCTCGGCAGCGGCGGCCCATTTTTCCGGTGAGGTCAGAGGGGAACTGACACTGGTGGTTGCCGGGTGCGGGGAAGGCGACGCGGCGGCCCCCCTGCCATCCGACTGGCATCAGGACCTGACGTTCCTGCTCCAGGAAAGCAGGCTGCCGGTCAAGCAGGCAGTGGCTGAAATCGTCAGCCGGCATGGGTTGCCTCGGCGGACCGTGTACCAGAAGGCCCTGACGCTGAGCAAGGAACTCGCCGTTCAGAAATCACAAGCTTAACGTGGTCGTGCTGGTCCGGCAGGACGGCCTTCGGCAGGGCCGGCTCAAAGAGGCGATCAGGTTTTATGAAGGCTAAACTTACGGACCCCATTGGTGTTTTCGATTCCGGTGTCGGAGGACTCAGCGTCTTTCGGGCCTTGATGACCCGTCTGCCTTTTGAGGACATCCTCTATTTCGGCGATACGGCGCGGGTGCCCTACGGTGTGAAATCGGTTGACACCATTGCCCTCTACGCCTGCCAGATGGTGGATTTCCTGCTCGCCCGGCAGGTGAAGCTGCTCATTGTTGCCTGCAATACCATGGCGGCGGTAGCCCTTCAGGCCATTGTCGACCGATCCCCCATCCCGGTGCTGGATGTCATCGAGGCTGGGGCGCGGATGGCCGTCGAGATGTGCCGTACCGGTTCCAGGCAATCGGGCAGATTTTCCTGGGATGCGAACTGGAAGAGGTGAGGGTGACTAAATGGTAGAATAAAGGAAACCGTGCCACGAGGTGAGGGATGACGGTTCAGCCCAGGTACGGACGGGCGCCATCCCAGGTTCCAACGGCAACCCGCAGAAGAAGGGATTGAGACCATGCGTATGGGTCACATTGTTCGGAAGACCAAAGAAACAGACATTGACCTTGAATTGACCATCGATGGGCAGGGGCTGACGGCGCTGGAGACGGGGATTCCGTTTCTGGACCATATGTTGACCCTTTTTACGGTGCACGGCTTTTTTGACCTGAAGGTCAAGGCTCTGGGCGATCTCGAGGTGGACGCTCACCATACCGTGGAAGACATTGGCATCTGCCTGGGAAAGGCCCTTACCGATGCCCTCGGCGACCGCGCTGGCATCCACCGCTACGGCCATGCGGTGGTGCCGATGGATGAGGCCTGTGCCACGGTCGTGCTCGACCTTTCCAATCGGCCTTATCTGATCTATCAAGTCCCACCGCTCACCCCCGGCATCGGCCATTTTGAAACCGAACTGGTACCGGAATTCTTCCGTGCCTTCAGTCAGCACGGAGGAGTCACCCTGCACCTGCAGGCCCTCTACGGGAGCAATACCCATCATATTCTGGAAGCTGTTTTTAAGGCGTGGGGCCGCGCCCTCGACCAGGCCACCAGTCTTGATTCCAGGCGCACGACCGTTCCGTCGTCGAAGGGATTGATCTGATTGAAAAAGTTCCAAGGCCAAAGACCGCCAAGCCGTAGCGACGATGCGGTCGGTCTTCCTGCGGTCAACCTTCGGCTGTCATTGGCCGTTCGCGGTGGTCACCGGTTGATTGACAAAACCTCCGCTGTCTGCTATCAAGCGTTCAGTTTCGTAGCAGGGAAGACCTTGAATTTCCTTTCCCCACCATCGAGGGCGACTAGCTCAGTGGATAGAGCGTTGGTCTCCGGAACCAAAGGTCCCGGGTTCAATTCCCGGGTCGCCCTCCAATAAATATCAATGGGTTAGCTGATCGTGCTAAGCCCTTTCTTGGTTTCTGGTTGCGGATGGTTGCAAGTTGTCAAGCTCACTGTAACGCTATGATTTCCCCAAGCCGCTCTCCACTCCCGGGGGATCTCTCTCTGACTTTCACTCCCATGATCTGCGTCCTATCGGTTCGTGGTGTTTTTTCAACCTCTGACGATCTCTTCAGCCAACTTTGAGGCAATTCGACAAGAATCTGGGTAAGACGGTGACACAGCAGTTCCTCAGGCGGCAGCTCGTTCTCGAATCTCATTCAGTAGAAAGACCAGGTCGTCCACCTCTGTTGATGTGAAAACTCCTTCAGGGCCTTGGGGATTGATGTCGGTGAAGGGTGATTCGTAGAGGAGACCGGGATCCATGACCCCATGCTCCGTGAGGTAGTCGATAATGAGGTTAATGAACTCAATCTGGTTGGCTGAAGAGGCCTTGCCTGACAGGAATTGACCGAATGCGTGTTTGGCTGCGTCTCGATCCAGCCCGACGAGGGAGCGGATGAAAAGCCCCAGTCCCTTGCTTTCCTCCTTGGCGCGGTTGAGATCTTCAGCGGTGCCCACCCCGGCCTCGATCAGCATCCTTTCCAGCTCATCGAGATCAGTGGCCGTTAGCGCTTTATTCCACCTGAGCTTGTGAATGGTCACGTGGTTTTCATGTACCCGCAGGAATTGACGCACCTTTGCCCGGAACCGCTCGAAGTCCGTGCCGGTGCCAAAGCCGGGCAGCTCCACTGCAGTTTCATCGCCAAGTTGGTCTTCAAAGTTCGTGTAGACGGGCTTACGCTTTGCCTTCTCGATGAGTTTTACCAGAGCGCGCAGCCGTCTACGGGCAGTTTCAAGCATCGGCGTGGTGATGTCTTGCCAGTAGTCATCCGTTTGAATCTCCTGAATCAGCAGCATCTGCTCGCGCACCATCGGAATGTTCGATTTTTCTTCCAGGAGTCCTGCAATGGCCTGCACCTGGTCGCGCAGCCCTTCAAAGGCCTGCTCGGAACGCAGCAGACTCAACTGCAGCCGCAGGATCAGCAAATCAAAACGCTTGGCCTCTTCATCCTCATCCACCAGCTCGGTTGGGAGACCGGCGACCTCCCGTACCAGTTCGCCGAACTCCTCCTCCTTGATCACCTTCCACGCGTCGGCGGCCGTGTACTTTTCCACCAATCGGCGCTTTGGTCGGACTACAAAGTTGTCGCAATTCATGGCGGCGACCTCGGCTTGGAGACGCTGGGCAAGTTCCCGACGAAGGTCATCTTCCGGAGACGTTCCTTCCCGGGTCATGCCTGATGCCAGGCGATCCAGCTCGGAGATCAATTCCAACCGCGTAGTAAAAAGTCTCTTACCGAGTGACTCTCCCAGTGCCCCATCGGTCGTCGCCGGATCTTGACTGAAGAACTCAAGATTCTGACAGTAGTCAAAGATGCAGAAAAACTGCTTCGGGTTGCCCGGGCCGAAGATGTCCGCGCACAGGCGCGTGCCACGCCCCACCATTTGCCAGAATTTGGTTTTCGACCGCACCAGCTTGAAGAACACCAGATTCAGGACCTCGGGTATGTCAATCCCGGTATCCAGCATATCCACCGAGATGGCGATATGGGGCGGCTTGGAGGAGTTGGAAAAGTCGTCGATCAGGCTCTGCGCATATTCCACCTGAAAGTCGATCACCCGCGCGAACTGGCCTTTGAAATGCGGGTAATTGGCATTGAACCGGTCGGCGATGAAGTCGGCGTGTGGTGGTTCTTGGCAAAGATGATGGTTTTTCCCAGCCGGTCCCCGCCCGCCACCTTCAGGCCGTGGGTCATGAGATGCTCCAGCACCTTTTCGACCATATCCTTGTTGAAAAGCCACTTGTTGACCGCTTCCGCTTCGACACGATCCGGAACGCCACCATCCTCACCCCATTCCACCGCATCCCACTGGTCCTTTTCCTCTTCAAAGAGCTGATCATACCGAATGCCCTCCCGCTGGAACTTGAGCGGGACGGAGACCGATTTGGGTGGGACCAGGAAGCCGTCTTTTACGGCCTCATCCAGATCGTAGGCATCGGTCGGCACACCGGTTTCCAGCTCGAACAGGCGGTAGGTATTTCGGTCAATTTCGGCCTTGGGAGTGGCGGTAAGCCCCACCAACAGCGAGTCGAAGTATTCGAAGATGGCCCCGTACTTTTGGTAGACGGAACGATGGGCCTCGTCGATGATGACCAAGTCGAAATGACCGACGCCGAATTTCCGATGGCCGTCCTGCATCTCGTCAATGAGCCTCATCATGGTCGGATAGGTGGCGACATATACCCGCCCCTCGGCGTCTTTCTCAGTTACCAGGTTCACCGGCGATGATGCGGGCAGATGCTTCTTGAAGGCATTAACCGCCTGCTTCACCAGAGCCACCCGGTCGGCAAGAAAGAGTACCTTCTTGACCCAGTTGCAGCGCATGAGCAGATCGCAGAGCGCGATCACGGTGAGCGTCTTGCCCGCGCCGGTCGCCATCACCACCAGCGCCTTGCGGTCGTGATCTTGTTCGAAGGCTTCGCAAATGTGCCGGATCGCTCGGGTCTGATAGTAACGTTCGACAATCTCGGAATCGATCTCCCCAGTGGCGAGTGGAACTCGGGTGCTCCGCCTTTGGATGAGCAATTCCAGCTCGGCCTTCTTGAGGAACCCCTGTAGCGACCGCGGCGGGTAATTGGTATCATCCCACAGCCAGTGGTCATAGCCGTTGGAATAGAAGATGATGGGGCGCTGCCCGAACTGCTTTTCCAGGCAGTCGGCATAGAGCTTTGCCTGCTGTTGGCCCATCCGCGGGTCCCGCTTCGTGCGTTTAGCCTCGACCACGGCCAGCGGCTTGCCGTCATCACCCCACAGCACGTAGTCGACAAAGCCTTTTCCTTGTTCGTTGGGCATGCCGCTTACTTCAAATTCATGGTCCTGCGGCTGGTCCAGCGCCCAACCGGCTTCTTTCAGGAGCAAATCGATGAAATAGTCACGGGTCTCGGCCTCGGAATAATCGTGGGTATCAGGCCTGGCGGCATTGGCGGCCTTGATCCCGGCCACTTCCTCGCGCAGGCGTTGCAGCTCTTCATCCAGGGCAGCTTTGTCCGACAGCAGCTCTGAAAGCCGCGTATCCTTTTCAGCCAACTGTGCCGCCAGGGTCTGCAACTGGGCCTGCGTCCGAGGCGGGACGAGCGAGGTTTTGAGAGGAGGTGGGTATTGAAGGCTAAGCCGTTAGCAGGCTTCGATTTGCGGGCGTAGGTACGGGTCAGCCAGAAGCAGACATGAAAAAGCTCACGCACCGCCGTCAGGGCGTCGAACTGCTGCACCGGCTTGTTGCTGTGGACCGCCTGGTTGCCAAGCTCTTTGATGACTTTCGCTTTATTGAAGACTGCCTGGCCGACGGCCTGACGGAAGGTGGGTTCGTGGATGAGGGCGCTCAGGTGGTCCTGATAGGGGAGCTTCAGTGTGCCGTCATTCTGGTAGAGCCATGCTACGGCAAGCTCCAGCGCCCGCCGTGAATAGAAGCAGGCCGCTCGTGCATCGGGATAGGCCATCCCCTCAGCTCGGGTCGCGGCATCGTGTACTTCGGGCCATTCAGCTTTGAGGAAGGTGAAGTTGCTCACGGTGTGTTCTTCAGCGCCACTTGCTCATCCCCTGGGTGGCCTCCACTCTGCCTTAAGAGCGCGTTCAGATCCGAATCTGAAATGTTTCAAGCATCTCGCGGTTCACGGGAAACTGTTTATGAAGTTGACGTACCCCTTTCCAGGTCTTCAAACTGAGTGATGCGCACACTGCCGTCGGGAAAGCGAGCGACAATTTCCAGGTCACCCCCCATGGCCTTCACCACGCTCCGGAGGGTACTGATGTACATGTCGGTTCGCTTTTCGAGTTTGGATATGCTCGGCTGCTTGAGATGAAGCGTTTTGGCGAGCTGTTCCTGACTGAGCAGCCGTGCTTGCCGAAGCTCCTGCAGCGGCATGGCCTCAAGCATCTCCCGGGCCTTCTCATTGGCGCGCATTAGCGATTCAGGCGTCATCTTCTCTTTGAGCTTCTTGAATGATTTCGCCATGGCTATACTCCTTTTTCCTTCTCCAGGCCTTCAAGGTGTTCTGCAAGGAGGCGATCGGCGAGGGGGACGTACTTTTCATACCAGCGATCATCACCACCTTTACAGCCTCCGATCAGCAGCAGGGCCACCCGGCGTGGATCGAAGGCATACAGGACCCGGTAGGGTTCACCTCGATGCTGGATGCGCAGTTCTCTCATCTGCCCGAACTGTGAGCTTCGAACTTTGGAGCTGTGAGGGAATCCCAGGTTCGGTCCCTTCGTCTCCAGCAGGATGACCACAGCCGCGACATCTTCCTGTTCGGCCTCATCGAGACTATCCCACCACGCTTCGAACTCTTCCGTTACTTCAACTTCCCATGCCATGAAAGGAATATAGCCTCAAAGGAATGTTAAGGTCAAGATTCCGTTTGTCGCAATGATTAAAGCTCTCCCCGAAAAGCACGGTGCTGGAGAGAGGCAAAAAGCTCATCTAGTTTCGCCAGCGAGGCTCGCTGCACCGCCTTCAGCTGTTCCACGGCCGACAGTTGCTCGGCGAATTGGTGCTAGAGTTGAAGCGGGGGAACAGCTACAGGAGTCTCTTCTATCATGCCGATGTTCAAGGTTGGCTGGCCCACTGTTCGTGTTTCTCGCCGGAAGAATGCCTGAATGAAAGAAGTCTTTAAGTAATACGCCAAAAACACGCGATTAAGGACCCATCCATTAATAAACCGTTGCAAATATATTTTATGGGCCCGTTACTCTAGGATGGATAGAGTAGTTCCATTCCCCATGGAATTCATCCCGACTGATCCTGAGTTGGGCCATTTCCTCATCCGAGACCTTGATCCCCTTCTCGTAGGAATTAGTATCCAGCGCGGAATGAATTCTCAGGCCTTTTTCGTTCGGGTATCGGCAATGAGGTTGACAATCGTGTCCAGACTTACAAGGGGCCGCCCGCGCCAGTTTTGGGTAATGTGACAGAACATGCGGTGCTCGATCTTGTTCCACTTGCTGGTTCCCGGGGGCAGGTGACAGACGGTAATGGTTAATCCCGTTTCATTGGCCAGTCGTTGCAGCTCACGTTTCCAGAGACGGGTCCGATACCCGTTGCTGCCACCAGCATCAGCGCTGATCAGCAATTCCTTGCCATCGGGGTAGCACTGTTGTCCCATTTGCTTCCACCATGACCAGATCGACTGAACAGCAAACTGGGCCGTGTCGTGATCAATCCCCACGCTCACCCAACCCTGATTCCTCCCCATATCATAAATACCATATGGGATTGCCTTCCCAAGCTCCTTATCCTCGAAGTCATGGCCACGCACCTCTTCGGGGCACCCCTTTGGGTGCCACTCTCGGCCTCCGTTCTTGAAGTCCCCCACGAGTTCCTTCTTCTTGGTATCCACGGAAATGACCGGCTGCTCTCGATCCTGAAACTCCCGGCACTTCCAGTTCAAATATTCGAATTGAGCGTTGCGGTCCTCATGGGAGGAGCCTTCCTTCGTCTTCTTCAAGCCTTGGAGAGAGTATTCAAGTTGTTCACGAAGAATCTAGCCGATGGTGGTAGTGCAGACTTTGTAGCCACTCCCCACCAATTCCTCCCGGATGTTCTCAAGACTCTTACACGTCCACTTCAGAGGAGCCAACGGGTCTCCTCGTGTGCTGGGATCCACGATTGCTTCGATGCGGCGCACGATATCAGGGTGCTTGCTCGTAATAGCTTTTCTGCCTCCACCAGATTGGCGTTGTCGCACCAAAACTCCATCAGTCCCACAACTTTCAGTGCCTTTAAGCTCCTTGACCCCGGCAACCACCGTCGTCAGACTCATTCCCAAGGTCTCGGAAACTGCCCGCATTCCACCCCACCCGAATCGGATCGCCTCATTGGCTGCCCACAAACGCCTCCCCCGCTCGTTGAGAAAAGGGTGGATACGCTCATAATGGCTCACCAAGATCCTTTGCTTCTCTGCGCGAACCTGCCTGTACAGCCGTTGGTCTTCACGACCTCCTTTCCACTCTTGCTCACTCATCAGCTGGGTCACCTCCTCTGTAAGGTTTCCCAGCTTCCATTACACGCTTCCATTCAAATTGTCTACTACAATCTGCACTGATCCAGGTTATTTCTCCATGCCTCCTTAGGGACCTCCTTGAAAAGAGAAACCACCAGACGTGAGCAGAAAGTGAAGTCGGCACCAGCATCTGATCGGGCTAGGCTGCTTCCTGCCATATCCTTTCTTTCGTTCGTGGTCACGATTGGATTGATCCAGGGTTGTCTCACCCGAAATGGGGTATCACCGTTTGAGCCAATCATCTGAATTGACTGTCTCGGCATCAACATTCTTCCAACCCATCCCTTCGTCATGATGCTTGCAAAGTGTACTCAAAGGCGTACAATCAATCTGAAAGAACAATTTGCATGGATGAGGTGAGGCATATGCAAGAGACGAACGTGGTTGAGCTGCGAAAGCGTATCAAGCATTATTTTGACGCAGTAGAAAGCGGTGAGGTGGTGCGTGTTTACCGCAACGGCAAGCCCATCGCCGAAATCCTGCCGCTGACCAAGCGAGAAGCTTCGTGGAAGCGAGAAATCCCACGACTGATCATTCCAGGCCTATCGCTCAGCCGAGAGATCCTGAAAGACCGTGCGGAATCCGATACATGAGGGTCTTCTTCGATACCTCTGCGTTCGTCAAACGATACATAGAAGAACCCGGCACCGATAAGGTCATAGAGATCTGCAGACGAGCAGAACACTTGGTGCTCTGCGTTATTTGCCTTCCCGAGATGGTTTCCACCCTCAACCGCCTCGTTCGTGAGGGCAAGCTGTCAAGGGGTGAATACCGGAAGACTCGGGATCGCATCTTGGAGGAAATCGCGGACGCCGAGATCTGCTACATCACCCCGGACGTGGTCACTCGAACCATACGGTGCCTGGAACGCAACGCCCTGCGGGCCATGGATGCCTTGCATCTGGGCTGTGCTCTCGTTGTAGAACCCCACCTCTTTGTGTCTTCCGATCAGCGACAGATTGAGGCCGGCAAAAGAGAAGGCCTGAAGGTTATGGAAGTGTGAGAGATGATACCAGGAACACCAGCCACGCTGGGTTACTTTGAAAATCACTTGGCCGGGGGGGTCTTCGCTCGACATGAAACCTTCTGCCCCCGATATGGGTGGCTGAAGGATGTTACCTCCTCTTGCTAGATTGGTGGGCCGTGCTGGATTCGAACCGGCGACTCTCTGCTTAAAAGGCAGATACTCTACCTCCTGAGTTAACGGCCCACCGTGGCTGCTCAAGCAGACCCATCCTCCTAACATGCCCGTTGTTTAAGTGTCAAGAAGGAATCCGGAAGGTCAGGCAGGCCCGGCAGTCGCTTGCGAAGCGAGTGGACGAGTAGAGCATCAGCGGCGCTGGCCAAACGGTGCGACCGTGACGGCCTGCTGGTCGAGGCGTTCTCGGATAAGTCTGGTCATCGCCACCGCTCCCGGGTTATCGCCATGGACACAGATGGTCTGCGCCCTGATGGGAATTGCGACGCCGTCATGGGAGGTGATGAGCTGGTGGGTTACCAGGGAGAGAACCCTTGCCGCAACCGTCTCCGGATCATGGATCACGGCTCCGGCAGTGTCGCGAGGCACCAGGGTGCCCATCCTGGTATAGGCCCTGTCGGCGAATGCCTCTTCCACGTAACGGATGCCCGCTGCGCGGGCCGCCTCGACCATCGGCGAATGGGCAAGACACACCATGAATAACTCCGAGTCCACGGCGCCAATGGCCTCGGCGATGGTGGCAGCTGTGCGGATGTCGCCAGCGGCCAGATTGTACAGGGCTCCGTGGGGTTTTACGTGTTGCAGAGCGACCCCCTCGGACTGACAGATCGCCCACAGGGCTCCGATCTGATAGATTGTGTCGGCTTTGATCTCGGCCGGGGTGGCACTCATCGTCCTCCTTCCAAAGCCAACGAGATCCGGGAACGAGGGGTGAGCCCCCACCGCAACGTTATACTGCCTGGCGACTCGTACCGTGTGGACCATGGTTCCGGGATCGCCGGCGTGGAAGCCGCAGGCCAGGTTGATCGAGGAGACGAACGGCATGACCTCCTCGTCATGGCCCAGACGGTAAACTCCAAAACTCTCACCCATATCGCAGTTGAGATCGATCTTCACCTTGTGGTCCTTTCCCGCCTCAGGCGATGCCTTTGTTCAAGCACCCCCGAACAGTCGGCGGCACTCCTCCAGCTCCAGGAACCGCTGCATATCCAGGCAGCGCTGCTCCTCGAGGCGCAAAGCAGCAAGCGCTTCCGCTTCCGACGAGCGTTCGAAGCGTAGCCGGTCGCCGGGGCGGCCCTGAGCAAGAATCGGCAGGGATGAGCCAATCACTGTCGCAATTTTGGGATAGCCACCCGTGGTCTGGCGGTCGGCCATCATGACGATGGGCATGCCGTCGGGCGGCACCTGAACAGCACCTTCGGGCAGGGCATCGGAGATGATTTCCACCCGGTCGGCATGTGGGATTTTTGGCCCCTCGAGCCGGTAGCCCATCCGATCAGCTTCGTTCGAGACGGTATAGCTGCTCTCAAAAAAGGTCCGGATGGCTTCTGGCCGGAACAGATCGTCCTGGGGCCCGAGCATGACCTTCAACCGGATCTCGTGCTCATAGGAGGGCACCAACTCGCCCGGCAGCGCAGCTGGCCCGATTCCTGCGCTCCCCAGGCGGCCGACGGGAAGTACGTCGCCGGTCCTCAGAGCCCTTCCTCCCAATCCCCCCACCCCCGCTCGGATGTAGGTTGAGCGGCTGCCCAGGACGAGCGGCGTGTCAATCCCGCCCTTCACAGCCAGGTAGGCGCGACAACCCGTCAGAGCGTACCCCAACGCCAGCACCCCGCCTGCCGGCACCCGTACCGCAGACCAGTTGGCAATTCGTACGCCATCCAGGTGTGCCGACATGTCAGCCCCGGCAATGGCGATGAGACATGCCTGCTGGACTTGAAAGACTCCCCCGAGCATGGTCAGTTCGAGCGCCGCAGCACCCCGCCGGTTCCCCGCGAGCAGGTTGGCGACGCGATAGGCATAACGGTCCATTGCCCCGGCAACAGGCATGCCATAAGCCTGATACCCCCAGCGCCCGGCATCCTGCACCGTGGAAAACCAACCGGGTGCAATGACCTTGATCATACCCCAGTCCCCTCACGGCAGACGCTGACAACTTCGGGGAGATAGGAGCCTGCTTCGACCTGGCGTGCGATTTTGCGGTAGCGGTCGGCCGTTACCGGGTTGAATCGCACGCTGTCACCAGGGGAAAAAAGAAAGGGCTGAGCGGCTTCCGGCAGGAATAGTGGCACCGGGGTACGGCCGATGAGCCGCCAGCCGCCGGGGCTGTCGACGGGATAGATCCCGGTCTGGGTGCCGGCAATGCCGACAGAACCACGGGGTACCAGGGTGCGAGGTTTTTCCAGACGCGGTGTCGCAATTCGCTCGGATAGCTCACCCAGATAGGGAAACCCGGGGGTGAATCCCACCATATAGACCCGGTAAGACCTTGCGCGATGGATGGTGATGACCTCTTCGGTCGTCAGTCCATGGACCTGAGCCACGTAATCCAGGTCCGGCCCAAATTCCCCGCCGTAGCAAACGGGGATCTGGATGACCCTCACCCTCTCTGAGGCCGCCACTTGCGGTTCCAGGTCCACGGCAACGATGCGGGCAACCGCTTCGACGAGGGCTGCCCGGCTGAGAACCAGCGGATCAAAATAGACGAGCAAAGAGCAATAAGCGGGAATAACCTCGATCATCCCTTCCGGCCTTTTGCGGGAAAGCTTGTCTGCCAGGCGCTGAACCGCTACATTGATCCGGGGAGCAATCACACGCTCCATCTCGATCACCAGCCCCCCTTCGCCGGCCGACCGCATCCTGATTGCGGGTGCGTGGTCTACCGTTGCCTGATCTCGCTCTGCCGCAGTCATGCGTCATCATCCTCATCCGGATCGTAGGCCCGTTTCCGGATTGTCACGCGCAGGAAAGCCAGCACGGTCAGGAGCGCTCCCAGAAAGAAAAGGATTTCATAGAGATACTGGCTGATCCATAACAGCCAGAGCTTTCGGCTCTGGAGTCCGTCAAGCCACTCCGACTCGAGGTTCTCCAGAGAATTCGAAAAAACCTCGAGCATGGCCGCTTCGATTTCCTGGCCCCCTTTGAGGTGATCGAGCAGCCTGAGCAGGCCATTCCCACTATAGCGGGACCTCAGAAATTCCACGAACAGGCGACTCGCCTCATAGGCTTTGAGGAGAGCGCGGCGGTCGGCCGGGAAGGTCTTCGTCAGCTGCTGCAGAGGGATAGGGTGGTGTGCCAGGTTAATCCCGCTGGTTACCAATCCCTGGCCGGCCAGGATTTCCCCGAGACTTCCGCTCAGCCACTGGCAGATTCCTTCATCCAGCCACTTGGGGAGGATTTCCGGGTCGATGTGGGCGTGAAGGACCAGGTGGCAGAGCTCATGTTCCAGGGTTTCGCGCAGAACGTAGGAATCGGAAGCAGCCCTGGAAACGAGCATGACAACGGTGTGTTGACGAGGAACGGCAAAGGCTGAGACCAGAGGACTGCCGCTCATCTTCTCGAAGTGCTCTTTATCAGCGGTCAGCACCAACCGGGGCGGGGCTCCCAGTTGCCAGCCCAGAGTGTCTTCCACGCTCTTCTTTGCCCCGGTATACATTTGCTGTAGCTGCCTCCCCTGGATCTCGAGCCCCTCTTCCCGCAGGATGAGGAGTGGTTCCAAAGCGTTCTGGGCACTGCCGGCCGAGGAGCCCGCGAGTGAGGCTGCCGTGAGCCACGCGATGAGCAGCAGGGGCGGAGTGCTCATCGGGGTTCCTACTGTTCTTTGACCAGTTTGAGCAGCTCATCCGCAGACATGCGGCCGACCATATCGCTGCCGTCGAGGAGACTGCTCGCCAAGTCCCGCTTCTCCTGGTGCAGCCTGAGGATCTTCTCCTCGATGGTATTCCGGGCAACCAAACGGTACACGGTCACGGGTCGGAGCTGGCCGATGCGATGGGCGCGGTCGGAAGCCTGGTCTTCCACGGCGGGGTTCCACCAGGGGTCCATATGGATCACATAGTCTGCGGCAGTGAGGTTGAGACCCAGGCCGCCGGCTTTGAGGCTGATCAGGAAGAGGTCTCCCGAGCCCGCCTGGAAGGCATCGACTTCACGCTTGCGTTCCTTGGGAGGCGTAGTGCCGTCGAGATAGCGGTATTTGAGGTTGCGGGCGTCCAGATATTCCCGCAGAATCTGGAGGTGTCCCACAAACTGGCTGAAAACCAGCGCTTTATGGCGGTTTTCCAGGAGTTCCGCCACGACCTCACCGAACAGTTCCAGTTTGGCGCCCGCGAGATCGGTGTCAGGCATTACCAACCGGGGATGGCAGCAGGCCCGCCTAAGCCTCATGATCTCGGCCAGGATCTTCAAGTGCTTCTGTCCCGCAGGGCTGTCATCCAGTTCAAGTCGTTCGAGGGCCTGCCGTCGCAGGGCTTCATAGAACGCGGTCTCTTCCGGTCCCAGTTCCACCTGCAGTACAACCTCGGTGCGCGGCGGCAGTTCTTCCAGCACCTGCGACTTGGTGCGCCGGAGGATGAAGGGTTGCACCAGTTTTTTTAGCCGTTTGCGAGCCTCACGCCCGTCGCGGCGTTCGAGCGGGATAGCGAAGCGGGCATTGAAGCGCTCCTGGGAACCCAGCAGACCGGGGTTGATGAAGTTGAAAAGGGTCCATAGCTCACCCAGATGGTTTTCAATGGGGGTTCCGGTGGTAATGAGGCGCATGTTGCCGTTGAGGTTCATGGCGGCCCGGGATCGTTTGGCGGCGAAATTCTTGATAGCCTGGGCCTCGTCCAGAACGATGGTATGCCATTGGACCGAAGCCAGCAGTTCGGCCTCCTGATTGAGCAGGCCGTAGCTAGTGACCAGCACGTCCATGGCGCCCAGGCTTCTGACGAGCTGTTCCCGATGGTTGCCTCCGAACGTGACCAGGTTCAGGGTGGGGGCAAAGCGGTTGGCTTCGGTAGTCCAGTTCATGCAAACGGACGTGGGCGCCACTACCAGGGCAGGACCTTCGGGGGCTCGCTGCAAGATCAGAGCTAAGGCCTGGAGAGTCTTTCCCAGCCCCATATCGTCAGCCAGGCACCCACCCAGTCCGAGGTGAGCCAGGCGTGCCAGCCAGCAATAGCCTTCCACCTGATAGTCCCGGAGTTCGGCCTTAAGGGTCGACGGGAGCTCAGGTTCGAGCTGCAGGCCGGCATGCAGGCTCGCCAGCCGGGTCTTCCAGCCGCGGTCGGCATCCAGGCGGGGGAGTTGTTTGGTGAAATCCTCGAGCGCCAACGCGGCAAGCGGATGCAGTCGCAATTCCCGGCCTTCCCCGTCCGTATAGTCAGCCAAGTCGTCCAACCGTTTGCGAAGCTCGCGGGTGAGCGCCACAAACTGTCCGTCACCCAGAGGCAGGAAGCGGGCCCCATTCGGGCTGAGAAGTTCGAGAAGGCGCTTCATGTCAACGACGAGCTGGTCGTCGACCTGGAGTTCGCCGCCCACCTCAAACCAGTTGGCTCTGCTGCGGATGCGTAGGCGCAGGTGGTCGAACGAGACTTCCCGGCTGACCCGGATTTTTTCTCCCTCGGGCCAGGCCAGGAGCACTCCACCATTATCCTGCAGGGGCTTGAGGTCGAGCAGGATTTGCAGGCAGCCTTCAGGATCCGCCACCTGCCACTGGTGTTCGGTTTCATCGAGCAGAGCGAGGGTGGGGCTGGCGGCTTCCACTGCCTGCGCCATTGCCTCTTCGGCCTTGAGATCGCGCCTGGTATGCAGCAGCTTGCCCTCGATTTCCCCCATGATGTTTTCCATGCCTTTACCGGGTTTGAGATAGGGACCACTGGCCCCGAAAGGCTGAACAAACATCTCGAACCGAAAACCGGGCCCCGACGGTACGATATGGACGCTCGGGGTGGGATCGGCCGCGACCTCCTCGAGATCCCGCGAGAGCCCCCCAACCGCCGAATGCACCGTTATCTGCGAGGACATGCGCGATAAGGCCTCGGTCACCTCCGGTGCCGCCGATGCTGGCACGCGCAGTCCATTCTCGCCCAGAACGCGCGCAATCCGCCGGTGATGTTCGGAAAGCTGGACCACTCTAAAGCGGGTAGGAGTCTCCTGCTGCAGGACCACCCGGGCATCCCCGCTCTCCATGGAAAACCGGATGAGCAGGTCAGCGGCGTCGCGCGTGACCATGACCTCGGGCTCTCCCTTCACCACTTCCACTGGAATAGTGGGCGCTCTTGCCAGAAAGAGCAGCGGATGGCCAACCAGGGCCAACCGCAGGCGGTCCATGTCAAAATGATACCGGGTGTTGTAATAGTGCCGTCCTTCACGTTCGATGGTCGCACAGATGGCTTGATCCTGAGGGGTGACAGCCACGGGTTTGGGGCCGCCGCACAGCCTGCTGAGCGCCACTGCTCTCCCCTTGGACCAAGTGCCCCGCGCCGTCCGTTTCTGCTCCACCGGTTGCACCGAAAGTACCCCCCCGCTGTAATCAAGAAGCCAGGCCAGGCGCGAATCCGGAACATGTGTGCCGCTTTCCTGCCGTTCCTCGCTGATGGCACTCAGAGCCCGCAGACTGCGTCGCCAGGGTTCCTCCACCTGAATGGTCGCCACAAACGAAGCCAGTCCCGTTTCCTGTTTGATCCGCTCGATGGCATTGCGGCGCACGGGGGTGTCTTCCTCAACCAGACGCAGGAGTTCGGCACATTCCAGAGCCAGCCAGCTCAGTCCCACTTCCCGCGACTGGATGAAGAGACGGCTGAGTGAGTCAATCTCCGGCTGATCGAGGCGACCATTGATCCAGTAGCGGGCGAGAATTTGAAAATAGCCATCAATGCCGGCTCCCTGCCGCTCGCTTTCGGACAGCAGGGCATGGGCGCGCTCCGCCTCGCCAGCCTGGGAAAGCTGAACCGCCTTGAGGGCCTGATAAAGGGGCCAGAAGAGTGTGCCCTCCCGATTGCACGCCAGCGCTGTATCGAACAGGTCGCTGGCCTTGCCGACCGTGGACGCCGGTGGAGAGATCAGCTGAGTCAGCAGGCAGAATATCCCTTCGAAGCCTCTGAAGTAGGCATTCCGCTGTTTTAGAAAGCGTCTCAACTCCTTCATATCGTTCGCAAAAGAGGCTGAGGCGCTCCCATATTCTCCCCGGAGGAACTGTAGCGAACCCTCCATACCAAATGAAGAGACAGTGCTATTGACTTCCAAAAGCAGCTTTGCAGCCTCTTCCAGGCGACCGCCAACCATGAGGCGGGTTGCCGCGTGAAGATACAAACCGGGGTCATTCGCCACCGGGTTGAGGTGTCGGAACGGGGGAGAGAGAGCATAAGCCAGCGCTTCTGCATCGCTTTCCAGTGAAAACAGGGTACTGAATAGAATCAGCGGCAGGATGGTCCTCTGCAGACTCAGGGAGAGAGTCTTGAACCACGTTGCGTCGAAAGGGTTGTTGGCGACCTGGACCAGGGGATCCGTGTTGGCATAAAACTCCTTGCACAACCCGCACAGCTGGTCATGGGACCTGCGCAGCAGATCGAAATCCTGTGTATAGACGGCAATTCGCAGGTTGCGCATGAGGCGGTGGCAATAGTTCGCACCCACCGCACGACTAAACCAGTAAACCGGGTCCGCCTCCTCCTGTACCACTCGGGCCATGAGCTGAAAACGGTTGGCGGCAGAGGCATTGGCAATCGCTCCGGTATTCCTGCGAGCGGTCTTGCCCTGCCCTGACCTGGGGAGCGCCGATGCAGCCGGTGGCGCCGGGGTGTTCACCGCTTCCCTGCTGCACAGTTCCACAATCGCTTCGGGACATTGGAAACCCTTGTTCAAGAGCCTGAGGCTCTGCAGGCGATCAAGACAGGACTCGAGTGCGATAATGGTCTTCACACGGCTTTCGGGAAAGGAAAGACCGGTCTGGCGAAAGCATCTGATGACCGTCCTTGCTTCCACGGGTTCGTAGATGATCGAACAGAGTTGCATCAGGGCTTTTTCCAGAGGCGTCAGACGCGCGTAGACTGCCATGAGATGACCGCGGGTTTTGCTCTTCCGGTCCACTTGTATTCCTCGTTGGACAAAGATAGGATCGATCCCAGCAAATCTCGACTACGTTACCTTTCGTTCCGAAAAGTTTCAAGTAAAGGGTTGAAGTGTGCAGGAGTGCAAGATTCCAAACATTTTCAAAGACTGCGGAGGATAGAGACCGTGGAAAGGATCACCTACTTACCCATTGGCATCATTCGTTCCCCGTTCCGCGACATCGAGGGCATGCCCATTCAGCCTTTGGCAGCAAGGGGTATCGCGGGAACGGTGGAACTTGCACCCGAGTACGCAGCCGGGCTGAAAGACCTGGAGGGGTTTTCCCATTTGATTCTGCTCTATCATTTTCATCTCAGCAAAGGTTATTCGCTCGAGGTCAAGCCGTTTCTCGACAACCAGCCTCATGGAGTGTTCGCCACCCGAGCCCCCAAACGCCCCAATGCCATTGGATTGTCTATCGTGAGGCTCATTCGGATCATTCACTGCAGCCTCCACATTGAAGACGTGGATATCGTTGACGGGACCCCTTTGCTGGATCTCAAGCCGTATGTGCCGGCCTTCGATGTTCACCGGGTGGCAAGTATCGGCTGGTTTGCCGGAAAGCTCGAAGAGGCGGGAAATACTCGGGCCGATGGAAGATTCCGATAGCCTGGAGGGACACTCCCTGCCTTCACCCCGGCACAGTCCGCTGCCAACCATCGCCACTTTTCACTTTTCTCGGTAAGGATGGGTGTGCTATACAAGCAAGGTGCTTGACAGCAGGCAAGGCTTCGTTTACATAGTCGGTCACTTTGCGTCCCCATCGTCTAGCCCGGTCCAGGACACCGGCCTTTCACGCCGGCAACACCGGTTCAAATCCGGTTGGGGACGCCAGAAAATAAGGGGTTGCGAGACCGTTCGCAACCCTTGTTTATTTTTGGGGTACTGATCAGACGGATCGCTTTCTCTGAAACATTATATTCTCTGGCAAGTTCCGCGTGCGTGGCGCTTATATCGGATCGGATCTTCAGGACCTCCTCGACGCTAAGCTTCGCTCTTCCATGTCCTTCCCCCTGGCAACCTTTTTCTCCACCCGGGGCTTGGGGTACTCCTTAAAGTACCCTCTGTGCCAATGAGAGTGAGACACGTCCCCTATGATAAATTAGTGTCGAGGGCGGGGGAGGAAGCAATGATGAAAGAGGTTATATGGATGAAGGAAGGCCTATTCAATGCAGCCACCCCGGAGGCGACTGAAGGCGAGTGTAGCGAGCCGAAAGAAGCTGGAGGGGTGGCTGCGACGCCAGACCCGGAGGTCCCGGAGAAAGCAGTACGCCGTAAGTTTTCTGCAGAATACAAACTCCGCATCTCAATGGTGTGCAATTCACCGATGTTGGTTAAATTATGCAGCCATCATCCTCCCTGAGATCCTGTATGTCCAATAGTCGTCCCACCAGCCATTGGCTCTGATGACTCTCAAAGCCAGCATCGGATTGATTGAGCACGGATGCCAACAGGCTCCTGGAAGCTTCAACCGTTTT
>JAPXSS010000055.1:0-21831 GCA_033812955.1 Syntrophobacteraceae bacterium | reverse complement strand
CAAGACCCCCACTTGTTTGCGGGTAATCGAACAGGAGGGGAGAACAAACCATGTCCACATCGATACTGTACCATGCTTTTGGGCTGAAAGGGATCTGCTATACCTCGACTCACTACAACGCCGATGCGGTGATTCTTCGTGCCAAGATGATCGACGCTCTGATCAAGTGCCCCAAATGCGGCTGTCGCAAAACCACAATGAAGGGCCCAAAAACCCGCTCGTTCTTCATGAGCCCCATTGGTCGCAAGAAGTGCATCCTCGTTCTTGACTATCATCGCTTGCGATGCGTCGATTGTGGCACGCTTTGGTGGCCATGGTTGCCTTTCATGCCGGCAAAGCACCGATATGTTCGTTCCTTCGCCCTTACCGTTCCGGACCTTCTCCGGTTCGGGACAATTCGCTCGGTTGCCCATTACCTTGGAGTAGGCTGGGACTTGGTCAAGGAGATCCATAAATCCAAATTGCGCCTTCTCTATCGGACTATCCCCCTGCACAAAGTCTGCTACCTTGGCATTGACAAGTTCAGCATCAGGAAAGACCATGAGTACATGACGGTCGTTGCCGACCTGCAGAGCGGAAGGATCCTTCATGCGGTGGAAGGAAAAGGTAGGGAAGACGTTACCCCCTTCCTGGAAAAGCTTGCCAAAAAGGGCAGGAAGCTTGAAGCGGTGGCCATGGACATGAGCAGTGCTTACTTCAGTGCGGTGCGCAAGGTTTTGCCTCACGTGGCCATCGTCTTCGACCCCTACCACATCATGGCTCTCATCAATCAGACTATCGAGGATCTGCGCCGAGAACAACAGTGGGAACTGGATCGTCTGGGACAACAGACCCTCAAAGGGAACCGCTTCCTCTTGCTGAGCAACTACGAGGATCTGAAACCTGACCGGAAGGCCCGGCTTGATGCTTTGCTTCAAGCCAACCAGCCGCTCATCCATTCTATGAAAAAGCAACTTCGCCTCTTCCGGGAAAAGGAGAACCTCCCTGCGGCGAGGGCATTCCTGGAGACTTGGTGTGCAGACGCCCTCAGATCCGGAATCAAGCACCTGGCCAAGGTCGCCAAAACTTTGTCCGCTTACCGGACTGGGTTGCTCAACTACTTCACGCATCCCATCACCAATGCCGTGGTCGAAGGCATCAACAACAAAATCAAAACCCTGAAAAGGCAGGCCTATGGATTCAGGGGCCAGGAATACTTCAAGCTCAGATTGTACCATCTCCATACTCAGAGGTACTCGTTAACCGGATGAACCACTTATTTCTGGACGATCAACTAAGCACCGGGGTCCGGCGGAAACAGGGGCTGACTGTTGCCCGCGACTTGTACAGGGTGCCATTCCAGCGGATTCTATCCCATGGCGGTCAGGATGGGTATGAATCGTCAGGGCTGACCCGGTTAGACTTGGGCGAAAGAGGAAGGTAGAGCAGCCGCTGCTTGCCGGTCCCGAGGACTGGGCCGGGGGGGAAGCAGAGGCTTTCGCAGGGGCGAGTAGCCGCCGTACCCGCGGGCTGGGGAGCGGATTACCGGAGCTTCTTTTCGAAGATTTCCTTCAGCGCTCGCGGATGGGCTTTGCCGCCGGAGGCCTGCATCGCCTGACCCATGAGAAACCCCATGGCTTTTGCCGCTCCCTTGCGGAAGTTTGCCACGGCCGAGGGATTTTCCCGCAGAACCAGATCGACGATGGCTTCCAGGTCGGCGGTAGCGGAAAGCTGCCGATAACCGCCCTCGGCAACGATCACTTCCGGCGAGAGAGAGCTTTCCGGGAGCTTCTTCAAGATTTCTCTAGCGGCATTGGCGTTGATTTCCTCCCGTTCGAGCAGTCGCAGCAGGACAGCGAGGCGCACCGGGGTAACGGTGCTTTCTGCCAGGCTCTCGTTACGCTCCTTGAGCAGCGGCAGAAATTGGCTGGCGAGCCACTGAGCCGCAAGCCTTGGCGACACTTTCTCGTTGACCACCGCTTCGAAATACTCCGACAAGTCCCGTTCGCCGCTCATGATTCCCGCCTCCTCGACGGTGAGCCCGAACTGCCTGACAAAACGGTTCGCCTTCCTGTCGGGCATTTCCGGCAGGCTGCGCCGGATTTCCTGGAGCCAGACATCGTCGAGGACAATCCGTGGGACCGACGGGTCCGGGATGCACGGGCCCTCAAATTTTCCCCGCATGGCAGTAGTTACCCGCTTGTCGGGGTCCCAGAGGCGGGTATGGAGCACGATCGGTTCGCCTGCTTTGAGGCAGTTGGCCTGGCGTGTGATCTCGTAGGTAATGGCGTCACCGACGTGGCGGATGGAATTCATGTTCTTGACTTCCACCTTGGTGTTCAGCTGCTCGCTTCCCCGGGGGCGGATCGAGATGTTGGCGTCCACCCGCATGGTACCCAGTTCCATACTGCATTCGGAACTGTTCACATAGCGCAACTGGGTCCTGAGGCATCGCAGGAAGTCCATCGCCTGGTGGGGAGTTCGCATGTCGGGTTCGGTGACGATTTCCACCAGAGGCGCCCCGGCACGATTGAAGTCCACCAGACTGATGGGCGTCTTCCCTTCCTGCTCATGCACCAGCCTGGCCACGTCCTCTTCCATGTGGATCTTGTGGATGCGGAGTTTGCGAGTGAGCCCGTCCGTATCGGTAATGGTCAGCCAACCATTGCGGGCGAGCGGGCGGTAGAACTGGGAGAGTTGAAAGCCCTTGGGCAGGTCCGGATAATAGTAAACCTTCTGATCGAAGGCGCTCTCCTTCTGTATTTCACAGTTGAGTGCGAGGCTGGCCAGGACGGCCTTCTCAAGGGCTTCTTCACTGAACCGGGGCAGGTTTCCGGGCATCCAGAGGCATATGGGGCACGTATTCCGGTTGGGTTCGTCCCCGGCCTGGTTGGGGCACTGGCAGAACATCTTCGTCCGGCAATTCAACTGAACATGTATTTCGAGCCCTATGACAGCTTCATAATGCATGGTTATCTGGCTCCTTCCACCGGCCGGGATAATTGCCAGCCAAGTTCAAGTAGCTGCTCGTCGCCGAAGAAAGGCCCAACCAACTGGAGGCCGAGATCACCGTCCCGGTCCGTGACGAATCCCGGCACCGTCAGGGCGGGCTGACCGGTCAGGCTGGCCGGAAGGGTGAGCGAGAAAACGTCATAGACCTGGTCCACCGTGTCCGCTCGGCTCGGATCAATAATTGCCCGCCGGGTTGGAGACGCGAGCAGGTCGACCCTGCGAAACAGGCTTCTGCTCTCCTTTACCAGCCTGGCGCGAATGCGGCAGGCGCGCTCGAAGGCAGGATAGTCCCGGAACTGAAAATAGGCACCCTGAAAGAGATAGGCTTTGATGAGCAGACTGAACGATTCGCCCCGCGACTGAAGGTACATCTCATTCCAGTTTTTCGCCCGCGCGGTGCGGTGTCCGTACCGCACGCCATCGAACTTGCCGCAGCTTGATGAGGCTTCTACCGAGCCAATCAGGTTGTGGGCTGCCCGGAAGAGATCGAAATCTGCGAAGGCCACTTCCTGAACCTCGCAGCCGGCCTGTTCCAATCTGGCCAGAGCCTTTCGGAAGGCCATTCGTTCGACGGTGTTCAAAGTCTCGAGACACTCTGAGACGAAGCCCACGATCGGGGTAGCGCCTTTCCGGTCGGAGCGCGGCGCGAGGTTTGGGGCCGGGTCATCGACAAGGGACGGATCCCGTTCGTCCGCACCCGCAATGGCGTGGAACACAGTGGCAAGGTCGTTGGGGGCCTTCCCCAGAAGGCTGCAACAGTCCATCGAGGGCACGAGGCCGACCAGTCCGAACCGGGAGACTCTGCCGTAGCTCGGCTTGAACCCGAAAAGTCCGGCCGACGCTGCTGCCACTCGTGCTTCTCCCATGGTGTCAGTCATCAAGGCAATGTCCCCATGCCCCTCCGTGAGCGCGCGGGCAGCCCTATCACGAAACAGGCCGAATCCCAGTTCGCTGGATTGGGTATTGCCCACGAGGATTGCCCCAGCCGACTTCAGCCGTTCGACCACGGTCGCATCCTCCAGAGGAAGGTACGCGTGCAGGGCCGGCGAATTCGCCTCCATGGGCCAGCCTTTAACCGCAATGCCGGCCTGAACGGTCGCCCGTTTGCCAAAGAGTGGCCCTTCACCATTAAGGACTGACGGTGAGGGATCGATATAGGAAAAGACTGCTGCCTTCACGAGCCTGACTCCCACAGGAAATGGGCCTCACCAGGAGGCGGTACATGCATCATCCTACTCAAGAATACTGGCTACCTTGAAGTAATTGCCCTTCACCGACGGGGCATTTTTCAGGACTTCGCCGGTTACGGCCAGCGGCGAGACGCGGGCCGGTGCTTTGGCGCGCATGCGGTTGGCCGCCGGGTAGGGCGCGAAGAGCGGTTCCTCATCACCAGCCCGGGCTTCGATGAGTTCGGCCAGACGCATGGCACCCGCCAGAGCCGCAACGATGGCAGGACGTTCCCCGGCTTCCAGCCCGATACGCGACACCCAGGAGAGGACATCGATCAGCTCCTTTTGTTCCTGAACGTCCGGGATTTGTTCCTTTTGAGTCCCCTCCAGCAGTCCCAGTTCATCGAGTTGCTCGGTGGCAACCTGGGACGGGGCCTGGGTCAGGGGACAATAAGCACTGCGATTCTTGGGAAATGCCGTCACCTCACGGATCGACGAGGTGCCGAGAATCATGGAAACCACCCGGTCCAGCCCCAGCGCCAACCCGCCGTGGGGAGGGGCGCCATAGTCGAGAGCCCGGATAAAAAACCCGAATTTCGCTTCGATTTCCTCCTCCGAAAGCCCCAGTGCCTGAAAGATCCGGTGCTGCATCGTTTTATCGTTGATGCGAATGCTGCCGCCGCCCAGCTCCTCACCGTTGACCACCAGGTCGTAGGCTCGCGAGCGCAGAGCCAGGAGTCCCCTGCGATCAGCAGGATCGAAATCCGCCCGGTCGGGGGCCGTGAACGGATGGTGATTTGACGTAACGCCCTCCTCCGTGGCTTCGAAGAGGGGAAAATCGGTGACCCAGAGCGCACTGAAGCGGTTCCGAGCAGCCAGTCCCAGCCGTTCAGCCAGGTGCAGCCGGAGCTGGCCGAGGGCCGACAGCACCAGCGGATAGGAGGCATCGGCAATCATGAGAAGGACGTCACCGTTTTGGGCGTTGAACCGTTCCAGCACAGCCCGCTGTTCCGACTCACTAAAGAACTGAACGATGTTGGAGTCAAGCTTCCCGTCCGTGACCCGCATCCAGGTCATGCCCTTGGCCCCGAAGGATGGCACGATTTCTTTGGCGTACTCGTTCTGGAGCACGTTTTTACTGAGCTTTTCCGACTGCCCCGGGACATTGATCCCCTTGATGCGCCCACCGCGCTGAAGAATCTGCCTGAAGATCCCGTACCTGGTATCGGCAAAAAGGTCGGTCGCTTCCACAAAGCGGAGACCAAAGCGGGTATCTGGTCGATCCGTTCCGTAAAACTCCATGGCCTCCTGGTGAGTCATCCGGGCAAAGGGACGCGTCAGGGTGATCCCACCCACGGCGAACATCCGCACGGTGAGCTCCTCGACCAGGTCGTAGAGAAACTCTTCATCAATGAAAGAGGCTTCCAGATCGAGCTGCGTGAACTCAGGCTGCCGGTTCGGCCGCAAATCCTCGTCCCGAAAACACCGGACAACCTGGAAATAGCGCTCGAACCCCGCCACCATCAAAAGCTGCTTGAAGAGCTGAGGCGATTGGGGAAGGGCATAGAAACGTTTCGGGTGATGGCGACTCGGCACCAGGTAGTCACGGGCGCCTTCCGGGGTGCTCTTGGTGAGCACGGGGGTTTCGATTTCGATGAATCCCCTTTCATCCAGAAGATCACGGGCGGCCTTGATGATTCGGTAGCGTTGCAGGAGATGCTGCTGCATGCTGGGCCGGCGTAGATCGAGGTAGCGGTACTGAAGCCGCAGCTCCTCGGACACGGTGTCCGTACGAGCCGCTGTCCCACCTGCCACCATCGCCTTTTCGGAGATGGCAAAAGGCAGCGTTTCTGCACGACTCAGGATCGTCAGAGCAGAAGCCATGATCTCGATGCGACCTGTTTCGATATGGGGGTTCTCAGTACCCTCGGCACGCTCGAACACCCGCCCGTCGATCCTGACGCAGAATTCATTCCTGAGGGTTCTCGCGTGCTCACAAACCGCAAGCGGCGTGACCTCAGGACTGAAAACCACCTGTACCACCCCCGTACGGTCACGAAGGTGGATGAAGAGCACCTCCCCGTGATCGCGCATGGCATCCACCCAACCCGCCAGTTCGATCTCTTGCCCCACCTCGGCGAGGCTCAAGGTTCCACAATTAGATCGACCTTTCTCCACCATCTTTCCTTCCTTTTTCGCTTGGTCGTACCCGCTCCTGCAAGGGGGTGAAGGCAGCCACACCGAGCTGGAGATGGGCTCAATGCCTGGCCTGGCCACTTGTGACCGCCACTAATTGGCGCGCGACGAATATTAAGAGAAACTAAAAGGAAAAGAAAGGATTATGGAGGGGCTTTCCACGAACACAACAGGGCTCTACGTTTTTGCAGTTGACTTGCAGGATAGAAGACGCTATTTTTGAAGATAATACTTATAAATAAGGATCTAGTATTTAGAAAGAAGACAACTTGATTAATCTTAAGCATGGTCCCGAAGTAGAAGCAAGACTGAATCAAATGCTCAAAAGGCTTCGAAGCCAGAATTTTCGCATCACGCCACAGAGACTTGCTATCCTCAGGATTCTGGCATCCAGTACAGGACACCCCAGCGCCGAGATGGTCTATGAAAAGGTGAGAACTGACTTTCCCACCACCAGTCTTGCAACCATCTACAAGACCGTCTCTCTCTTGAAGGAGTTGGGCGAGATCCTCGAGCTGGGGTTTACCGATGGGAGCAACCGCTACGACGGCAACAAACCATTCCCTCATCCCCATGTGATTTGCAATCAATGCAAGAGAATCATCGATCCGGACCTGAACAGCCTGCGGGATTTGACGAGGGAAGTCATGGAAGAAACGGGTTTCCACATCATCACTCATCGTCTTGATTTCTTTGGAATATGCCCGGAGTGCCGGGATAAGGCTGAGAGTTGATCTCGTCCTTTCGAGTTGCTTCGGAGAACTTTTGCCAACAACACGGACGAAAATGATCTGACGCCATCGAAAGAGTTTGGCGTGTTCTGGCAGCCTATCGTTTCAAGCCTGATGCCGCTCATTCCCCGTGCTCTGCCAATGCTCAGCAGTTTGGCCTCTTCGTACCGAGGCCGGACGCTCGGGAGCCGGCGTCTTCGGCGGTGGCCCCCGAGGCGACCGTGCTCGATGGGTCCGAGCACCAACCTCGATAGGTACCCTGCAAAACCTGGCGAGAACCGATCAAAGAAGCTTATGCCCGCGAGGGCGGGTAATCGGCGCGGGGCAGCGTCTCGCCGTTGAGTTCGTTGACAATCCCTCCAGGAGTGCGTAACCAGTTGATGCAGTTGACAGGCAGGAAGTCGATCGGTGTCGGGAACCCAGGGCGGTGCAGCACCACTGGAACGACCAGGCGAAAGCAGCTGGTCACAAGGAATGCCTGGGACGGGATTAACGCATGGGATACCAGTAAATAGAGCTGGTCAACCCCTCAAGAGCAGAACAAAGGAGGCAACCATGAGTGTAGCGAATAGCTCCAAAGTGTTAAAGATTCTTGGCATTGCGGGCAGTCTCCGCCGCGCTTCCTACAATCGGGCAGCTCTGCGGGCCGCTCAGGAACTGCTTCCCGATGGGACGGAGCTCGACATTTTCGACCTTGACGGGATTCCGGTCTTCAATCAGGACGATGAGAACCAGCCGCCCGCCCGGGTCATCGAACTGAAGGAGAGAGTCCGGGCAGCCGATGCGATCCTGTTCGCCACTCCCGAGTACAACTATTCCATTCCCGGAGTGCTGAAAAATGCTATCGACTGGGCGTCAAGACCATACGGCGACAGCGCTTGGGCGGGCAAACCGGTGGCGGTGATGGGGGCTTCGGTCGGAACGCTGGGCACAGCGCGAGCCCAGTATCAGCTACGTCAGGTGTTTGTCCTTCTCAACATGCCCGCCCTCAACCAGCCGGAAGTGATGATCGCTAACGCCACCGAGCATTTTGATGCCAATGGGAAGCTGCTTGACGAAAAGGCAAGAAGCCTTATTCGCCAGTTACTCGAAGGTCTGGTGGCCTGGACCCGGCAGCTTCAGAAGACTCCGGCCTAGGTTATCAGCGGAGGCAACCGGTAAGGAACAGGGCAAGGGGAATGAAAACCTCAAAGCGCGCGCTATTGGTGCTGCTGACGATTCTCTTCTGTGTGGTTTGTGATCAGGTGACGAAGGAGCTGGCCAAGTCACACCTGCCCAAGAACAAAATCCTCTCTTTAGCGGCGGGTGTGGTGCGGCTTAATTTGACCGAGAACCGGGGGGCAGTTCTCAGTTTTGAGTATTGTCTCCCCCGACCATGGCGTGGTCCTGTCCTGAGTGTCACCGTCGCCCTTTTCCTCGGACTGGTCATGGGATATCTGTTGTTCTCCGCGGCCCCGCGACCACTGCCGGTCACGGCCCTTTCTCTCATTTGTGGCGGCACGCTGAGCAACCTCCTCGATCGCGTTGTCTTTGGCGGCTCCGTCATCGATTTTCTCAGCCTTGGCTGGGGCGGCTTTCGCACCGCCATTTTTAATCTGGCTGATGTTGCCATCGTTACCGGCACCGTCTTGTTAGGGTTGAGTCTCATCCGGGCTCTCATTTCAGTAGTCTCCCGCGAGATCAGGTGACAGTCGTTCCGGTCACTGCCCTGCCGCGTCATTATTTCTCTTAAGTCCAACCGAGATTCTGCCGAAGAATAAGAGTCAGCTGAGTCCGGCACGCCAATTGATGGTCGCTTGAAGAATGCTGGGTGGCTTCCCTGAGGCAGGCCGTGAACAGCGGAATCAGCAGGCAATGCTGATAACTTCACCCCATCCACCTTGGCGCCGCGACCTTGATCCGGATGAAGGACTCAGAATGAACCACGAAGGCAAGACCAGAGACCAGCTCATTGATGAGTTGGCGCAGATGCAGGGTCGCCTGGCCCAGCTGGAGCAGCAACAGGTTGAATTCGATGAACTGAGATCGCGGCTCTTCAAGGCCCAGAAGCTGGAGGCCATTGGTACCTTGGCTGGAGGCATTGCCCATGATTTCAACAACATCCTCAGTATCATCATGGGTTATTCGGAACTGGCAGAGCTGAAGTACCAGGAAAATGAAAACGCCGATCAGTACCTCAAAGAAGTGCTGAAGGCGTGCCGCAGGGCAAAAGACCTCATCCGACAGCTCCTCACCTTCAGCCACAGCGGCGACAAGCTGGAACGCCAAGTGCTGTATATCCGTCCGATCATCAAAGAGGTCATCAAGTTCCTGAAAGCTTTTCTGCCATCGACCATTGAGATTCAGCAGAGCATCGCTTCCGAGACCGGGGTCGTGTTTGCCCATCCCACGCAGATTCATCAGGTTTTGACCAACCTCTGCACCAATGCCGCCCATGCCATGGAAAAGGCGGGGGGAATCCTCGAAGTCAGCCTGGCTGATATTGATCTTGATCCCGATACGGTGCCACCGCTCTCGGGGATCAAGCCCGGTCCCTACGTGAGGTTAACCGTTGCTGATACGGGGAGTGGGATGGATAGGGCAACTCTGGAGCGGATTTTCGATCCCTATTTTACCACCAAAGAGCCGGGCAAAGGGAGTGGGTTGGGACTTCCGGTAGTTCAGAGTATTGTTCGAGAGCACGAAGGAGCTATCAGCGTCTTCAGTGAAATCGATAAAGGCACGACCTTCCACGTCTTCCTGCCCAGGATTGACGCCAGCTTGAGCGTCTCCGAAGAGCCCAGCGTCCCGGTACCCACGGGGACGGAGCGGATTCTCATTGTCGATGACGAAGCGGCCTTGGTTGACATCTGGAAGCGGTATTTGGAGCTGCTCGGCTATGTGGTTGCGACAAAAACCAGTTGTCTCGAAGCGCTGGAGCTTTTCCGGGTTCATCCGGACTACTTCGATCTCGTGATAACCGACTATACCATGCCTCATATGAATGGCGTTGATCTGGCCCGCGAGATGCGACGCATCCAGCCCAATATTCGCATCATTCTCTGCAGCGGATGGAGACAGCGCTTGGGCCATGAGCGAACGCGGAAGGCAGGAGTCAGGGCATTTCTGATGAAGCCGCTGGAATTGCGCAGTGCCGCCGAGATCATCCGATGCGTTCTGGACGAAAGCTAGGGAAAGAGGAAAAGATGAGTGAACGGTTTGTGAAACAGATTCTGGTAGTGGACGACGAAAAAGAGTATCGACTCATCATCGAAAAGATCCTCATGGGGCTGTCCTATTCCTGCGAAGGTGCCGGCAATGCTTTTGATGCCATGGAAAAACTTGGCTTGCAGCGTTTTGACCTGGTTCTGGCGGACATTTTAATGGCTAACAAAAGTGGCCTGGAGCTGATGCAGGAAGCACGGGCAAAATGGCCCTCGTTGGACTTCATCATCATGACCGGGCACACGGAGTATTCCTATACCGATATCATCGAGTCAGGTGCAACCGATTTCATCACCAAGCCGTTCGAGGCAGGGGAACTGAAGGCGAAAATCAAACGAATCGAAAGAGAGCGACAGATCCTCGATCAGCTTCAGGATCGTAACCAGGAGCTCAAGAATGCTCATGAAAGACTCCGGTGCACCTTCAAACAGGCGGTCGGGGCGCTGGCTTCGGCGGTGGAAATGAAAGACCCTTATACCGCCGGCCACCAGCGTCGTGTTGCCCATCTTGCCGCGACCCTTGCCGCAGAGCTGGGCCTCTCCCTGGAGAGGGCCGATGCCATCAGGATGGCCGGACTCGTGCATGATATCGGCAAGATATCGGTGCCTTCGGAGATCTTGACGCGACCCTCCAAATTGCCGCTGTTGGAGATGAGCCTCACCCGAAATCATGTGGTGGCCGGTTATGAGATCCTCAAAGGCATCGATTTCGAATGGCCCGTTGCCCAGATTGCCTTGCAGCATCATGAACGGATGGACGGTTCCGGATATCCCCAGGGACTTTCCGGATCTGCCATTTTGCTGGAAGCAAGAATCATTGCCGTGGCCGATGTGGTCGAAGCCATGAGTTCCCACCGCCCTTACCGGGCGGCGCTGGTCAAAATGGAAGCGCTGGACGAACTCTCTCGAAATCGGGCACGGCTCTACGACGCCGAAGTGGTCGATGCCTGTCTGAAGCTCCTCACTGAAAAGAAGTACGAATTCCCCTAACCTCCTGCCATTGAGCCTGGAAGTTTCCCCCTGACCTTGGGGAACGACCCGCCGCAGGTTCCAGCATGCCCCGCCCCAATGTCTCCCGCCATCCCGCGATGCGCCCTGCGAATGCGTTTCAGCAACGCTGACCGGTTGCTTTTGGCCATCTCACAGCCTCACTTTCAGGCCTGCAAAGACGAAAAAAAGCGCTTGACAGAGCCAGTGATATTTGGCATATCACATATCATATGTGCGGGGAGGCGTTGCCACTCCACTGAGGATGTCGCTGAGATGGATCTTAGAAGCGTATCAGAGCAGAGTCAGCTTGGTTGGGCGGATATCTCTGCGGTGGGAGCCATCACCGAGACCACTACCGCTCAATTGAAGGCGGAACCCTCCCAGGGGTCTCATTTTTTTCACAACATCACCTCGCTCGGCATCAGCCACCTCATGGCGACGCTGAAAGGAGGCGACTTTCTCGACCGGCACTGGCTTCAATCCCTCTCGCCAGCCGATGAAATATTCCATGTGGCGCACCTTCAGCCGGACGCTCCGATGATCCTGAAACTGGATGGGAAGAGGTCGCTTGGTGTCATTCTTATCGACGCTCCCGCCGCCGGCGGAAGCCATCAGAACCTGCTCTGAACGGTCGGGTTCGAATAAGGTGGACAGGTGACTCCTGCCTGCCTCATTACTCAATCAAGGAGGTGTCGAATGATAGCTGAGATCATGAGCATCGTAAAAGCGAGGGATCCTCACGAAAAGGAATTTCACCAGGCCGTGAGCGAGGTGGTGGAATCTATTCAACCGGTTCTGGAGGCTAATCCCAGGTATCGGCAGGCCAAGATTTTGGAGCGGATTACCGAGCCGGAGCGGGTCATCATGTTTCGGGTGCCCTGGATGGACGACCAGGGGAATGTTCAGGTCAACCGCGGTTACCGGGTTCAGATGAACAGCGCTATCGGCCCTTACAAGGGGGGGATACGCTTTCACCCCTCGGTCACCCTCAGTACCCTCAAGTTTCTCGGATTTGAGCAAACCTTCAAGAACGCTCTCACCAGCTTACCCATGGGCGGCGGCAAGGGAGGGGCCGATTTCAATCCCAAGGGGAAGTCAGACAATGAAGTGATGCGCTTCTGTCATAGCTTCATGACCGAGCTTTTCCGGTACATCGGGCCCAACACGGACGTTCCCGCCGGGGATCTGGGAGTGGGTGCCCGTGAAGTTGGCTACATGTTTGGCATGTACAAGAAGCTCTGCAACGAATTCACCGGCGTTTTCACCGGCAAGGGCCTCAACTGGGGCGGCAGCCTCATCCGCCCGGAGGCGACCGGCTACGGGGTGGTCTATTTTCTCGAGGAGATGCTGGCAACCCGTGGTGAGTCCCTGGCGGGCAAGACGGTGGTGATCTCGGGCTATGGAAACGTCGGTGCCTATGTGGTGGCGAAGGTGAACGAGTTGGGGGGGAAGGTGGTCACCCTGGCAGACGAGTACGGCTATGTCTTCGATCCCGACGGCATCCAGGGCGAGAAGCTCAAATTCATGGTCAGCCTCTGGACGATCTACCGCAAATCCGCCAAGGAATATGCCGACAAATTCGGCTGTGAGTGGGTGCCCAACAAACGGCCATGGGAAGTGAAATGCGATATAGCCATCCCCACCGCCATGGAGAACGAACTGACCGGGGATCAAGCCAGGATGCTGGTGAAGAACGGCTGCAAAGTGGTGGTCGAGGCCGCTAATATGCCCTGCACCCCTGAAGCTGTCCATGAATTCCATGCCAACGGCATCCCCTTCGCTCCCGGAAAGGCGGCCAATGCCGGCGGAGTGGCGACCTCGGGGCTCGAAATGACCCAGAACAGCATGCGCCTCAGCTGGACCAGAGAGGAAGTGGATGCCCGGCTGAAGATCATTATGAAAACAATTCATAAAACCTGTCTGGAGGCGGCAGCTCAATACGGCTCTCCTGGCAATTATGTCAAGGGCGCCAATATCGCCGGGTTCACCAAGGTCGTAGATGCCATGATGGATCAGGGACTGGTGTGAGCCGCCGTTGTTGATTGCAGCTGACGCAGAGTCAGCACCCCAGCGGAGGCAGCGGACCCCGGGGCAGTGCGAATTCCAGGGAATCCTGCAGTGAATTCGTAGTGATGGATTTTCAACTTCCCTGTGGTGCTCCTGAAGGAGCCCAGAGAAAGGAGACGGCAGTAATGGCAAAGACAAAAATGACCCCCAGTGAAGCTTTGGTTGAAACGATGGCGGCGGAAGGCGTCACTACGGTGTTCGGCATTGTGGGATCAGCCTTCATGGACGCTCTCGACCTCTTCCCCGATGCCGGCATTCGCTTCGTGCCGGTTGCCCACGAACAGGCGGCCTGCCATGCGGCGGACGGGTTGGCCCGCGTGACCGGGAAACCGCAATGCTGCATCGCCCAGAACGGCCCCGGTGCCGCCAACTTTGTGTCGGCGCTGACAGCCGCCTTCTGGGCCCACTCGCCGGTGGTGGCCATCACCCCCGAGACCGGCTCCATGGGAATCGGCACCGGCGGTTTTCAAGAGCTGGATCAGATGCCCATGTTCCAAAAACAGACCGTCTATCAGGTGCGGGTGAACCGCCCCGAACGGATGGCCGAATTGGCCCGCCGTGCCTTTTACATGGCAAAGACGGAAAACGGCCCGACCCAGCTCAATATTCCCCGCGACTATTTCTACGGGGTCTGTGAAGACGAAATCTACGAAACTCTGAATATCTCGCGCGGCGCCGGCCCTCGGGCCGCCCTCGAGGAAGCCGCCAAGCTGCTGGCCAACGCCAAGTACCCGGTCATCCTGGCCGGCGGCGGGGTATCGCAGGGAGACGCCCAGCAGGAAGCCAAGGCTCTGGCAGATTATCTGACCGCGCCCGTCGTCAACAGCTACCTCCACAATGACGCCTTCCCCAATGATCATGAGCTGTCGGTCGGTCCCATTGGCTACTGTGGTTCCAAAGCCGCGATGCGCATTATTGCCAAAGCTGATGTGGTCCTGGCCCTTGGCTGCCGTCTCGGGCCGTTCGGCACCCTGCCACAGTATGATATGGAATACTGGCCATCCAACGCCAAGATCATCCAGGTGGACGTCGATCCCAAGGTCCTCGGCCTCAGTAAGAAGGTCAATGTGGCGAGCATGGCAGACGCCAAGGAGTTCGCCAGGGAACTGCTCGCCCTCGTCAAGAACCTCAAGCCAAACCTGGAGCAGGTCGCCAAACGCATTGCCGACATCAAGAATGAGAAAAAAGTATGGGCTGACGAACTGGAAGGCTGGTCCAATTCGACCGCCAAGCTGATGCACCCCCGTCGCTTTCTCTGGGAACTCGGCAAGGCCATGCCGGCCGGTTCCATCGTCGCCACCGACATCGGCAACAATTCCTCCATGGCCAATTCCTACTTCAAGTTCAATGGGCCCCGGCAGCACATCTCGGCACTGAGCTGGGGGAACTGCGGATTCGCCTACGGTGCGGCCATGGGCGCCAAGATTGCCAAACCCGACGTGCCCGTTTTTGCCTTCCAGGGCGATGGGGCCTATGGCATCAGCGGGGTGGCCGAGGTCATGACGGCCGTCAGGGAGAAGATTCCGGTCATCGCCATTGTGGCCAACAACTTCGAGTGGGGCGCCGAGAAGAAGAACCAGATTGATTACTACAACAACCGGTTCATCGGGGCGAACCTGAGGGAAAACCCGAACTACGCCAAACTGGCGGAAGTGATGGGAGCCAAAGGCTATCGGGTCGAGAATTACAGTGAAGTCGGGGACGCCGTTAGAGATGCAGTGGCTTCGGGCAAGCCCTGTGTCATCGAAGGGATCATCGAGGGCGGCGAAAGAGTTCTGGCCGAACCTTTCCGGCGGGATGCCCTGAAGAAGGCCTTCCGTATGCTGCCCAAGTATAAACATCTCAACGTGGAATAGGGCTTCGAGGAAGGCCCGGATTGGAGGTTTTTGGCGTGATTGATCTGAAGAATATCCCTTCGCAGAAAGAAGACCTGGATTCTTATGAGGTGGAGCACATTTTTCATTCATGGGGTTATCAGCCCTCGGTAGCACCCCTGCGGGTGGTGAGCGCCGAGGGGGTGCGGTTCAAGACCGAAGACGGCAGGGAAAGGCTGGATTTCAGTTCCTGCTTTGTGAGCCACAGTATCGGCCATCAGGATCAGCGCGTGGTGGATGCCATCTGTGAGCAGGCCAGGACCCTGACCTCATTTGCCCCGAATTTCTCCACCAAACCCAGGGCGATACTGGCCAAAATACTGGCAGAGATCACCCCGGGCGACCTGTCCCGCACCTTCATTTCCCTTGGCGGCACCGAAGCCAACGAGGCGGCGGTCAAGATCTGTCATCAGTATACCGGCAAACGGAAGATGGTGACACGCTATCGGACGTACCATGGGGCGACCGCCACTTCCATGACTCTTTCCACCGGTGATGCGCGCAACTGGGCGCAGGTACTGGGCGGCACCGAGTGGGTGTCGGTACCGCAACCGTATTGCTATCGCTGCATGTTCGGCCAGAAGTATCCCGAATGTGAGCTGCGGTGCGTGAAGTACATCGACGAAGTGATCGAGCTCGAGGGGGGCGACGAAAAGGTTGCCGGGATCATCTTCGAGCCTGTAACCGGGGCCAACGGCATCATCGTGCCACCTCCGGAATATTTTCCGCGGTTGCGCGAGGTCTGTAACAAGTGGGGGACGTTGATGGTTGCCGATGAGGTGATGACCGGCTTTGGGCGCACGGGCAAATGGTTTGCCATGGAACACTGGAATGTGGTGCCCGACATCATGACCATGGCCAAGGGGGCCACCTGCGGATATCTGCCCCTGGGCATGACGGTAGTGCGAAAACCCATTGCCGACCGGTTCAAGGACCAGTTCTTCTCCCATGGGGCTACTTATGCCGGCCATGCCCTCTGCTGTGCCGCTGCAGTGCGGGTGATCCAGATCTACCAGGAAGACAACCTCATCGAGAATTCGGCAAAGATGGGCAAGTATCTCCTGGAGAAGGCAATGGAACTGAAGGAGAAGCACCCCTGCATCGGCGATGTCCGCGGACTCGGATTGTTTGTCGGGCTGGAACTGGTGAAGAACCGCAAGACCCGCGAGCCCATCATGCCGGTGGCGGCCAAGATTCGCCCCGGCTTGAATCCCAAACTCGAGGTTGCCAGGAAGCTTGGAGAGCTCGGAATGATCGCCATGGCGGCTAATCCGGGTAATGTCGTCACCATGGCACCTCCGCTCATCATCACGAAGGACGAGATCGACGAGGGCGTGGCTAACATGGACAAGGCCCTCGAAGTCGCGGACAAGTATGCTGAGAAATAACTGCTCTCTCATCACAGGGCTGTGAGGCCGGCCGGTGTTGCCGGGGTCGGCCTCGCGCGCCAGCCCCCGGGGCGTGTCCGGTTCGCCTGCAGGGAAGACGGAGACATGGAGTACAAGAAGATTCTCGTGGCCATGGATATGGCCACCCAGTACCTGGCAATGTTCACTCAAGCTCTCCATCTCGCAGTGAATGATGGTGCCCAGCTCATGTTGTTATGTTGCCTCGAACAGGACACCCTGGCCGAGATGGAGGACAGCATCGCTACGATCGTTGAGCTTGAAAGGTCGGATTCTCAGCGCCTGCTGCAAAAAAAGAGCGGGAAGGCCGCGGAGTTCGCCCGTGCATGGCTCGAGACGCTGGCCCGAGAAGCTGCCGCGAAAGGAGTTACCGTCCACGTTTCCGTGGAAGAGGGTAAACCCGGGCCGCGCATTTGTGAACTGGCCTCCCATTGGGGAGCTGATCTGGTGGTTCTGGGAAGATCCACGCGCAGTGAGCTGGCAGATCGCCTGCTCGGCAGTGTCAGTAGTCATGTGGTGCACTATGCTCCATGCTCCGTTCTACTGACCCGTGAGGAGCAGGCGAGACCTCAGGCCTAGACGGAGGGAGCCAACGACCTCAGGCGGGTGCTTATCCATCGATAATGGGGAGAGGAGAGGAAACAGTGGGCAGTACCGGGAATGATTCAGACCACCGAGAGACAAAGATTGAGGTCAAGGATCTCACCAAATGCTTTGGCGACCTGAAGGTTCTGGACAAGATTTCCTTCAACGTGGCCAAGGGAGAGTTTCTCAGCATCGTCGGACCGACGGGATGTGGTAAGACAACATTCCTCAACTGTCTGTCCAAGCTCATACCGACCACGGAAGGAAACATCTACATCGATGGCCAAGAGGCCGACCCCAAAAAGCACAACATCTCGTTTGTATTCCAGGAGCCCACGTGTATGCCGTGGAGAACAGTGAGGGAGAACGTGGCCTTCGGAATGGAGGTCAAGGAATTTCCCAAGGAGAAGCTGGAAGAAAGATTGAAATACATTCTGGACTTGGTCGGACTGACGGACACTGCGGATCTCTACCCCAACCAGGTGTCATCCAGTATGGAGCAGAGAATGGCGGTGGCCCGTGCTTTTGCCGTGGATCCGGACCTCCTGCTCATGGACGAGCCTTACGGGCAATTGGATGTCAAGCTTCGATACTACCTGGAGGATGAGCTGGTCCGCCTCTGGAATGCTCTCAAGAGCACCGTCATCTTCATAACCCACAATGTTGAGGAGGCGGTCTATGTGGCGGAGCGTATCCTGATCCTGAGCAACAAGCCAACCACCATCAAGGCGGAAGTGAAGGTGGATTTGCCCCGTCCGAGAAGTGTCATCGACCCGAGCTTTGTGGCAATCAGAAAACAGGTCACGGAGCTGATCCGTTGGTGGTAGTCCGGAGGCAAGACAGTACAGTGCGGGCGGTATCGATTGGGAGGCTCAGTTGAAAGGAGGTGGACAGGCAAAGCAGTAACGGAAGAGGCAGAAACCAAGTGCGAATTGGATGAAATTCAGGGTTTGTGGGAAGGAAGAGCTTGAACTGTCTTATGGAAGGAGGAACAGTATGAAGCGGTCCATTTTCTCCGTGGTTTCGATTCTCGTGATGTTCTTGATTTTTGGAGGCGCTGGGGTCACCCATGCTCAAAAACCTTTTGTGCTCAACACGGCTTGGCAACCGGAACACGAAACCTTCATTCCCTGGTACGCCAAGGAGAAGGGCTGGGACAAGGAAGAAGGGTTGGATTTGCAGCTCCACTTCTTTGACTCCGGCATGGCACAGATGGAAGCCCTGCCCGCCAAGCAGTGGGTGATCGCCGGCATGGGCGGGGTCCCAGCCAACGTGGGTGCCCTCCGCTACGGCACGGTTTTGTTTGCCATCGGCAACGATGAGTCCGAGACCAACTGCATTATGGTGCGGGCCGACAGCCCCATCCTGAAGACCAAAGGCTTCAACCCCAAATTCCCAGAGGTCTGCGGAAGCCCCGAGACCATCAAAGGTAAAACCTTCCTGGTCACCACGGTGTCCTCCGGCCATTTCGCCATGAGCAAGTGGCTTGAGGTCTTCGGCCTGAAGGACGCTGATGTGGTAATCAAGAACATGGACCAGGCACAGGCGGTGGCTGCCTTCGAGGCAGGCATCGGTGACGCCGTGGTGCTCTGGGCCCCTCATATCTACACCGGACTCGGCAAGGGCTGGAAGATCGCAGCCAACACCAAGACCGCCGGTGGTGCTCAGCCCATTGTGTTCATTGCAGAGAAAGAATTCAGTGAGAAGAACCCCGAAGTCATGGCCAAGTTCCTGCGGATGTCCATGCGCGTCATCAACCAGATCAAGAAGGACGGTGAGAAGCTGGTGCCCGAGTACAAGAGGTTCTTCAAAGACTGGGCCGGGATGGAGTTGACCGACGAATCCGCCAAGATGGACCTGCTGATGCACCCGGTTTTCACGCTGGAAGAGCAGATCAAGATGTTTGATGACTCGGCTGGGCCAAGTAATGTTCATAAGTGGCAGCAGGAGATCCTGGACTTCTTCACTGCTCAGGGCAGGTTCAAGCCTGAAGAGAAGGAAAAGGTGATGAAGAGCGACTACATCACCGGCAAATTCCTGAAAATGGTCAAAACCCCGATTCCCTGATGCAGTTGGCCCTGATGTGCGTGCGAGCGCCACGGGACTTGAGATGGAAGGCTAATAAGAAGAGAGGGAAGGCCGGAGGATGTGCCGGTCTTCCAGGCAAGACCCGACAGGTTCTGGAAACGGCAGAGAGTCATTCTATGATATAGATTTCATTGCGATATTTTTGAACCAATCGAGCTTGGAGACGAATCATGGCCTATGAGGAAGTGAAGGTCAAGAGGCCTTTGATGTTGAGGATCCTGCCGGTAGCGAGCTTGATGCTCTTCCTGGTAGGCTGGCAGCTGATCGTGGACCTGGAAATCGTCCCAAGCAGTATGCTCGCCTCACCCACGCAGGTTTATCAACTCTTTGTGGTGAAGCTCACCGAGGCCAATCCCGACGGCGCGGTTCTGGCAAAGCATGCCTGGACAAGCATCCAGGAAGCCTTTACCGGCTACATTCTGGCCCTCATTTTCGGCATCCCTCTCGGCCTGCTGATGGGCTGGTTTGTGGTGGTGGAAGGGCTGGCGCGGCCAATTTTCGAAATGATTCGACCCATTCCCCCCATTGCCTGGATTCCCCTGACGATCTTCTGGTTTGGCATTGGCCTGGCCGGAAAGGTGTTCATCATCTGGATAGCAGGAATCGTTCCCTGTGTGATCAATTCTTACGTGGGCGTGAGAATGACCAATCCCACCCTGATCCAGATGGCCCGTACCTACGGCGCTACGGACTGGCAGATCTTCACGAAGCTCTGCATCCCATCCGCCCTCCCCATGGTCTTCGGCGCCCTCCAGATTGCCCTTGCCTACTGCTGGACCAATCTCGTCGCTGCCGAACTCCTGGCAGCCGACACCGGTCTGGGCTTTCTCATCACCATGGGCCGCCGCCTGGCCATGCCTGACATGGTGGTTTTGGGCATGATCATGGTGGGGGTTACCGGCGCGGTTATCGGCATCATTGTCGACTACTTCGAGAAGAAGCTGCTCGCGGGAATAAGGAGGTAACTCAGGATGTCTAGCGTTGCCAATGAAATACAGATGGTGGTGAAGGAAAAGCGACCGCTGTCGTTGAAGATCGTACTCAAGAATCAATGGTTTCTCTACACCGTCTCCATCGTAGCGTTCTTTCTGGTGTGGGACTATGCGGCCACAACCGACGTGCTCAAGGGGGGGCTGGCTCGCCCTTACCAAGTCCTGCTGCAGTCGATCTCGATGATCACGGACCGGCTGGCCGGTCTGTCGCTTTGGGGGCATATCTGGGCAAGCACGCAACGGATTCTGATCGGCTTTGCGGTGGCCGCCGTCGTGGCCGTGCCCCTTGGCCTCCTGATGGCGCTCAACCCGTATATCAATGCGGTGGTCAAGCCGGTGTTCGATCTGTTCAAACCAATGCCTCCCATTGCCTGGATCTCCATTTCCATTCTCTGGTTCGGCATCGGCGAGACCTCCAAGGTCTTCATCATCGTGATCGGCACCTTTGTACCCTGTCTGCTCAATTCCTACAACGGCGTCAGACTCATCGAACCGCAGCTCTACGACGTGGTCCGCGTGCTGGGGGGCAATCGCCGGGATGAAATCCTCCAGGTCTGTTTTCCCGCCGCCTTTCCGGCAATCTTTGCGGGACTGCAAATCTCCCTGAGTATTGCCTGGACCTGTGTCTTGGCTGCCGAACTGGTCAGTTCCCGGTCAGGCCTTGGATTCATCATCTTCCAGGGAATGACCCTCTCAAAACCAGCGATGGTCCTGAGCGGCATGATCCTGATTGCAATTGTCGCCTGGCTCACCACGCTTCTGGTCACCGGACTTGAAAAGCTGCTTTGTCCCTGGAAACGGGAAGTCGTTGGCTTATAAGGCGGGTCTTCCCAACCTCGTCAGGGCGGGAAAGGCAAGCGGCTGAGACTCTGGTTGCAGAGAAAGGAAGTCATTACCGTGGGAGAGAAGAGCGAATACAAGATTGTGTGCGAAAGCATCAGCAAGACGTTCATCCAGAAGGGGACCCAGCGGGTCCATGTGCTCGAGGATGTCAGCGTCAGCGTCAAGGAGAACGAGTTCGTCGTGATCCTTGGCCCGGGGCAATCGGGGAAAAGCACCCTCCTTAGAATCATAGCCGGCCTGGAGACACCCACAAGCGGCAGGGTCATCCTGGATGGACAGGAGGTTTCCGGGCCCGGGCCCGACCGGGGCCTGGTCTTCCAGAGTTACATGCTCTTCCCATGGAAAACCGTGCTGGGCAACGTCGAAATCGGCCCGAAGCTGAGAGGGGTGCCCAAGGAGGAGCGGCGGGAAACCGCCCAACATTATATCGACCTGGTCGGCTTGCAGGGTTTTGAAAAGCACTATCCACACCAGCTCAGCGGTGGCATGAAGCAGCGCGTGGGGATTGCCAGGGCTTATGCCAACCAGCCAGAGGTCATGCTGCTGGATGAACCCTTCGGTCAGCTGGACGCCCAGACCCGGTACTTCATGGAGAAAGAAATCGTGCGCATTTGGGAGGCAGAGAAACGGACCGTTTTGTTCGTGACCAATAACATCGATGAAGCCATTTATGTGGGAGACCGCATCATCTCACTC
>JAPXSS010000054.1:0-21925 GCA_033812955.1 Syntrophobacteraceae bacterium | reverse complement strand
ATCATGCATCAACCTTTAAATCACTGGATCTCGGATGCCTTTCTGACCTCTGAAGCTCCCAATCTAGCTCTTACGTCAGGTCAGCAAATACAAAACACGGGGTTTCCGGATGGACACAAGGTAGATATCCTTGAGGATTGGCCGCTTATCATAATACTTGCTGACGCCGATCATGGAATAGATGACTTTGTTGGGTTCAATGCTCATGCCTTCATAATCCTCTGAGAATCCTGTAAAGGTGCGGCAGCACTCACCTGCTGTCCCGACTCTGCCCGGTATCCAATGCGCCAAGCCCACTGGATGGTAGCGTAAAAGGTCTTTTTCATCAACTTCCTAAGGTCCTCATGAATGATGGGCATTCTGCCGAAAAGGATCTAGAGTGGTTGGCAAGGATTGTGATAAGGTAAATTGCCGGCAACCATTCAGGCCCGGCGTCGATGGAGAGCGTCTGCGCCCTGTTCATTGCCAGCCGGTGGTGGGTTTTCGTTTGTCTCAAGCGGGTGATGGGGTGTCTCGGGGTGCTTATGGGAGGCATGAGTCTGGCAGGGCCGAGAGGCCTCCCCTGCCTGAATAAGGTGTCACGTTTTGCTGCGGTCGGTTGAAGAAAAGCCGTCAGGCAGCCCAGAATAATGTGGGCGGGAGACAGGGGGACGGATGTCAAGGAAGCATGTTCTTCACGTCATCGACGCCCTCAACCACGGGGGCGCCCAAAGGTTGCTGGTGCTCCTGGCGGAGGGCATTGATCGGGAACACTTCGAAATGAGCGTCTGTGTGATTCAACCCGATCTGACTCTGAAACTAACCCTGGAAAAAGCAGCAGTAAGGGTGTTATGCCTCCAGCGGGAACGTCCTTCCATTTTGACCCCGCACCGCCTCCTCGCTTACGTCTATCGCAACCTCAGGGACCTCCGGGCTTATTGCCGACATAACGCCATTGATGTGGTCCATTGTCATCTGTCGGATGCGGAGTTTCTCGGCATCCTGGCAGGACGGCTTGCGTCAGTCGGTGAGCTTCTCACGACGGTCCATTATCCGGCCCTGCTTCCGGAACGCAGCGTTTGGGACCTGCGGAACTGGCTGAGAAGGCTCTGGACGAAGACCATCTACCACCGCTGGACCGACTGGGTGGTGGCAGTATCGGAAGAGACTGCGGCAAAGCTCATCCGCGATTTTGGGATCCACAATGACAGAGTGCGCGTAATCCTCAACGGTGTCAACCTGGCAGCCTTCGTCAGGGATGGAACTCGAACTGCCGCCTTGAGGCAGGCCCTGAAGCTTGCGGATCGTTATCCAATCCTTGTGAACGTGGCTCGGTTGGCGCCGCCGAAGGGTCAGAAATTTCTGCTGGAGGCCATCAATCTTCTGGTCCCGAAGTTCCCGGAGCTGGTATTGTTGCTGGCAGGAGACGGGGAATCCCGGGGAGCCCTCGAAGAGCAATGCGCACGGCTGGGGCTCGACGCTCACGTACGCATTCTGGGAAGCCGCTCGGATGTGGCGGAAATCCTTGCCATGAGCGATTTGTTCGTTTTCCCGTCGGTTTCCGAGGGCACATCGCTGGCCCTCCTGGAAGCCATGGCCGCAGAACGCGCGGTAGTGGCGACTGCCATCCCGGGAAACCAGGAAGTAATCCGCCACCAGGAAAATGGTTATCTGGTGGCCCCCGGCCATCCGGCGGAGCTGGCTCACGGCATTTCGTTCCTGCTGGAGCATCCCCATCTTATGCGTGACTATGGTGCAAACGCCCGCCGCTTCGTGCAGGAGCATTTCGATATCAGGCAAACCGTTGCAGACTACGAAGCATTGTGGCGTTCGCCGCGACCCGGACTGAGGCCAAAGGTTGCCAGATCCCCGGGATACGGAGTAACAGACTGATGGCGAGAGTTGCCGTAATCGGGCTCCGTGGCGTCCCGGCCACCTGGGGTGGAGTCGAGCATCAGTGCGAGCAGCTTTATTCACGGCTCGCGGCCAAGGGACACGATATTACCATCTACGCTCGCAAGAACTACGTGCCTGATGGTATTGTCTCATACCGAGGCATGAAGGTTCTGCGTCTTCCCACCATGCCTTCCAAGTACACCGAGAACATTGTTCACACCTTCTTGGGATTACTCCATATCGTTATGAAGAAGCCTGATATTCTGCATCTTTACGGGCAAGGCCCGTGCCTGCTCGCCCCTATCCCACGGCTGCTGAGGCCTGGAATGCCAATCTTCTTCACGTGTGGCGGCCTGGACTGGCAGAGGAAGAAGTGGCCTCCCTGGGCCGCCAGCATCATCCGCCTTGGCGAACTCTGCACCGTGGTTTTTCCTTCCTGTCGAATCGTAGTTTCGGAAGCGCTCAAAGATTACTACCGGCATCGCTACGGGGTGAAAACCCACTGCATCTACAACGGCGTCGAACAGGCTCACCCCCGGGCACCCGAGCGAATCAGCCGCTACGGGCTTAAGGCCAAGAGCTATTTCCTCTTCGTCGGACGTCTCGTTCCTGAAAAGCGGATTGAAGACCTCATTCGGGCTTATCAAGCCCGGCCATTTGAATCCAGCTTGGTCATCGTGGGAGACAGTGCGGGCACAGAGGCTTATGTGAAATGGCTGAGAGAGCTTGCCGGGGCTGACTCATCAATCCGTTTTCTGGGCTACCAGTTCGGGGAGATCTTGCAGGAACTCTTTTCCAATGCCCGCTGCTTTGTCACGCCTTCAGAGCTGGAAGGTCTGCCGCTGACCCTTCTCGAAGCCCTCTCGTATGGCCTCATGTGCCTTGTAAGTGATATTGCGCCCCATCAGGAAGTGGTCTCACGGACAGGTGGGCGGACTTTTCCCGTCGGGGCTATCGAGACCCTTGCTGGCTTAATGGAAAGCGTTGAGAGGATGGACGATTCGGAACTCGACCGGTTTGCCCGGACAGCGCGAGCGGCGGTTGTCCGGGAATTCAGCTGGGATATTGCGGCTGAGAGATTAGAGCGCCTCTATCTGGAGAGCCTGGCAGCAAAACCATAATCGTCAGTCCCTCGAACACCGCTCCCTCAAGGATGACCCGCTATCATGACCACCTCCCGGGAAGAGACTTACAGCCAGATCGGCAAAGCCAGTGTCATTATCGTTTCACTGACTTTCATTGACAAGATCATGGCCGTGGTCAAGGAGATTGCGATTGCCTCCCGCTTTGGGATTTCACCCTCCCTGGATGTGTTCAATATTGCCTTTGCTTATCCTGGAATTCTGCTGCTGCTCTCTTCGGGCGCCATCCTCTCAACGTTTGTGCCGCTTTATCTGGAATGGACCCAGCGGTTGCCTCGCGCTGAGGCTAATGCCCGGGCACTCGCCCTCTTTTTGTCCTGTGGCATTCTGTTCGCTGTCATCGCTGCGGGCAGCTATCTTATGGCACCCTATTTCATGCCGCTGCTCGGGCCGGGATTTGACTCGGAACAACTCCTGCTGGGAATTGAACTCGAACGCTGGCTGGTCCTTCTCATCCTCCTCGATGGCGTAGGCATCATCCTCAACGGACTTCTGCATGCCGACAAGCGGTTCACCGCACTCTATATCGCTCCTCTGTTCATCAACTGTGCCGTCATTGGCTTCCTTCTTTTTCAAAGTCAGCTTGGCATTCACACGCTGGTCTGGGGCTTTCTTGCCGGCTCCCTGATGAGGCTGTGCTATCTTATCCTGGTGGTCCGCCTGTCGGGTTTTCGGTTCCTGGCTCGACCCCATTTTGACCGAATCGCTCTTCTTGCCTTTCTCGGGCTGGCTTTTCCCATGCTCGGAAGTGAGCTGATTGCTAACGCCAACATCCTGGTCGACCAAATCATGTCTACCCAGCTTTCAGCCGGATCGGTATCCACGCTCCGATACGCGTATCGCTTGAACGATTTGCCTATCCAGATTGTTGTCATGGCCTTCTCCAAAGCTATCTTTCCCTTTGTCAGCGAACGGGCTCTTGAGAAGGATTTTGCTGGGCTGAGAGATCTTTACCGGAACAGTCTGATCCTTCTTGCCATGCTCACGCTGCCCATCACCGGCGTGGTGTTCTTGTTTGCTCGGGAGGCGGTGAGCCTCCTGCTGCAACGGGGGGCCTTTGATCAGGAGGCGACGAATCTCACCGCGGCAACTCTCCGGTACTATAGTTGTGGATTATTCTTCTATGGTTATACTTTCGTGAACGGTGTCTTCTTCGTGGCCCTCAAGCAACCCTCCACCCTGTTTCGCATGGGCTGCCTCTCTCTTGTCCTGAATTGTTCCCTGAACTTCCTCTTCATGAGCTTCATGGGGGTAAGGGGAATTGCCTTTTCAACGACGGTGACCCTTGGGATAGTGTCCGCCGGATTTGTTTTCCTGCTCAAGGGGCATCTGCAAGTCACCAGGCTCGCAAGCTACTTCCGGGAGCTGGGGGGAATTGCCGTGGCGGCGGGCATTGCCTGTGGCCTTGGCTGGTTGTCAAAAAGCAGCGGGCAGAGCTATGGTATTCAGGATTGGGCGAACCTGATCATTGGGGTTATGGTGGTGCTGGTGACGTATCTGCTGAGCCTTCGCCTCGTTGGAGGAAAGGCATGGCTTTCCGGCTTGAGCCTGTTTGTTCCTCAATGGAGACGGTAGATGGCTGATGACTCTCTCATTCGCTCAAGTGCTCCGGTTGCCGGGAAGCATCGTACTTCCTATGGCCCCATATGGCGGGTGTTGCGGGTGATCCTGCTGCTTTCCCTCGGCTTTTTTCCTTGCCATGCCCAGGAACTGTTGCTCGACAGCGGAGAGTTCGAGCGGCACTATATCTTGCAGCTTGCGGGACGTGTGAACCATGAGCGGTTTGATGGTGCCAAGGTAGTGCTGACGCTTTCCCCACCCCCGCCACTGAGCCTCAACCCTTATCAAATCATCATCGAGGGGTTTCCTCGGAAGAACGCGCGAAACAGCTTCTTCTGGAATTCGCAGGAGAGTTCGATGAGCGCCTTTGCCAACGAGATTGTCTGTGACATCAAGCGCTATTATGCACATCGTCCCGATATTCATTTCTTTTACCTCAGCCCGGTGCTCCTGGAGCAGAGGCTTTTCATGACGCAACGGGAGGCTGAAAGGAGAGCCCTGGCCGAGGAGCAGGCGCTGCCCACAAAGGTCATGGCCATATCCGGCCGGCTGCGAGTGCAAACCTATGCCAGCAGGATCTCAGGGAGCGTGGCGATGAAGGGGTACGACCCTATCGAACGGGCCTATGTGGAATACGCTGCACGCTTTACCGGCAGGATGACCGCAAGACCTCTCCAACCGCGTCAGGAGTTGAAGAAATGAAGGTCGAGGGCTTCTCCTGGCGCAAAGCCAAAAGATACTCGCAATGGGTGATGCTGGCGCGGCATGCCGTTCTCCTCCTGCTGCTTCTGCCGGGACTGGTTTGCCCCTCGGGTTGGGCCGCGCCTGTCGGCAACCCTCAGCCTGCGGGGGCAGCAACTGACCCAGCCGTGTTGCCCATGGGTTATGGCGGCGGTGGGCGCTTTACGGCGCTTGCCGTAGATCCGAGGAATCCCGACCTGGTGCTGGCAGGGTCAGATGTGGCGGGGGTGTTCCAAAGCAGAGACGGGGGTAATACCTTCCAACTCAAAGGCAAAGGGCTGGAAGGGTTTGCCGTGGCGGACATCGCCTTTCACCCGGCCCTCCCCGCTCGTCTCTTTCTCCTCACGGGCGATGGTCTCTACCTCAGTGCCGATGACGGGGAAAACTGGCTCAAAAGGAGTGAGGTTATCCGCTATCCGGCCAGGTTCTTTGGCAGTCACCTGCTGGTTTTCTGGAAGGATGCCCTGTGGGCCGCGACGGACCACAATGGCGTCTTCCAGCTCCACGACAGGGATTTGGAGCTTTCCATCGAACCGACTTCGGGACTCGAAGGCACCAAAGTGAACGCGCTGACCTCGTCCCGGGACCATCTCTTTGCCGCTACCTCGAGGGGAGTTTTTCGCTACGCTCCCGGTGGCCCGTGGCAGTCCTACAGCGATGGGCTGGAGCTTTCCCACCGCGACATCATGGACATTGCATGCCATGTTTCCGGACACCTCTACCTCATTGAAAGACACCGCGGAGTCCACGTGCTGGATGAGGAACACCATGTCTGGCGGCGTACGACTCTTCCTTCGGACGTCACTGCTCATGCCGGCGGCTACAAAGCGTTGGCTCCGGACCCTGCAGATCCGCAGCGAATCCTGGTGGCCACCCATCCCGAAAACTGGCCTCATTGCCTCATGCAGACCCGAAACGGAGGCCGATCCTGGAACGTTGTCGGGGTTTTCGAACCTTCTCCCGATGCTCCCGAGCATTGGGCCAGGGGCCTCAATGGTCCGGAACGAATAGTTTTCACGTCTCGTCCGGGAGAAGTCTACCTGGTGGACTGGTGGAATGTCTGGAAGAGTGCGGATGGGGGAGCACGGTGGCGGCAGCTCCATCACGGCCTGCAAAACACGGTTGTCAACGCCATCAGGGTGCATCCGCAGCGCCCGCAGAGGATCTTTCTCTGTACCGCCGACAACGGAGTCATGGTATCCGAAGATGGGGGGCGTCACTGGAGGAGAAAGATGGCGGGTGTTGTGGACGGTCATGCTCAGGGACTCGATTTTTCCGCCCAGAACCCGCAGAAGATGTTCCTCATCATGAATCCATGGGAGAAGCGGGGACGAGTTCACGTCTACCTGAGCACTGATGGGAGTGAAAGTTGGCACGACATTGGGTTCCCGGTGCCGTCCACCCCTCTGCCACAGCTTGGTTTTGTTGATGGCGCCGTCACCAACCTTGCGGTGGATCCCACGGATGACCGGACACTCTATGTTGGCACCAATGGCTACGGTGTCTTCAAGACAGTGAACGGGGGCAAAGACTGGGTAGCCGCCAACGATGGCCTGGCTGCGCCTTTCATCAAGGGGCCGCATGCGCTCCTGATCCACCCTCGGAAGCCGCAGGTACTCCTTGCCAGCACCCAGCAGGGTGGGATATACCGGAGCCTGGATGGAGCCAAGACCTGGCATGCTCTCAACACTGGTGGTGCCTTCACCTTCGGGATGGCCTTCGCTCCCCGCAATCCCAGTCGCATTATCGCTGCCTGCGCCGAAAAGCGGGTTCTCGTCAGTGAGGATGAAGGCAACACCTGGCAGACGGTGGATCTTCCGGGAGAACGTCCCCCCCATGTGGCCGCCTATGTCGTTGCCTGGCTCCCGTTGTGCCCGCAAACGATCGTCGTGGGCACTCTTGCTTATGATTATCGAGCTGCAGGGGGACTCTATATCAGTGACGATGCGGGAGCTTCCTTTCGCCAATACCCCATGGACCTGCCCCGGGTGAACGTTCTTGCCCTGGAAGCCTCGCCCGAAGCTGATTGCCGGGTATGGGTCGGCTCCAATGGGATTGGCCTGCATCAGGTGCGGCTCATGAGACCAGCAACGGGCAGCATGCCTGAAACAACCGACGAGCGGAGACAATGAAGGTCCTTCTCTGCAATAAGTTCTTCTTTTTGAACGGGGGTATTGAAAAGTATCTCTCCGACCTTCTGAGGCAGCTGCCGCTGGCCGGACACACCCCCATTCCCTTCAGTGTTCGCTATGCCGGCAGCTGGGAGTCGCCTTACCAACCATATTTCCTGGCCCCACCCACAGTTTCCGGCATGGCCCATTTCAAGGACTTCAAGGCCTCGGACTGCAACTGGTTGCGTCTGGCAGATCGCAGCATCTACTCCGTCGAAGCCCGCCTGCGCCTCTCCCGTCTTCTCGAAAAGGTTGATGGCGTGGACGTTGCCTACTTGCTAAACACCTGCAACTACATGTCCCCCAGTATTATCCATACCCTCCGGCGGCGCAGCATTCCCATGGTGGTGCACGTGGGCGACTATCACCTGATCTGCCCAAACTACCTGCTCCTCCGAAACAGTAAACCCTGCACGCTCTGCGTCAGGGGCGACTACTTCCATGGCATGGCGCACCGTTGTGTCAAGAATAGCCTCCCGGCCTCGGCGGTGAGGGTTCTTGGCATGTATGTGCAGAAATGGCTCGGCCTGTATCACTTGGTGGATGCTTTGGTTGTTCCCTGCCGCTTTATGCGGGAACAGCTGGTTTGCGGAGGGCTGCCGGGTGAGCGCATCCATCTGGTGCCTTATCCCGTTGCCGATACGGCAATATTTGACGAACCCTGGAGCAAGGAGAATTACATTCTCTTTTTCGGCCGAATTTCCCATGAGAAGGGCATCGACCTGTTGGTGCGGGCTTGTCAGCGAGCGTCGTTGCCGGCCCGTCTCGTCATCATCGGGAGGAGCTACGACGGAGAAAGGGAACGGCTGGAGCGCCTTATAGAACCCGATCAGGCTGATCGGATTCAGTTTCTTGGCTTCATGCAAGGCGCTGAGCTCTCCCGCTGGATTGGCCGGGCGCTCTTCACGGTGGTCCCCAGTCGCTGGTATGACAATGCGCCCCTCAGCATCTACGAGAGCATGCTCCACGAGACTCCGGTGCTGGCAGCGAATATTGGGGGCATCCCGGAGCAGGTGCAGGAAGGGGTAACGGGGCGGCTGTTTGCTCCGAATTCGGTAGAGGCACTGGCAGCCGGGTTGCAGGAGATGCTGGGAGACCGTGAGCGCCTCATTCGCATGGGGCAGGCCGGGCGCCGCTATGTGCTGGAAAACCTTTCGCTCAAAACCCACACGGAACAACTGCTGGCACTCTTCGGAACGATCCGGGGGAATTCCCGCAGCAACGGGCGGCGGGGTCGGAGCAGCGCCCCCACACTATCAGTCCATCGCCGGAAGTGAGCTCCCATGAAGAATCTGCGATTGACTTTTCTCGTCTCTTCTCTCACCATAGGTGGGGCCGAGCAGCTGCTCCTGGATCTGCTCAGAAGCATTCACCGAGAGCGTTTCGAGATCCTCATCACCATGCTTCGGGAACCTGGCCTGCTGGGGCAGGAGGTGCTCAGGCTCGGCTACCGCTCGCGATGCCGTATCCTTCAGCGTCGGGTGGATCTTTTGGGCATCCCGAGACTGGCCAGACTCTTCAAACGCGAACAGACTGACCTGTTGTTCCTGATCAACCATCGCAATACGCTTTTTTACGGGGTCCCTGCGGCCAAACTTGCCGGTGTGCCGGCAATCGTGAACTGGGAGAACGAAACGTTCAAAGAGTATTCCTTCAATGCCTTGACCGTTCTCAACCATCGCTTGTTCCATCTGGGAGTGGATGGGGTGGTTGCCGCAGCCAGGGGACATGCTGAATATGTCACAGCGGTTGAACGAATTCCTGCACGGAAGGTGAGGGTGATTTACAATGGGGTGGACCCGGGCCGATTTCAAACCCACCTCTCGAGGACTGAAGCGAAAAGGAGACTGGGGCTGCCCGAACAATGTCCGGTGGTGAGCATCATCGGTGTTCTGCGACCGGATAAAGCCCATGGGATTTTTCTTCAGGCAGCCGGAAGGGTACTCCGGGCGATTCCTGACTGCCATTTCCTGGTTGTCGGCGATGGCCCGGAAAGAGCTGCCCTGACGGCCCAGGTACAACAGGCAGGGATGACCGGGCGAGTTCACTTCCTGGGATTTCGCCGGGACCTGGCGGAGGTTCTCGCTGCCGTGGAGGTTAATGCTCTTTCCTCCTGGCCCCGGCAGGAAACCCTTTCGGTGGCTGTGATAGAGGCCATGGCAGCGGGCGTGCCTACCGTATCCACCGATGTCGGTTTCATGAGGGAAATAGTGATTCCGAACGAAACGGGAATGCTCATTCCCGTCGGGGACGCGGACGCGCTGGCTGCCTGCTTGATCGGCTTGCTGCAGGATGAGGCATTGCGCGGAGCGATGAGCAAGCGTGCGGTGCAGCTGGTCGAAGAGAGGCTCAGCGTGACCCGGATGTGCCGGGAATTCGAGGAGTTTCTTCTCCAAACCTATGCATTCAAACAGCGTTCACCGAACCATTGCCGTGAATCCCGGCGAAGCCTCTCGGAGCGCTCCGGAGAGCGGAAAAGGACCTGACAAGTGGCAGCGGCTTCTGGCGGAAGGACTCTCGACGGGGTGAGGGTATTGATTCTCGTGCACTGGCGAGAGGAGGGGAAATGGGATCTGCTCAATTCACTGGAGGCCAGAGGAATCTCGGTGACCCTCCTGCAGCCGGTCTTTCCATTTCCTCCGTACAGCCCTTTCAACCGCGCCAGCTCATGGCTTGCCGAGTTTTATCTGCCGCTGTTGGCCATGGGCCGCAGAAGGCAATTTGACATTGTGGTCTCCTGGTCCATGAGGACGGGGGTCTGCTTTGGCCTGCTGAACCGCCTCTACCGCTCTGCCTGGAACGGGCAACACATCATCCAGGATTTTCACATCAATATGGCTCGGAAGGGATTAGCCTATCAGCAGCGTCTGCAACTCCTCCGAGGGGCTACCAGGGGAATTGATTGCTTTCTCTGCACGTCCACCCAGGAGGCTGATATCTATTCTGAATTCTTCAAGATCCCACGAGAACACATCCGTTTCTTCCCCTTGGCGCCCCCACGGCATTTCCTGAGAATCAAACCCCTGCCGCGGAAGGACTATCTCTTTTCGTACGGCAATAGCGACCGCGACTACGAGACGCTGATCCGAGCGGTACGGGAACTGCGAGTTCCGACGGTCATTCTGTCTCAGGCCTATCGACCCTCTCAGCCGCTACCGCCCAATGTTTCCCTTATCACGGCCAGATTACCGCTTTCGAGCATGATTCGGTGGAATCTGCAGGCCCGCTGCGTGGTGCTGCCGATCACGGGTCGGAGGGTTGCGGCGGGCCAGCTTGCCATGCTCGAGACCATGGCTCTGGGCTCTCCGCTTATCATTTCTCGGAACTGGGCGACTCGAGAATATGCCGTTCCTGGGAGGGATGCTCTGTTCTTCGAACCGGGTGACGTCGATGTGCTCCGAACTGCCATCGCCGCCCTCTGGGAGAGTCCCCGGCTTGCCCTGGAGATGGGTGCCAAGGCAAGGCGTGCGGCGGATCTCATGCCCGACGTGCAAGTCGCCGCGTTCATTGCGCTGCTCAACGATTCTCGCCGGTTGCCTGAACCATTGGGGGCAGAGAATTGGCCGGTATGTTCAACAGGCCGATAGTCAAAAACCAAGGAGGAGGGTGCTTCATGGTGGCGGGCAGTTTGGCGGTCTGTACAGGATGGGTGAAGGGCCTGGGGAGGAAATTGCCGGAGCGGCCTTGTGGTTGGCCGTGGGTGAGGTTGCCCAGGCTTTGCCGGTTGCTGCTTGGCGTACTCCTCATGATGCATTGCCTGGTGGCGTGTGCTGGCACCGACAGTTCCCGCCAGGACATCAGGCTGCACATCACGCACCCGGAAGATCTTCAGCGGCTGGCGGATCGAGAAGAATCGCTGGCGCTCACCCCGGAGAAAGTTGCCTTCCGTAACGACTTTCAGACGTTGCGGAATATCCCGGTCCCCAATATTCCCGAATATCGGCTTGGGCCGTCCGATGTGATCGAGGTTGTCTACCATATCCGGTACGGGCGAACCGACGAAGCCTATCAGCTGGAAGTTCAGGACAAGATCAGCATCACCTTCCCCTATCATCCGCAATTCAGCACCACCGTTCTGATACGAACCGACGGCCAGATCACGGTCCCGCTTATCGGTGACGTGCGGGCCGAGTCGCTGACCCCAACGGAATTGGCAGCCGTGCTGAATCGGGAATACTCGAAATACGTCCGGTCGCCCTGCATCACGGTGGCTCTGGAACAATTCAACATCAAGATCGATGAGCTGAAGCGAGCAATCACTACCGCCCCGCGCGGTCAGAGCAAGATCGCCCCCATTGCCCCAGATGGACGCATTTCTTTTCCCATTATCGGCCAGATTATGGCAGAGGGGTTGACCCTTGCGCAACTGGAAGAGATGATCAATGACCAATACAAGGAATACATCCGCAACCTGCAGGTCACACTCATCCTGCTCGAAATCCACCATCCGAGAATCTACCTGGTGGGTGAGGTGCAGCGACCTGGCGCCTATGAAATCACTGCCAGGATCAACCTCATGGATGCCATTGCCCTGGCGGGAGGATACAAGACCAGCGCCTGCCTGACCGAAGTGGTCGTGCTCAGAAATGATGGTCTGGAGAAACCGCTAGCCTTCAAGGTGGATCTGCAGTCCATGCTGGAGTATGAGGGGGCATACCTGAACCTTGTGGTCAAACCCGCGGATATCATCTATGTGCCCAAGACTCCCATCGACGCCTTCGACGATGTCGTGGCGAGAATCTTCACCAAGGGACTTTATGCCGTTTTGCCTTTCCAGACGGTCTTCTCCATCAACTATGACATCAACAGTCTGGATGGCCGATAGAGCGATGGAAGCAAGGGGCGAGGGTTTTTCCGGTATCATGCCATAAGCTGCGATGGAGCGACTCGAGGTCTGAGAATACCAGCTTTTTCGGAGGAGCAACAGATGGAACGCGAGAGAGCAAAAGGGAAAGATCGGCCGACCAGGACGACTTTGAACCAGCTGGTCTTTGTGGTGTTCTATCGCGCCAGGCTGATCCTGACGGTCTTCTGTGTGGTCTTCCTCGTGGTGGCTGCCGTGGCAGTTTTCTGTCCATCTTCCTATCGGTCCTCGGCGAAGCTTTCCGTCTCGTTTCCGCAGCAATTAGACCCGTTGCAGCGGGAGGCCTATTTTGATTACAAGAATAGAGTGATACGCTTTCTCCAAGACCAGAAGGAGATCGTTCTTTCCAACCGGGTTCTGAGCATGGCTGTCCGAAAAGTCTACCCCGGCATCAGGCCCGAGGAAATCTCTCGAGCCATTCTCGATCTGAGAAAGAATCTCGAAGTGACCCCACCAAGTGGAGAAACTTCGGAAGGCTCGAGTGTCTATTATGTCAGCTACACCGGTGACGATGCCACTAAAGTCGCCCACATTGCCGAGGCCATTACGGATGCCTACCTGGCCGTCTACGGGGAATTCTCCAAATCCAAGACGGATTATTCTTACGAGTTTTTCCGACAACACACCCAGATGCTGGCGGATGAAATGGAAGAGAAGGACAAGATTCTACGGCAGTACGAGGCAGATAATGCGCTGGTTCTGGTCGACATTCTCAACCTGGAACCCGGAAAGACCAATTTAGAGGTGGGGCCATATGCTATGCTGTCCCAGTTCACCAGAAAGAGCCATGAATTACAGGAAGAACTGGCAGCCTTGAGGGCTTCGGCACGCTCCCTCGACCGTGAACTGAAACTCGATAAGATCCCTCTGATTCCGACCGAAATGGAGGGCCCCGGGCGCGCTGTGACTGCTTTCAAGAATCGCGTTGCACAGCTTCAGATACAACTCAACGAGATGCGCCCCCAGTTTTCCGCTCAGTATGAACCCCTGAGACAGGTGAAAGACGAGCTGGACCTCAATGTACGATCTCTCAGGGAGGAGCTGGAGCGTTCGGTGCAGGCTCAGCAACTCGCTGCCCGAACCCTTGAAGCCCGCATGCAGGAACTGGGGAAATTGATCACGCACCTGGAAGGGAGGATTCGGGCAACGGCGGAGGAGCGGTCTAAATACGAGCACCTGAAGCGAGATTTTGCTCTGGCCCGCGACGCCTATGCAGCCTCGCGCAACCAGATGGAACAGGCTCGCCTGGCCAACGCACTCAACCAGGAAAATCAGTACCTGACCATAGTCGAAAAGCCGGAACCAGCCCTCAAGCCGTTCCAGCCAAACCGCACGCTCATTCTGCTCCTCGGGTTGTTTTCTGGGCTCTTCCTGGCTCTCGGTACCGCCCTGACCGTGGAATATTTCGATCACACGATCAAGAACCCGGAGGATGTGGAACATTATCTGGCGGCAGACGTGATCTGGTCCGTTTCCCACATTGAGTGAACACCATGACGAAGTTTTTTTTACTGCTGGCCGGAGCGTCCTTGGTTTATCTTGTCCTGTTGGTGTGGTTGACGCTCCGCAAACACTCGGAACGTGAAGACCTGGTATCTTTCTCAACCCTGCTGTTTGCTTTGTGGCTAGTCTCCACCGCCTTTTGGGGAGGATATTTCCTGAAGATTCACGTCGGCGGGTTGTTCGATATCACCATTGACCGGGCGCTGTTCCTGTTGGTTCTGCTCATCGTGGCTTCCGGCATCGCGTCCGGGCGGGTCTTTCGAAATCGCAATCTGGCCCTCGAAACCTCGATGATCCTCTTCTGCCTGGTCTGTTTCGTGTCCATGGTCCTGCATGGGTTTAAGCCCGGCAATCCATCCTACCCATCACCTTGGAATCTTTTCATCAATGGTTACCTGTTCCCTTTTGTGGCTTTTGTTTTTGCCAAGAATTATGTCACGGACGAACAGAATATCCGAATAGTGCTGCAGGCCTTGTTCATCATGGGGCTTTACCTGGCCGTCATCAGCTTCTTCGAATTCATGGGGTGGCGCCAGCTGGTATATCCCCAATTCATCAATAATCCCGAGATTACGCTTCATCCGGATCGAGCCAGAGGACCATTTCTTAACGCGGCCTTCAACGGCGTTGCTCTGATTGTTGGCTTCCTCTCGGGATGCCATCTGCTCGCCTCCAGCGCCGCCAGAAGAACAACCCTCGGGCGGTTGGGACCGTTGCTGCTCCTGCCCTTCATTCCGGCCGTCTTCTTCACCCAGACTCGTTCCATCTATCTCGGCTTCGCCATTGCACTGATGATTCTGTTCCTCTTTTACCGCACCGGTATCCCCAAGTGGAAAGCCTTCGCACTCCCTCTGGCCTTGCTGCTGGTGGCGCTTCTGAGCAGCACCCCACGGCTTGCGTCAACAGATAGGCGTGAGGGTGGGATCCTGCAACTGGAAGAGGTGCTTGTCCGAGCCTCCCTCTTCACCCGGTCGCTGGTGATGTTCGAGGAGCAGCCGCTGGCGGGCATTGGGCTGGGACGGTTCATTCCAACCTACATGGAGCAATACCGAGGTCGGGTGATGGCCATGGACTGTACTGAAAACCAGGCTCAGCACAATCATCTCCTGGGAATGCTCGTGGAATTGGGCCTCGTGGGCGTCCTGCTTTATCTGGCGATCATCATCCAACTCTTTAGAAGAATCGCCCAAGCTTTTTCGGAGGTACCGGGGGAGGGTATCGCGAACGACAATCTGCTTGTTGTGATCAGTGCGGTGCTACTGGTACAGATCTTCTGCAACCAATTCGTGGAACCCTCCTATTGCCTGTTCGTGAACCTGGCCTTTTTCTTCTTCGGAGGGCTGGCGGATGGGCTTTATGATCGTTTTGCCCTGCATGACGCCTGGAAGACGGGAACGTTATAAGGGTATTGGCGGGCAACTCCCGCGGTCAGCACCCTCCCCCTCTCATGAGCGGTAACCAACCCAGGAAAGGGTTATCATGAACGCAAGCGAATACGAGAAGCAGAAGGAAATCGTCGCCCCGGGGAGTCGTTCGGGTCGGGACGGAATGACCCACGGAGGGAAAGAGAAACGCTCATCTCGGTCAAATATCATGAGCGAACTTCGCTATGATCTCCACAACATCTGGTCCGCACTCATGCTCAGAGTCTCTGAACGCCCCAAAACCATGTTGTTCTGTGGCGCCAACTATGGTGAAGGAACATCGTTTCTCTCCTATCACCTTGCCCTCCTGCTGAGCCTTGAATACAGGCTCAAAACTCTCTACGTGGAGACGGATCCCGAGGGACGGAAGCCGTACCAGCCTCCTTCGGGTGAGGAGGGGCGACCTGGCTTTGCCGCCTATTTCACAGAAAATCGACCGCTTGATTCTCTTATCCGCGAAACCGATACGCCTGGATTCTATCTGCTGCCTGATGCGCCACCGTTCGACTTGGCTGGTATGAGCCACTTCATTTCTGCAAAGGAAGCCATTCGGCAACTCATTGCCTACTGTACCGATCATTTCGATGTGACGGTCTTCGATGGTCAGCCGGTCCATAAATCCCCCCGCGTCATCGGCTTTGCCCGCAACATCGACCTGGTCCTGTTTGTGTGCCGATACGCCAGCTCCCGTCGAGAAGTGAGCAAGCTGGCCCTGGACAAGCTTCAGCAGGGCGGGGTGAAGGTTTCCGGAGTGCTCCTGAACGATCGCCAATATCCTGTGCCGGCTCGGATCTACCGGTATCTCAAGTAGTGCCGTCGCATCACGGTTCTGCGAGGCTATCGCCGGTCTCAGACGGCACCTAGTACAATACCGTAAGTCGAGACACCTTTCTGTATCAGCCGTCACCAAGGGAGCTTTGTCCCCGTGGCTGGCTACCACAGGCAAGAGCGTCCCGCCGGCAGGGTGTTCGTCGCACTGCCTCAGCGGCTGCATGGAGAATACCTTCTTCGTTCCGGCCAGCGCTCGAACCTGCCATTATGTCGGGTTTCTTTACAATTATCTGATCGGCGTGAACCCTTGTATCATAACCCTTTAGCTGATAATTCTAAAGATTCCGACGGTTTCCTTTACAGTTTTCGGGTACGACCGCAGCCTCCCACAATGACTCTGCCAGTCTCCGCGCTCTTTGATGCCTGTCAAAAATAGATTTCATATCAAGGTGTTAGCGAAATAAAGAAAGCACGGTCGGGCTGATTCCGGATCGCGGGCACTGTTTGTGCAATGGTTTCAAACGACACTCTGGCATCGAAAAGAAAGGAGATTGGATCATGAATCAGTTGATAAACGGTAGTAGAGTCGCGGCTTTCCAGCTCGGCTCCGATCTGCGGCATACCGGGACGAGCCTGCTGTTGACTTCTCTGGTGTTGTTGGTTGCCATGTTTGCAGCGCCTCCAGCGGCCCAGGCTGAATTCGACGGGGGAGTGGGTATTTTTCTTCCGGTTTCTCCCCTCACTTCGAACAACCTCAATTACTGGGTTGTTCCCAAAGCCAAAATGGCGCGCTCTTACGGCCTCCAGTTCGTCAATCTCATTGTGCAATGGAAGGATATTGAACCCAAAGATGATGGGTTTGCGTTCCAGACGCTGGGCAACTTCATCAAAGCGGTCAAGAAAGAGGGACTCCAGTGCATTTTGCGGATCTACTTCAACGGCGGATCGTGGATCCAGTCTTCACCGAGCTGGCTGTTCGACCAGAAAAAGGCCGCCTATTACTGGGAAGAAGGGTATCGCCAGCCAGTACCCTGGGATCAGACCTATCTTGAAGAAATCACAGAGTTCATGCTGAAATTCGGTCTCTGGTTGAAGGATAATCCCGCTTGTCTGCCGGATGGGTGGCAGATGTCGGTGGGAGGGATCTATGGTGAGGAAGCGATTCTGGGCTATGACTGGCAGGCTGTTTTCAAGAATGACTATGATGCATTCTATCTCAAGTTGATGGATGCCGAAAAGAAGCATGTCAATGTTCATGCCGCTCTTTCCAATCTGCTGAGCACCATTTCGCCGATCCTCATGGTCAACCATCTGTATGACGGTAACCCGGAGATGAATGATCTGCTCATGCAGCATGCCATGAACTTGAATGTTGGTTGGTTTCAATCAAACAGTTGGTCGGGTGAATTGCTGGATACCTGGTATGGCCCTTACATCCTGGAAATGCTTGCCCGACACAAGGACAAGGGTGGGAATCGTTTTTTTCTCGAGGATGAATACGGTAGCAAGAGTTCCACGCCCGTTTTGGACAGGCTGACCAAGATCGGCCAGATCGAATCGCAGTTCGGCATCCGTTTCAAGGCCGTCTCGCTGAGTGTTGATGATCTGAGCGCTGCCAATCGGTCTGCCATTACCAGCCTGGTGTCACGGGTACTGGCTCCCTGAAAAGCAACCCTCTTCAACGACACCTGATTCCTGTGCTTCCGGCAATAGGGGGCCCGGCTGAGTGAGACACACCGCCCGCTCAGTCGGGTCCCGTTGTCAGGCTGCCGTCCTCCAGCACCGCTGTCTTCCCCGGCAACACTGCATAGCGGCCGAAGGCTTGAGGGAGGTCTTCGAGGGACTCCACGATCAGTACCGGGGTGCCCGGTTCCGCCCATTTGAAGAGCCTGGCGGCGGTCTCCAGCGGGAGATTGATGCAGCCGTGAGAGCAGTACCCGCTGGTGATATCGCCAGCATGGATCCAGACCCGCTCGTAGATCCTCATTGCAAAGGGCATCCACGCGGGAGAGCCGTAGGCATTGCGATAGCTGGCTGAGACATGGTCAATATCCTTTTCGTGTACGCGGTATGAGCCAACTTTGGTCCACCCCGGCTTTTTCCCGATACAGATGTGGGTGTCACCCTGCAGAGAACCCCTTTCGTACCAGCCAAGGAAAGGAATGTCTTTAACTACCAGGATAAATCTCGTCTCTTCTCCGACGTGCGGGATTCGGCGTGGCATTGGAGTCCAGGCCAGATAGGCATGGAAATCGTTGGGGACCTTCAGCGGCCTTTGCCGTTCAATGTCTTTCTTAATGTAGAGGTAGCCTTTGAGGTTGAGCCGGGCGAGAATCTCCTGGCAGACACGGGGGCTTAGCTCTGGGTCCTTTTCGGCCCACATCTCCAGTTCCTGGGTGCTGACCGGTCGCATGGTCCAGGAGAGGTCCACACTTTCAGGCTGCGTAGCAACGAGGGTCTGCCGGGGAACACACCCTGCCATCAGACTACAGATCAAACCCACCAGGAGCCATTGCCAGGTGCAAGCGGCGCCTTTCAGGCCGCCGGGCAGGTAAGGGCGCAGTTGTTCTCGCCACCGATCCATCACTATCTCAGGTGCAGCTCAGGTCCATCCCTGTAATTCACTTGCCCGTCACTTGGGTCGTGAGTGAAGCCGGCTTGCAGGCCTACCGAGATTTTTCCATGCCGTCGACGATGACCCCACCCACAGCGCCGGCGGCTGCGCCGGTCACCGCGCCGACCGCGAGCGAACCGCCCAGCAGGGCCGCCGCGCCAACGCCGGCAGCCGTACCCAGGGCAGTGCCGCTCAATACCCTCTGCTGGGTCGCCGTCATTCCGGCACAACCGAGGGTTGCTGTCAACAATCCCGCTACCAATATGAGCTTGACTGATTTCATCGGAAGCCTCATTTCCTTCTCACCATGATTGCTCCAGGTTTAGCCCGGCCAACATTATGCACCTTGGGCTGCGGTTCCTTTGCCCCCGCCGGCGGTACCGGTCGAATCCGCGCCCGGCCGTTGAAAACCCGGCCTCCTCGCCACCGGAGGAGAGCGCAGGGTGGAGGGCTGGCCTGGCGGCTTGACTGGCTGCCTCCACCCGCCTTCCTCTTTTGGACGGAGCGGGGATGTAGAAGATGTAGAAAGGGTTTCAAGGGCCTGCTCACCTGGCATGGCAAACAGCATGCCAGGGTGGGTGAAGATCCGGCCACCTGCCCGGAGAAGACCCCCGAAGCAAGACGCCTGGCTCTTTTCTGCCGTTGTGGCAAGGAGCTGATGCTGCGGTTGCCAGCCATCACCACCCGCTCTTATTGGAGCTTGCCGAAGGGCAGAGGAGACGCCCCTGTAGGCTTTTCCCTACAGTCCTGCCGTTCATTTCGCAGCGGTAGCAGTTCCTCAAGCGGGTTAAAGGTCTGCCATCAACAGAGCGGGCGTTCCGGAGCTCCCGTGCTACTATCTTCCTGGCGGAAGGCATCGGGGTTCAGATCGTGCTTGTGTAGCAGCTTGTAGAATTCGGCACGGTAGCGGCCGGCCATCGAAGCCGCCCGCGAGACGTTGCCGGCGGTTGCGGTCAGGAGCTGAAAGAGGTAAGCCCGCTCGAACTCCTCGCGGGCTTCGTTCAGGGGTAGCAGTTGCTGCCGCGCCACCCCGCTTTCTTCTCTTCCGAGAAGCAGATGCGCGGAGGTGATCGTTCCGCCGGCGGAAAGCGCTACCGCTCGCTCTATCACATTGGCCAGTTCCCGGACATTGCCGGGCCACCGGTACAGCATCAACCGCTGCATGGCTTCGGGGGAGAAGTCTGCAAGGTCTCTGGCCGGGTTTTTGCTGAAGAGACGCAGAAAATGCTGTGTCAGCAGGGGCAAGTCTTCCAGTCGTTCACGCAGGGGGGGCAGGTAAAGGGGAATGACATGAATGCGATAGAACAGGTCTTCGCGAAATCTTCCTTCACCGATGGCCTTCCAGAGATCCTGGTGGGTGGCGGCGATCAGTCGCAAATCGACTTGTACCGGCTTCACCCCGCCAACCGGGTAAAATGCGTATTCTTGGAAGACCCGAAGCAGTTTCACCTGGAGCGCTGGTGAGAGTTCCGCCACTTCATCCAGGAAGAGCGTCCCGCTGTCAGCTTGCTCCAGAAGTCCCTGCTTGGCCCGGATGGCTCCCGTGAAAGCCCCTTTTACATGGCCGAAAAGTTCACTCTCGAGGAGACCTTCGGGGATGGCCCCGCAGTTGATGGCCACGAAGGGCCCCTGTGAGCGCTGGCTGCTGAGGTGGATGGCCTTGGCAATCAATTCCTTGCCCGTCCCGCTTTCGCCATACAGGCACACGGTCGAGTCGGTAGGGGCGATGTGGGCCACCTGGGCGAGGATCTGCTGCATCTTTACACTGGTCCCGACAATACCGTCAACCTGATAGCGCTCCCGGACCAATGACCGGAGCCGCTCGACTTCTACCTTGAGCCGCCTCACCTCCATGGCCTTGCTCAGCCGATAGAGCAGGTCTTTGGCCTCGAACGGCTTGGTGAGGTAGTCGTAAGCGCCCTTCTTGGTTGCTTCCACGGCACCGGCGATGGTCCCGTAGGCAGTGAGGATGATCACCGGCAAGTGGGGCTGGAGGATCAACAGACGTTCCAGGAGGGTGATCCCGTCCATCCCTTCCATTTTGAAGTCCACCACGGCGGCATTAAAAATCGTTTCCTGCCCCAGAGCCAAGGCCTCTTCCCCACTGCCCGCCAGGATGACGTCATAGCCCGCCGCCGTCAGGCGGGCCTTCATCAGGGTAAGCAAGCCGCGATCATCGTCGACAACGAGTATCTTTTCTCCTGGCATGTTGTGCCCTATTTGAGGAGTTCCCGCTCCTTCTGTTCGATCTTGAGGTCAATCTCATGGGAACGCTTGATTTGTTTCTTGAGTTCGTTGATGGCCGCATTCTTGGATTTCATTTCGCCTTGCAGGCGCCGCCGCCGGTCCTCGGCACTGATGTGCTGCTTCATCAGATGGAGCCAGGCCGTGGCCTGAAAAGCCAACGGACTCTCGGGGTACCGCTGAACCAGTTCTTCGAAATAGGGCAGCCCTTTGCCCGGTTGATAATATGGGCTCTTGGGATAGGCGTAAATGAAGCCCAGGTTGAACAGGGGTTCCTGGCAAAGGTTCTGATCGCTGCACTCAGCGAGCGCCTTCTGGTTCTCAGCGAGAAACCCGGCATAGTCTCCCGATGCCATAACCTTCTGGGGCGGAAAGACGGGTTGAGGAGGAGGCATGGGGGGAATGGTCACCGGAGCCCGACTACACCCCCAGCAAAACAGCAGAACCAGAATGGTCTGAAGCAATACCCGCTTCCATCCCTTCCCCGCCATCCCCTCATCCCATCTCATCCTCATCCCATGGCCTCCGTAGCCTCTGCTCCCTCCGTCACCGCCGAAGCCACCGGCAGAGTGACCACAAAATTCGCCCCCTGCCCTACCAGACTCTCCACCCGGATGCAACCCTTGTGAGCCTCAACAATGTGGCGGGCAATGGCCAGTCCGAGGCCGGTCCCGCGATGGTTTTCGGCCTTGCCCGCAGTGCTCTGGTAGAAGCGCTTGAAGACTCTCTCGAGGTCCTCTTCAGGGATACCGGGGCCGGTATCGGACACAATGATCTTGACCTGGCGGGCGCTCCGATCGCGGTTTCGCCGAACCTGAGCCGCCATCACCACGCGCCCTCCCTCCGGGGTGAACTTCAGGGCATTGCTCAAGAGATTATCAAATACCTGCCGGATTCTCCGTTCATCGAGTTCGAGCAGCGGCAGATCATCGGCAATGTAGGTTTGGAGTTCAATATTCTTCTTGGCGGCAACCAGCCGCAATTGCTCGATACTCTGGTAAAGCAAGGCCGTGGGG
>JAPXSS010000053.1:0-22297 GCA_033812955.1 Syntrophobacteraceae bacterium | reverse complement strand
CCTGAAAGGCCTGCGCGTGGCGGCCTGCCTGCATGTCACCACGGAAACCGCCACCCTGGCGCAGACGCTCAAGGCCGGCGGTGCCGAAGTGCGGCTTTGTGCTTCCAATCCGCTGAGTACCCAGGACGATGTCGCGGCATCACTGGTGGTGCACGATGAAATCCCGGTTTTTGCCGTCAAGGGCGAGGACAAGGACACCTACTACCGGCACATCCATGCCGCCCTGGCGGCCTCCCCCCAGGTTACCATGGATGATGGGGCGGATCTGGTCAGCACCATCCACTCCGAAAGGAAGGAACTCCTCGACGGGATCCTGGGAGGGACCGAGGAGACCACCACCGGCGTTATAAGGCTCCGCAGCATGGCGGAAAAGGGGGTGCTGCAGTACCCCATCATTGCAGTCAACGATGCCGACACCAAGCATTTCTTCGATAATCGCTACGGCACCGGACAGAGTACGGTTGACGGTATCATTCGCGCCACCAACCGGCTCCTTGCCGGCTCCAACTTTGTGGTGAGCGGTTACGGCTGGTGCGGACGAGGCGTTGCCATGAGGGCGGCCGGAATGGGGGCCCGGGTCATCATCACGGAAATTGATCCATTGCGTGCCTTGGAAGCGGTGATGGACGGCTATCAGGTCATGCCCATGGCCGATGCGGCACCCGTCGGTGACTTCTTCTGCACCCTCACCGGCGATATCCACGTCCTCCGCAGCGAGCATTTCGTGGTCATGAAGGACGGTGCCATCATCTGTAATTCGGGACACTTCAACGTCGAAATCGATCTCGAGGCCCTCGCCGCCATGGCGGAAGCGCGGCGTGAGATCCGTGATTTCGTGGAGGAGTTCACCCTCCCCAATGGTCGTCGCCTCTATGTCCTGGGTGAAGGACGGCTGATCAACCTGGCTGCCGCTGAGGGGCATCCCTCCAGCGTCATGGACATGAGCTTTGCTAACCAGGCGCTGTGTGCTGAGTACATGGTCGGTCATGCGGCGATCCTCAATAAGCAGGTCTATCGCGTTCCCACTCAGATTGATAAAGAGATTGCACGACTTAAGCTGGCAAGCATGAAGATCCGGATTGACGATCTAACCGACGAACAGGAGAAATACCTCCATTCCTGGGAAATGGGTACCTGAACCGCGGCTGTCGCGAGCGGCAAGCATTCTGGCTCTGGGGCTGGGAATGGCAATCCTGGTGGCTGGCTGTTCCCCCCCGCCGAAGGAACCCGTGAAGAGGTCCTTTCTTGAACGGGTTCCCCGGGGCAGGGTGCCGACTTTTGCCGATGACCTGGATAGCGAATCCCTCAGGCACGCCATTCAGCGCAGTCTTGCCTTTTTCGAACGCGCCGAGCAGCGGAAGTTCTTCGTAGGGGAAAAGGAACTCCCGTCTGATATCCTCAAGGCTTCCCTCCTACATTTCCTCAACCTCCTCGAAAACAAACGACTTGACCGTGACGCTATAGCCGATGGCTTTGACATCTATCGGGTTGTCAGTGACGGCAAACCGGGTACCTCCATGGTGACCGGCTACTATGAACCGATTGTAGAAGGTCGTCTGCAGGAGGATCCCGAATTTGCGTTCCCCCTCTATGGCCCTCCTCCCGATCTCCTGACGATTGACCTGGGGGCCTTCGATCCGTTCCGTTTCCCAGGCGAGCGTCTGGTGGGGCGCATCCAGGGGAATCGCGTCTTGCCGTACTACACCAGGGCGGAAATTGACGGAGCAGGGAGACTCGGTGAGGCCCGCTGTCAGCTGGTGTGGCTGAAAGATCCCGTCGAAGCGTTTTTCCTTCATGTTCAGGGCTCCGGTCAGGTCAAACTGGCGGACGGCCGTCTGGCTCGAATTGGCTATGCGGGCGCCAATGGCCGCCCATATCGAAGTATCGGCAAATTCCTGATCGAGCGGGGGGCGCTCACTCCCGATAAGGCCTCCCTTCAGGCGATTCGGGACTATCTGCACCGTCATCCCGAGAGCCGGGACGAGGTGATGTGGCATAATGAGAGCTATGTGTTTTTCCGCTGGGTTTCGGAAGGTCCGCTGGGAAGCCTGAATGTGCCGTTGACTGCAGGGCGGTCTGTGGCAACTGATGTGCGCTATTTCCCACGGGGAGCGATGGGCTATCTGGAAGCTCAGCAACCCCGTCTCGATGAAGCCGGTCAAGTCATGGGGTGGGAGCCGCTGCACCGATGGGTCTTGAATCAGGACACGGGAGGCGCCATCAAGGGTCCCGGCAGAGTCGATCTTTTCTGCGGAACGGGTACTCAGGCTGGAGAACTCGCCGGCCGCATGAAGCATCCCGGCAACCTGTACTTGCTCGTCAGGAAAGGTCGATGGTAGCGGCCCTGCGGGCTACGCTCGCACGGCCGGGCCCCGATGCAGAAACTCCCCAGTACCGGTTTGCCCCAGTGAATGGCACGCACTCCAGGTCCTGGCGCCGACAACAAAGGCAGTCCGTGATAGTCCCGGGCTACTCCGGGGACGAATCCAGGCGTTGCAGCGTGATCTGGAAGAGAATCCGCATTTCGTCAAAACAACTGGAGAGCGCCATTAAGGCCTCGATGGATTGCTGCTGGTCGGCCTCCGGATGCTGCCTCAAGAGGGTCAGCAGTCCTTGCTGTGTGAACCGAAAGCGATCGGTGGTTCGTTCTCCGAGAGCCCTCACCTGAGCCATCAGGGCCTGGGGATGGGCGGTCTGCGCAAACTCTTCGAGCTCTTGAAATTTCCGTTGATACTCTCTTGCCAGTTTACCAAGGTGCTGAAAGGTGGTATCCGCATTGTCCACTTTTGTTGCTCCAATCGGATTCTCGATATTTCCGGACGATTCAACAAAGCACTCCAGTTTCTTTCAAAATCGAGAGAAAAGGTAGTGAAGTTGGAAGTCCATGTCAAATTATAGTTGGTGAGTAAAAGCTCATGGTGAGTTCTTGAATAACGGTTCGCTGCAAGTTAACGTAGTGCCTCCAACGGGCTTGGGAGCGGATCGAAGCAGTATGGTCAGGAAGCACTTTACTCGCTCCCGGAAGAACGTTAGAATGAAAACTAGTCCAGGGTAGCCTGCGGAGGCGTGCTTACGGGCGCGTTTGGTGGTCTGGATCGTGGAAGAAGCCTTATAACGCTGCCATATCAAATACCAGGCGATAGTGATCACGGCCCTCGAAAGGGAGCTGCTGGCTCGTGCAGCAGCATCGTCACCATCCGGAAAGGGTGTAGTGGATGTTCGTTAAGACGCTGAATATTTTGCTTGCAGAATGTGTGAAAATCCCTTCTGATGGAATATCGCCGCTGTTGGATCGAAAGATCCACGAGCGACTGGTTTTCACCAATCCCGATTATGAATTGCGGCATAACCGGGGCGAGTGGATCGGCAATATCCCACCGCAGATCAGTTGCATGCGCCAGAAGGGCCACAGCTATATCTTGCCACGGGGCTTCCTGGATCAGCTGCTGGATCTGTGCAAGAAATTCCAGCAACCCTATCGACTGGTTGATCGGCGACGAACGTTCGAACCGGTACCGGTGGAATTCCATGGAGAATTAAAGGGCTACCAGCAGGATGCCGCCGAGGCCGTTCTCGATCGCGATTTTGCCACCCTCGTGGGAGGCCACAAAAGCGGCAAGACCGTCATTGCCCTTTACACCATAGCCCAGCGTCGCCAGCCCACCCTGGTGCTGATTCCAAAACTGGACCTGCTCGAAGGCTGGTTGGCCAAGATTGAGAATTTCCTTCAGATTCCCCGCTCGGAAGTGGGCCTCTTTGCCGAGGGCGTGCACCAGCCGGGCCAATTCATCACCATTGGTCACACCGGCGAGGTGATGCGTTTCTGGCGCAAAATCTGGGACCGCATCGGCTATCTGATCATGGACGAATGCCAGCGCTGTCCCTCCAAGATCCTGACCCATCTCATCCCCAACTTCGACTGTCGCTATATGCTCGGGCTCTCCAATACTGCGCAGCGGCGAGATCGGCTTTCCAAACTGGTATACTATTACGTCGGCGAGTTGGTTTACGGGATCGACGAGAAGGACGCGCGGGAGGGGCGGGGCATCATCCATGCCCATGTGGTGGCCCGCGCTACCGGTTTTGAATACCCGTATGTGTGCCGGTCCGACTATGTTCCCATGCTCTCAGCGCTGATGAGCGACGAAGAGCGGACCGGAATCATCGCTGACGATATTGCCGAAGAGCTCTCGCAGGAAGCACAGCCGCTCCTGGTCCTCTACGGAGGTGAGGAACAGCATCGGGCTCTCAAGGACGAGCTCTCAAAGCGCAACATTCCGGCTCTGAGCTATGGCCCGGAACCGGCCGACGTGGCGGCGGCGGTAGCGGAGGCAGAGGAAGACATGGTGCCTTGCCCGGATTTGCCCTCACCGTCAGGAGCCGTGGCCATTCTGTTAAGTCCCCAAACCTTGTCACAATGCTTCCGCAACCTGAATTCGAAGACACTCTTTCTTGCCATTCCGCTCTACTTCAACCTGTCTCTGGCCAACGCTCTGAAGGACCTTCAGCAGAACGGTGTCGGCGGCGACCGGCGCCTGAAGATCTATGACTATGTGGACTGCCGGATCAGTCTGCTGGAGAACTATTTCCGCATGCGGAGCTATAATTATGGAGTGCATCCCGATGTGCTCCTCAATCCCGGCACCAGCTGTGCCGCTGCACCTGGCGTTGCAGTCACCCGCAGCCGCTCCCTGCCCCCGTTGGCCCCAAGACCCTGAAGGTCCCTGGAGCCGCATTTTTCGCCCTCAGAGTCGGCCGTTCAGCTGAGCAGACCACCATGGCCAGATCCCCCATGAGTCCTCCCAAAGTCGCGCTGGGGCCGTTTCTGCGCTCCTGCCCCGGCGTGATCACACTGGGTGTTCGCAGTACGATCGATGACTATTCCGCTGCTGAGAAGAAGCTGCTCCGTACCGCAGCCCGAGTGTTCTTCCCCACCCCTCGATTCGCCTACCTTTTCCAGGCCCTCCGAATTCCCACTTTCCCCTGCTACCTCACTTATCGCCTGCAACGTTCCCGGGTTCTACAGCAGATTCTGCTGGCGTGTTCCCAGACACCTCATCCGGCCACTCGCATCTATTTTGGCAGGAGGCAGAAAGAGAGGATTTTGAAGGATTTCGCGTTCCCCCTGGTAGCCATGGGGCCCCTCGCCCATCACCCGAGAGAGACGGTTGACAATGCGATGGCCTTGGAAGCTTCCTGTCTTGCCCATAATCCGGTGATCATCCAGGAAGCGACTCGATGGGAGCTCCGTTTGAAGATCCTTTGGGTTTACTCCGACTGTCTCGGAATGTTAAGAAAGGACCACTCGCAAGGTTCGGACCTCCCCTATGAGCCCCTGCCCATCGGGCGCCCGGAGCATGGAATGGTTATCGAGCTGACCAGGGCTTTGGCCCGCAAAGCCAGGCTCGATGACATAGTCGTTGAATGGGGCCGCACCAGGGGCCAGTGGCAGGTCCTCGGAATGGGGCGCCCGCCCGTTCGCTGGCCGTTGCCAGCCGCAATTTTGAATCGCCATGAGTACCTTGGGGATCTGGTCATGGCCGGACGCTTATAGCGGATAGATCATCAGGTTTCGATGGGCATATCGTAAACTTGGAAATGTCCATCGTTGGCTTGCTTTCCTTGACGGGCAGTCAATGCTGCTGCAACAGCGGCTTCGCACAGAACGGATGCTCCCCGTGAGGGGGTAGGGGCACACCGGCGAGCGCCCCTCAAAGCAGGAATGGAGTGCTTTTTCGAGATGGAAGGAACCTGAAATGCAACATAGAATGGCCATCGGTGCAGTCTGTCTATTGGTTCTTGGTTGGCTGGCAGGTCCTGGTCAAGCCTCTGACAGGACCGGATCGCCGTTCGATCTTGCTCCGGCAGTGCGGGAGGTGGTGCACCGGACGATCGCCTCTCGTCCCGGGGACTGTTTTGTGGTGCTCAAGAACGGCCTGACGGTACTCATCCGTACCCGCACGGAGAGTGATGTCCTGGCGGCCCAGGTATTGGTGCGGACCGGTTCCATCCACGAAGGTGAATATCAGACTTCGGGAATTTCTCATTATCTGGAACATGTGGTCTCCGGGGGATCAACTCGTTCCTTTACCGAGAAGGCAGCCAGGGAACAACTCGAAAGGCTGGGCGGGGTGACCAATGCGTCCACTTCTTTCGACAGCACGCGCTACTATATCACGACGACCTCCGAGCACTGGCGGGAGGCTCTGGATCTGCTGCTTTCCTACGTTAGCGAGAGTACTCTCGACCCGGAGCAGGTGGTGCGTGAAAAGGCCGTTATTCAGCAGGAAATGAAGATGGGTGAAAATGACCCCGGCAGCGAACTCTGGAAACTCTACATGAAGACTGCCTATCGCGTCAGTCCGGTGCGCCATCCCATCATCGGCTTCGAAGAAGTCTTTGTCGCTCTGGACCGGGAGGCGCTCGAAGATTATTACCGGCAACGCTACCAGCCGGATAACATGGTGGTGGTGGTGGCGGGCCGGGTTTCGCCGGATGCGGTCCTGCTCTATATCGCCGAGAAGACTCGGGAGTTCACCCGCAAAGCCGCTGCTCCTTCGCCGGTTATCGCCGAACCCGAGCAGGTCACGCCCCGGTGGGAAGAAAAGACCCTTTCCCAGGCTCGGCTGACTCAGGCTATCGTGGGCTTTCCTTCGGTCACCCTCTATCATCGCGACCTCTATGCCCTCGACGTCCTCGCACTGCTTCTCGGTGAAGGGAGGACGTCACGCCTGCATCAACGCCTGAAGGACAAGGAAAACAAGGTCCTGAGCGTGAGCGCCTCCAATTGGACGCCCTCTTTTGTCCAAGGCCAGTTTGCGATTTCCCTTACGCTCGACTCACAGCACTGGCCCGGTATTCTCGATCCCGTGAAGGAGGAAATCAATCGGTTCAAGAAAGACCTGGTGAGCCCAGAGGAGCTGGACAAGGCGAAGAAGCTGGTTCTCGCAGAGCACATTTTCAGCAAGGAGAGCATATCCGCGCTCGCGTTTTCGATCGGCTCATCTTACTGTGAAACGGGGGATCCCTACTTTGATGAAAGCTATGTGGAAAACCTGCGGCGGGTTTCGCGGGAAGACATCCGTGAGGTGGCCCGGCGCTACCTGGTTCCGCACCGAATGAACGTGGCCGTGGTCAGACCGGAAACTCCGCCGGAAAAGAGCGACGCGGCGGGAACTAAAGCGGGTGAGGGCCAGGCGGCTGCTTCGACAGAGGTTCATGAGCTGAAAAACGGGCTCAAAGTTTTCCTTAAGCAGGACTCCTCTCTGCCCTTCGTAACCATCCAGCTCTTCGGCCTCGGCGGGTTGCTCCTCGAAGATCTGGAAAAGCCGGGACTGTCAGCGTTTACTGCGTCTCTCCTGATAGCGGGAACCAAGTCTCGAAGCAAGCGTCAAATCGCTCAGGCCATCGAGGGCATCGGCGGGAGCCTGGTGAGCAGATCGGAGAGCAACACCTACCAGGTGTCCATCAGAGTGCTCAAGGAGGATCTCGAAGTTGCCCTCGAAATCCTGGCTGACATCCTGTGCAACGCGCAGTTCCCGCCGGATGAAATCGACCGCCGGCGTCAGGAAACCCTGCTTGCCCTGAAGAAGCTCGATGAAAACTGGCAGACGGAAGTGATCCGGCTGTTCAAGGAGAACTATTTTGAGCAGTCATCCTACCGCAATGAACGGATGGGGACTCCCGAGTCGGTGCAATCCTTCTCTCGCGAAGAGATCCTGTCCTTCTACCGTCGGATGGTGAACCCGTATCACTCGGTCCTGGCCGTCTACGGCGATCTCGACATGAGGCAGGCTCTGGCCTCGGTATCCAGGAAACTGGAGCCCTGGAAGCTTGCCCCAACCGGGCTTGCCGTCCAGCCGGAGGAAACCCGCCCCTTGAAGGCCGATCGTACGGTCGAAAAGAAGAATGACAAGACCAGTTGCGGGCTCTTTATCGGCACCAACGGTATGAGCGTCAACAACCCTGGAAGGCCGGTTCTGGATCTCCTCGATGCAGTCCTCGCGGGTACCGGCTATCCAGGCGGGCGGCTTTTTGAAGCGCTGCGGGGTGGCAACGAAGACCTGGTTTACGTGGTGGGGGCTTCTCCGTTCTATGGCAAAAGCGCAGGTTTTTACGGGGTCATCACCCAAACCACTCTGAATAACCTTGATCGGGTGCAGCAGATTGTCCTGTCGCATTTCAGGCGCCTGGTTGATGAGCCGGTGCCCGCCGAGGAACTGGAAAATGCCAGACAGATGCTCAGAACCGCTCACCGGTTGGGGCTCGAGACGATCGAGGCACAGGCCAAAAGCACGGCCGTCAACGAGGTTCTCGGATTGGGCGGGGAATACGATCAAAAGTACGTGGCGCTGATCGAAGCGGTTACTGCCGAGGACATCCAAAACCTGGCGCGGGAGCTTTTTACCCAGACGCTCATCGTACGCACCGTCCCCGATCGCCCCGTGGAGATTCTCAACGCCGAGGTCCCGCCGCGAAGCGAGGCGGAGAATCCAGGGAAGTAGGGTCAGAATCCTTGCCCTTCGGGCAAATATATTCGAGACCGTCGAATACTTGGCGGGTGATCCGATCCCTCGCCATCAGCCCCAGCAGGATGTGCTGCAATGCGTCAAGCGCTACTCCCAGGGCCGCTGCCATCTCATCCACCGCGCAGGGACGGCGTCGAACAAGGTTCAGCACGCGCTCGGCAAGACCCGGGTCGGATTGCAGCCCGTGATAACCCTTGAAGTGACCGATGATCTCGGTTGTGTCAGGAGGGAAGAGCCCTCGCACCGCTTCCATTTCGAGTGATGAGAGCCCCCGGCAGTTTGGTGAGGCTGGCGGCCGCACGACCGTGTTGAGTTCCACCCGGTCGGGGTGCAGGAGCTCGATCACGCCACGCACTGCTGCCAGCTCATGGGGGGCATTGTTTAAGCCGGCTACCAGCATGACCTCGAGATGGAACTGTCCCCGGTAATCCCGGCGAAAGGCTTTCAGGCCTTCGATGACCTGGCTGGGCTCAAGAGTCGGATGGGGACGATTGAGATCCCTAAACACGGCTTCGGTCACTGCGTCGAGGGAAGGAACCACCCGGTCGGCGGGCACGAGGGCCTGCCGCACCGCCGTGTTCCACAACAGCGAGCCGTTGGTCAGGACCACCAGCGGCAGGGCCTGGAAATGCCGCTTGATTTCCTGGATAAGCTCCCCCAGCGGTTCATACAGCGTTGGTTCACCGGCGCTGGAGAAGGTCAGCACGTCAGCCCCGGCGGGGTGTTCATCAAAATAGGCGGTCAAATCCCGCATCACCTGTTCGGGTGGCACAAAAGCCTGCCGCTCGAGCGTCAGATGGGTGGTTGGCCCTGACTCACAGTAAACGCAATCATAGCTGCAGGTCTTGGGCGGAATCACATCAATTCCGAGCGAGCGCCCCAGGCGACGCGACGGTACTGGCCCAAAAATCGACGATATGTGCTTGTTGTCATCCATCCTACGACCGATCATCCATCAACCATGATCAATCATCCCACAATTCCCAACCGGGAAAGGAGGTTCTCTCGAAAATCCTCAAATTCCTCTGATCTTTCATCGGCAATGCGGTCAATATGGTAGAATCTATCCGTTGAAGGAGATTCCTTTTTGGCTAATTCCAGACACAGGTCAGACACTCCAACCATGGTCCAACACTCAACATATCCTTCCTTACGAGCCTTCTGGTGGCTCTTCTCGGCCTCTCCAATGCGATTGTGAACATTCGAGTAATCCATGCCGCCTTTGATTTCGATCGCCACGAGGTTGCGGTATTTTTCCGAAGGCAGTTCTTCCCTGAGGCAAATGTCGGGATCACTACTGAACTCGACCCTTACGGTTCGGCCTGCGGCATTTCTGAGCTTGAGCCATTTGGTACTGCTCGATTCAATAGCGGACCCAACCAAGGACTCTATAAGCTCAAACACTCTTCGTGTTGCGCGATTACCAAAGACATTCAAAATGCTGCCGCGAAGCTGCGGACCGAGCGTAAGCAAGGTGAGTTCATGGACCAGATCTCGCGACAATAGACCCGTTCCGTTGATGAGCAATTCCGCACTGCCGCAAAGAGCCTCGCACAAGTAGCGTAGCCGATCCTCTTGATTAGCGGAAAGTCGGCCTCTGTCTTCCATTGTTTTGAACGTGGCAAACCCGTAGCGATCCCCATAGAATTGTTTTTGGGAAAATCCGAGCAACAGGCGGTAATAGCCCAATAACCTGGGCTGGCTGCGGAGCACACAGGGAACGGGGAAGATAATCTCTCCACGTAACCCCCAGCCAGCAACCTTCCGCAGCCCTGAGCCGGAAACCAGACTGCCGAGCTCTTTGTCGATATCGGGTATTTCCAACTTGGAGACAACCGTCAAGAGTGCGTCCAGCAAGTAAGTATCCCGGATTGCAGCCAACCGTTTGAAGAATTCGATCTGCAGGTCAGGTTTGGGTACGATGAATTTGCTCAATGTACCAGTTCCCTGTCATGGGTAAAAAGCAATCGTTGTGTATTTCGAATCCGCTTGACCGCAAGTTCGGCATAATCAGGATTGAGTTCGATCCCCACATAGTTCCGATGCTGCTGCTCGCATACCGCCCCCACTGTTCCAGACCCAAAAAAGGGATCAATGACCCAGTCGTCCGGCTGAGATCCTGCCAATACGCACAGTTCGACCAGTTTGGGCGGAAACGTGGCAAAATGGGCCCCCGAGAACGGCTCGGTCGAAATTGACCAGACCGAGCGCCGATTCCTTCCGTTCGGCTCGGTGATATTTTGATAATTATAATAATATTTCGTTGATTTTGTTAATAAAAATATATACTCATGGGCTCTGGTCGGCCTGTCTCTCACACTTTCCGGCATGCAATTAGGCTTCTCCCAGATGATATCACTACGAAGATACCAGCCAGCTTCTTGAAGCGCAAAGGCCAGACGCCAGGGAATTCCCACAAGATCCTTCGGTTTAAGGCCGGCAGGGGTGGGAGCGCGATAGGACATTGCCCGGACTGGATTCTTTCTGTCAGGTGCACGATAGCTACGATTGCCACTGGTATAGGAATCACCAATATTCAACCAAAGTGTGCCGTCTTCCGACAATATCCGCCGGATTTCTTCGAAGACTTTAACGAGGTGCTGAACGTAGTATGCAGTTTCAGCCTCTGCTCCAATCTGCTCGCCAATCCCGTAGTCTCTCAGGCCCCAGTATGGAGGGGAAGTGACGCAACATCTGAAAAATCCTGAGGGAAGCTTCTTTGGGAGGGTTCGTGCATCACCGACGAAGACGGTGGATTCCTCAACTTTAGAGAGATCAGACTCTGATGGCGTGTAGATGACTCTCATATGACTACTCAACTTGCTCTGGCCGGTTAGGATAAGGCCTCGTTTGCCCAGTGTACTGGAATGACACCTGGTATCCCTGTAACGAATCGAAATTCACTATATCAGACAAGGATGGGGCGAGCAACGCGATCTCTGATCGAGGGTCAGGGGGCGGGTCCAACCCCTTCGCCCCAACCCTTTTGTCCTTGCCAAGATTGTCGCTCATACAGTAACTTTAACCTTGCCGTGAAAGCTAAGGGACCAAGAACTCCGCATTTCAACAAATGGTACCCGGTTCAAGGCTTATTGATCGGCCTTGAATACCATAATTAGAGCAGCCAAGAACGCTCGATCAAGAGAGGACAGCATGCGCAGCGATTTAATGAAAAAAGGTGTGGAGAAGGCTCCCCACCGTTCCCTCTTCAAGGCCATGGGATACACCCAGACGGAGCTCGAAGGGCCACTGGTCGGTGTTGCCAATTCGGCCAATGAAATCATACCCGGTCATACCCACCTCGATAAGATCACCGAAGCGGTAAAGGCCGGCATCCGTCTTGCCGGTGGCACTCCCATTGAGTTCAGCACGATTGGCGTCTGTGACGGCATCGCGATGAATCATCAGGGGATGCGCTATTCCCTGGCGAGTCGGGAATTGATTGCCGATTCGGTGGAAATCATGGCCATGGCTCACCCTTTTGATGGGCTGGTCCTGGTTCCCAACTGTGACAAGATCATCCCGGGCATGCTCATGGCGGCCATGCGGCTGAACATTCCGGCCCTGGTGGTAAGTGGCGGCCCCATGCTCGCGGGGCGAGCCGCCGGCAAGGCCGTAGACCTGGTGTCCGTATTCGAGGGGGTGGGCTCCTACAAGTCTGGCCGGATCAGTGCCGAGCAGCTCGCGGAACTGGAAGACTGTGCCTGTCCCGGATGCGGTTCGTGTGCGGGCATGTTTACCGCCAACTCCATGAATTGCCTGACCGAAGCCCTCGGGATCGGCCTTCCCGGCAACGGCACTATCCCTGCCGTGAGTGCGGCCCGCATTCGGCTGGCGAAAATGGCCGGTATGCGAATCCTCGATATGATCCAGCAGAATCTCTGCCCCCGGGATATCGCCACCCGGGACGCCTTCGAAAATGCCATCGCCGTGGACATGGCTCTGGGCTGTTCTACCAACACGGTTTTGCACGTGCCCGCCATAGCCCATGAGGCGGGGATCGTTCTAAACCTCGAGACCTTCAATCGGATCAGCTCGTGCACTCCACACCTCTGCAGTCTACGCCCTGCCGGTCCGCATTTTCTGGAAGACCTCGATGCGGCGGGAGGGGTTCAGGCCGTCATGCACGAACTCGCCACGGGCAACCTTATCCATTTGAGCTCGATGACGGCAACCGGCAAAACGGTGGGTGACAATCTCAAGAGCTTTCCGGTCCTGGATCACGATGTCATTCGTCCCCTGGACCGGCCTTACCACAATGAGGGCGGGATTGCGATCCTCTACGGCAATCTGGCGCCGGAAGGCGCCGTGGTGAAGCAGTCCGCGGTAGCCCCTGAGATGCTGCAACGTACGGGTCGGGCTCGCGTATTCGAGAGTGAGGCCGAGGCGGCGACGGCGATCCTTGATGGGCAAGTCCAGCCGGGCGATGTGGTGGTGATCCGCCACGAAGGGCCCAAGGGCGGGCCGGGCATGCAGGAGATGCTCACTCCTACCGCCGCTCTCGTTGGGATGGGTCTGGGCAAGGAAGTGGCGCTCATCACCGATGGCCGCTTCAGCGGTGGCACTCATGGCGCTGCCATCGGCCATGTGTCGCCGGAAGCGGCGGTGGGCGGACCCATCGCCTTGGTCAAAGAAGGGGACCGGATCGCCATCGATATTCCCAACAAGAAGCTGGAACTGCTGGTCGATGCGGCTGAACTCGAACAACGCCGGGCCGCGTGGACTCCACCCGAACCCCGGGTCAAGCAGGGATATCTGGCCCACTACGCGCATCTGGTGACGTCCGGGGCGCGCGGGGCGATTCTCCAGTGGGGCGAGAACCAACCGGGCTGAGAACAGCCTGATTTGGCATGGAGTTAGCCTTCGTGGGTTATGTCTTCCAGTTTGAAGATGCTCTGCACTGCCTCGACTGGTTCACTTCGGAACCGGGGCGCACCGCCGCCGCCATTGAACGGGAACTGCTGCAGAGGTTGTGGGCTCCCCCCATCCCGCATTCGGTCCTTGAAGTCGGGTGTGGTGTCGGGCACTTCCTGGAATGGTTTTTACAGAACGGACACCAGGTTACCGGCCTGGACCCATCGCCCTATATGCTCGATTTTGCACGTCGCGCTCTCCCGGGGCGGGTCAGCCTCGACCGGGGGTATGCCGAGGACCTGCCCTACGACGACAATGCCTTCGACACAGTGGCCCTGATCACCACCCTCGAGTACGTGGACAACCCGTACCGTGCTCTCCAGGAGGCCGTGCGGGTGGCTCGTCACCATCTCCTGCTCGGCGTCTTGAACCGCTATTCGGTCATTACATGGCAACACTGCCTGCGGCGCCTCTGGCAATCCTCCGTCTTCAGCCATGCCCGTTTCTTCAGCGTTTCTCAGCTCTCCCGAATGACCAGCGAAGCTCTGACTGGAACGGTTCCCATTAAGTGGCAGACCTGTCTTCTATTTCCTCTGAATGCCTTGCGCTATTCTTCCTTCCTGGAACGTTCCCGGTTTATTCGCTGGTTGCCGTTCGGGCACTTCATCGGGATGCGGATCGACCTGCGCTATCCGCTCATGACAGCCCAACATCCGATCCTCTACCAGGCCCCGTCGGGGGCCGGCCCGGCAAACCTGCACAGCGTCTGCTGGCGAAGCAGGAAACGGCCACCATGGGTGCCCGACTGCTCATCAGAGGCGCCGGGGAACGCTTGCCCTGGACCTTCATCCATCGAAGAACGAACATGATCGAGGAGTGAACATGAAGGAGGCGATGTGTTACAGGAAGCTCGAAGGGAGCGCGGTTGCCTGTTTTCTCTGTGCCCAGTCGTGCCGGATCGAGCCCGGCATGCGAGGCCAGTGCGGGCTTCGCGAGAATCGCAACGGCGCCCTGCTGTCGCTGGTATACGGTAAGCTCATCGCTCAGAACATTGACCCAATTGAAAAGAAACCGCTCTATCACTTCTATCCCGGGACCAGGAGCTACTCCATTGCCACCGTTGGCTGTAACTTCCGCTGTCTCTTCTGCCAGAATGCCGATCATTCCCAGGCTCCGCGCGAGTACAATACGATCTTCGGTCACATGACCTCCGCCGAAAAGGTGGTGACGGAGGCTCAAAAAGCTGGTTGCGTAACCATCTCATACACCTATACCGAGCCCACTGTGTTCCTGGAATATGCCCTGGAGGTGGCCAAACAGGCCCATGAAAGGGGCATCCGTAATGTGTTCGTCACTAACGGCTACCTCACCGGGGAGGCTCTGGCCGCGGTGGGACCGTACCTGGATGCCGCAAACATCGATCTCAAGGCATTCAGTAACGATTTCTATGTTACCCAGTGTGGCGCCCGTCTGAAACCGGTGCTCCGGACCATCGAGAGCATGAAGCGAAGGGGTGTCTGGATCGAGCTCACCACCCTCCTGATCCCCGGTCTCAATGACCATCCCGAGGAACTCCAACAACTGGCGAAATTCATCGCTGAGCTCGATCCGGGCATCCCGTGGCATGTGAGCCGCTTTTACCCGACCCACCTGCTCACCAACTGTCCCACAACCCCGGTGGCCACGCTCCGCCTGGCGCGCGAGATCGGCAAGGCCGCCGGTCTTCACTACGTCTACACCGGCAACGTTCCGGGCGATGAAGGGGAGAACACGTACTGCCACCACTGCCGGGAATTGGTCATCGAACGATTTGGGTTTTCCATTCAGCGGCGGGCACTCAGAGACGGTAAGTGTGTCAAGTGCGGGACACCCGTCGAGGGGGTCGAGATCGGCTGATGGAAAGACGTCGCCAGCGCCTTGAGGAGGTCTACGAACGGCTTTTTGCGGCATTTGGCCCCCAGCACTGGTGGCCTGCAGACAGTCCCTTCGAGGTCATCGTGGGCGCCATCCTCACCCAAAACACCGCCTGGAAGAATGTCAAGCAGGCCATCGGCAGGCTCCGCGAGCACCACCTCCTGACACCCGAAGCGCTAGTCCTCCTGCCTCAACACGACTTGGCCCCACTCATTCGCGCGTCCGGCTACTACAATCAGAAAGCGAGGAAGCTCAAGGACTTTTGCGACCATCTTCACAACCATTGGCAGGGTAAGCTCGACCTCTTTCTGGGCCAGGAGTTGGCGCAGTTGCGAACGGAACTCCTGGCCCTTCGCGGGATCGGCCCCGAAACCGCCGACAGCATCATCCTCTACGCCGCCCAGCAACCGTCGTTTGTGGTGGACACTTATACCCACCGCATCTTTCACCGTCATGGCTGGGTGCCGGAGGTCATTGGCTATGAGGAGTTGCGGTCTTTTTTCATGGACACCCTCGATCCTGATGTTTCCCGGTTTCAGGAATACCATGCCTTGCTGGTAAGGACAGGGCATCTCTATTGCCGACGGAAACCGAAATGTGACAACTGTCCCCTGGACGGCTGGGTAGGCGATTAGCATGAAGTTCGACAAAGATCAGCGATTGGCCAAATTCTACCTCCTGTTTTTGGTGGGACTGGCACTCGCCATGACGATCTATACGGTCGCGGGGTTCTGGGTCCTGCCCAGGATTGCGAAATCCCGGTTGGAAAAGCATCTTTCGGAGGTGCTTCATCGCAGGGTTACCATACAGGAGGTTGCGATCAACCCGTTTGAACTGGCCGTTTCCATCAAAGGCTTTGCCGTCTGGGACCAGAATGGCACCGCCCCGGATGAGAACAGCACCGCTCGATTCCTGGCCTTCGACGAGTTGTATGCCGTGGTGCAGGGAGGATCGCTGGTGGAGCGCGCTCCCATCGTCAGGGAAGTGAGGCTCGATGGGCCCTACGTAAAGATCTCCCGCAATAAGGAGGGCGCATTTAATTTCAGTGACCTCTTCGAAGCTCCCGCACCGGATTCGGAGTCTCCGTCGGGAGAGACTTCTGAACCGGCCGCAAGAACTGATGCCAACGCCTCCTCCGAGTTATTGGAGACGCCGCATGAAGAGCCGCAGACATTCAAATTCTCGGTCCACAACGTCCGCATCACCAACGGCGCCGTGGATTACCTTGACGAGCTCAAGGACACGCAGGACCACCTCGGCAATCTCCATCTCGATCTGCCGCTGGTCTCCAGCCTGGGAGAAACAGACGATGGAAGCGTTGACCTGACCGTCAAAGCAAAGATCAATAACAGCCCCCTGTTCGTGATTGCCCGCGGCAAGCCTTTCCTTGCCCATCCCGAATGGTCCGTCGAGGCCGACCTGCAGAGCCTCAGTGTACTGGATTTTGTGGCCTATCTGCCGTCTGAGCTGCAGGTGAAAGTGTGCTCCGGGCTGCTCGATGCAAAAGCCGTGCTGACCTATGGACCGGGCGATAACGAGACTCTTTTCAAGATCACCGGCGAACTGAGCTTGAGCGATTTTGAAGCCGTCGACCGAAATGATGCCAAGCTGCTGAAGCTGCCGCAGGTGAAGATCGAACTGGCATCCTTCGAACCTCTCGCAAGTCGGCTGCACCTGTCGAAGATTCTGATCCGGTCGCCCGACCTCTCTCTTTGGCGGGGCGGAGACGGAGTCCTGAATCTTCAGAAGCTTGTCGCGGCTGACCGAAGCATGGAAGCGGCGGACAACGCCAGCGAGGAAGGGGCAGGCTTTGAAGTGGCCATTGATGCCATTGACGTCGCCGAGGGCCGAATCGGGGTTGCTGATCAGGCGGTTGAGCCGGCATTTCACTCCTCTTTGGAGAAGCTCAATCTCAGCATCCAGGGCGTGAGCAACACTGCAGGGTCGAGGGCGGCGATGAAGTTTGAGGCTCTGGCGGGGGACAATGCAACCATCGGCATCGAAGGTTCGCTCTCGCTGAATCCTCTCGCCTGGGACGGACGGGTGAACGTATCAGGGCTCGAACTGCCAGAATACGCACCGTATTACCGGCAGGCGATTCTATTTCAAGTGCTGGAGGGGAGGTTGGGCGCAACGGCTGCCGTGCGCCTTGACCTGGCGCAGAAGGAAGTAGTGATTGGCGTCAGCGACCTGGCATCGTCTCTTAGTGCCCTCAAACTCAAGAAACCGGATGAACCGGATAATTTCCTCGAGATTCCCGATCTTCGGGTCAACGGGGTGAATCTGAATCTTGCAGAGAGGGTCGTCACCATAGATGAACTCTCCTCGCAGGCGGCGAAGCTTGCCCTGGTCCGCGATCCTGCGGGCCAGGTAAACCTCCAACAGCTGGTTCCCTCACCTCCTGAAACAGTGGGTAAAAACGCTACGGAACCGGTGAGCTCCGAGACTGCCGCGACTCCGTGGAAGGTTTTGCTCCATAAGCTGACAATGAAGGACTACACGATTCGCTTTGAGGATCGGATGACGGCCGAACCCACTGCCTTCCTGGTCGATCAGCTTGCGCTCGAAGCCCGAGATATCTCGCTCGATCCGGCAGGCAAGCCGAACTTTACCCTTTCCTGTCGGGTGAATGAGCGAGGCGCGGTCCAGGTGGAGGGAGACATCAAGAGCTCACCGCTGTTCGCCGACCTGAAACTCAACCTCAAAGACATCGAGCTTCTCTCTGCCCAGCCCTATTTTCCCCCGGATGTCAAAGTCAAATTGACGTCCGGGAAGCTATCCGCGGCGGGCAACCTGCTGGTGGCAATCCCCGGGGAGGGTGATTTCAACACCTCGTATGTCGGTAGCGTCCTGCTATCGGACTTTTCGTCGGTGGATACCCTGGCCGGAGAAGACCTGCTGGGTTGGAAATCCCTCGAGATAAAGGGACTCGATGTCGGCAACAACCCAACCCGCGCCAGTATTAAGCAGATTGACTGGCGGGAATTCTTCGCACGGATCGCTATCAGTGCCGACGCGAAGATCAACGTTCTTCAGCTCGTTGGCGGCGAAGCCGAAGGGCAAACGGCGACTTCGGCCGGTGAACCGGAAAAGCTCCCGAAAGCAGCCGACAGGACGGTTGCGAATGGCGGCTCAACGCCGTCGAAGGAAGCGGCAACTCCCGGCCGGAAGCGGCAGGGTCCACCTTCCGCCATCAAGCGCGAACAACCGCCAGCGATCAGTATCGGCCAGATCAACCTGCAGGGAGGGACCATCGCCTTTTCGGATGTCCATATCAAGCCGAATGTTCACGCCCGGATGCAGGAGGTGGGCGGCACCATTTCGGGACTCTCCTCGAAAAAGGGGGTGCTGGCTGACGTGAACCTGCGAGGCAAACTCCATCGCACCTCTCCGCTCGAGATCACCGGCAAGGTGTGCCCGTTTCCTGACAATCTCTTTGCCGACCTGAGCGTCACGTTCAAAGACATCGATATGACCCGCTGGGATCCCTATGCCCGTAAATACGTCGGCTACACCCTCGAGAAGGGCAATTTACACCTGGAACTGAAATACCTGCTGGCCGAGACCAAACTCGATGCCACGAATAACATCGTGCTCGACCGGCTGACTCTGGGCGACAAGGTGGACAGTCCTGACGCGACGACGCTCCCGGTCAAGTTTGCGATCTCGCTGCTTCAGGACCGCCAGGGCCATATCGAACTGGGGATACCGGTGACCGGCGATCTGGATGATCCCCAATTCAGCCTTGGCAGCACCATCCTGACTTTCTTCAAGAACCTTTTTATGAAAGCGGTTACTGCTCCCTTTGCGCTGCTGGGGGCAATGCTTCCTGAGGGAGTGGGGGAAGTGGACCGGATCGAGATGGTGGATGCCGACGGCAAGATCCCGGAAACCGGCGTGAAAAAACTGGACGCATTGGCCACAGTCCTGCGCGACCGCCCCAACCTCGAGGTCGACCTCCAGGGCTACGTTCAGAGCGAAAGTGGGCAGGAACTCCTCCGACAAGCGCTCTTCATGAACAAGCTCAAAGTCCGGAAGCTCAAGGAAGTGATGGAACGGGGCGGGGCCTCGGTTGCCCTTGACCAGATCACGATTGCGCCGGATGAGTTCGAGAAATATCTCAAAGCGGCCCATGATGACGAGTTTCCCAAAGAGGGGCTGGACAAGCTCAAAATCTTCACGAAGACACCCCCTGACGAAATGAAGGCCCGCTTGCTCTCAACCGTCCAGGTTAGCGATGATGATCTTCGGTCGCTCGCCTACGAATGGGCCGTCAAGGTCAAGGAGTACCTTCAGGACGCCAGCAGGATCGAGCCCCGCCGGCTGTTCCTGCGAGAACCCGTCCTCGTCACGGCGGCAGACCAGGCCAAAGCCAATGGCGTCGAGCTGAAGCTTAAGTAGGGCCGTGAGCATTTGATGTTCTGGCAGAACCCGTCGATTCCCCTCACTCGTTGTCAAGACGGATCACCGTGCGCCATCTCACTGTTTGCATGGCATGGGGATACAGGATATGAGATATCTCCAAAGGCGGTCCACCCGCACCGAAAGAAGTTGTCATTGGTGGCGATCAAGCTGTCCCGCATTGTGGACTTGCCGTCCAGTAAGGCGACATGGTCCGCAGGGACTCGATGATCGGCGGCAGCTTGTCGATGACAAAATCGATTTCGGCCTCGGTATTGTATACACTCAAGCTGAAGCGGATCGAGCCGTGAGCCATGGTGAAGGGCACCCCCATGGCCCGGAGCACGTGGGATGGTCGGAGCGACCCCGAAGTGCAGGCGGAGCCGGAAGAGGCACAAATCCCGAATTGATCCATCATCAACAGGATCGACTCGCCCTCGACGAATTCGAAACTGATGTTGGTGGTATTGGGCAGGCGGTTCATCCGGTCGCCGTTCACCCGGCTGTTAGGCACCCTCCTCAGGAGTTCGCTTTCCAACTTGTCGCGCAACTGGCAGACGCGGGTATTTTCCACTTCCAGGTTTTGAGCGGCGAGTTCACAGGCCTTGCCTAAACCGATGATACCGGGTGTGTTTTCAGTCCCACCGCGCCGTCCTCGTTCCTGATGGCCGCCAATGAGAAAAGGTGAAAAGCGGGTGCCCTTGCGGACATAAAGAATGCCGATACCCTTTGGAGCATGGAGCTTGTGGCCTGAAATCGAGAGCATATCGATGGCGGTTTTCCCAAGATTGATGGGGATCTTCCCTACCGCCTGCACGGCATCGGTGTGGAACAGGATGCCGCGAGATCGGGCCAGCTCCGCCGCACGTTCTACCGGGAAAATCGTCCCGGTTTCATTATTGGCCCACATGAGGCTGACAATGGCGGTGTCCTGGGTGAGGCTTTGCCGGTACTGCTCCATATCCAGGCGACCGTCGCCGTCGACCGGCAGTTCGGTAATGCGATAGCCTTCATTCTTCAGGTGCGCACACAGCGCCCTCACCGCAGGGTGTTCGACGCGGCTGGTGACGATGTGCCGCTTGCCCGGCTGAACCGTCAGCGCCGACCGAATGGCGGCATTGTCACTTTCCGATCCGCAACTGGTGAAGACGATTTCCTCGGTTGCGGTCCCCAACAGGGCGGCCACCCGCTCGCGTGCCAGGCGTACTTTTTGTCCCACCTGGCCACCGAAGGTGTGCATGCTCGAGGGGTTGCCGTAGAGTTCGCTGAAATAAGGAAGCATCACTTCCAGCACTTCCGGGGCAACGGCAGTGGTGGCATTGTTGTCGAGATAGACGGTTTTCACGGGGAATCCTCCTCGACCACCAGTTCGGGCCAGACCAGTTCGCGCAGCTTGGTCTCCACAAAATTCTTGAGCGTCATATTGGCCGCATGACACGTGGAACAGGCGCCCCTTGCCGCTACCACCACGCGATTGCCGATGACGTCGATCAGTTCGATATCGCCACCGTCGTGCTTTAGGGAAGGACGGATTTCGCGCTCGATAGTCTCCTCGATCATCCTGATCTTCTGGATGTTCGAAAGCCGGGGTTTGGGAGGAGGGGCCACTTCCGCCTCGGACTGTACCCGTTCGAGGATCTCTCGAATGTAGCCGTGACAGTTGCCGCATCCCCCACCGGCCTTGGTGTAGTTGGTGACCTCATCGATCGAGGTGAGACGGTTTTCACGGATGGCCCGTTCGATTTCACGGTCGGTCACCCCGAAACACTCGCACACGATCTGCCCATCGACGGCTTTCTCCGGAGTGCCCTTGTAATGGGCGATGGCGGCTTCCAGCGCTTCACGCCCCATGACCGAGCAGTGCATCTTTTCCTCGGGGAGCCCTCCAAGATATCTGGCGATGTCCTGATTGGTCACTTTTTCCGCTTCTTCAATGGTCATCCCCTTGATCATTTCGGTGAGGGCGGAAGCGGAGGCAATGGCGCTGGCACACCCGAAGGTCTTGAACTTGGCATCAGTAATCCGTTTATTCTCGTCCACCTTGAAGGTCAGCTTGAGTGCATCCCCACAGGCGATGGAACCGACTTCGGCAACCCCGTCCGGATCTTCCACCTCCCCGACGTTGCGCGGGTTCAGGAAGTGCTCCCTGACCTTGTCGGTATAGTCCCACATAGTCTCGACTCCTCGGCTGAATGGTTCCCATCGGTGACTTTCAAAACGATCCTAATCTAGCGATTCCCAAGACCTTTTGCAACATGAACATGAATGGAGAGAGGAATCATCCATCAGGAGGAGGCTGTACCGTTTGTGATTCTGGAGACTGCACGGCTGAGCATGATCGTTCCATTCAACCCACCTTGCCAGGTGATCCTCCAGAAGCAGGCGTGCCGTTTTCCGAGAGAGGGCTGCGTCCGTCGAGGGTGCATCAGGCGGGCACCGCCCACCCTCCGCCGGGACTTGGTAGCCTGATTTTTTCTATGCATCATAAATCCAACCACAGAGACACGGAGGGGAATAGTTTTGCCCGGCCGGGAGACGACGGCCGGGCAAAGTCTCCTTCCGAAGGGCAGGCCTTCCAGGAATCGGGACCTCCCGATCTG
>JAPXSS010000052.1:0-22301 GCA_033812955.1 Syntrophobacteraceae bacterium | reverse complement strand
AGGGAGTCGAACCTACCAACAATGCCGCCGAACAGGCGGTCCGGCCAGCGGTCCAATGGAGAAAACTCTGTTTCGGGAACCAGTCCGAGGCCGGGGAACGCTTCACCGAGAGGATTCTTACCGTGACGAGGACCTGCCAGCTTCGGGGTAAGAACCCATTCCATTTTCTCACGGAGCTCATGCAAGCCGCTTTCATGGGACTCCCGCGTCCTTCCCTCTTCTCTTAATTCTGCGTTGGTTGGTGAACGGTTACGAAATGAACTCCTTGATCCACCCATAGGACCCGTTTCCAGCCGGGACGGGACCTGGCCATGAGGGAATCGCGACTGGAAGCCACTCCTACGAAAGTCCGGGTCTCAACCGTCCCTATCAATCAACGGACGCTACCGACAAGTCGCGCGACTGGCTTTTCAGGCAGGTACGCAGGGCAGTCGGACTTGAAAGGTACTGCCCTTCCCCGGCACGCTTTCAACCAGCAGGTCCCCGCCATGGGCGGCGGTGATGGAGCGGGCGATAGCAAGCCCAAGGCCGGTGCCGGTGGCGGCCTGGGAGCGGGCTTCCATGGTGCGGAAGAACGGCTGGAAGATCTTCTCGTGGTCTTTTTCGGCAATACCGATCCCGGTGTCTTTTACCACAATGGACGCCCACTCTTCCCTGCCGTTCCGCTGCAGGGATAGCTCCACCTCCCCCCATTCTCCGGTGTACTTGATGGCATTGTCGGTGAGGTTCAGGAGGAGTCGCCGAAGGTGAGCACCATCTCCCACCACCGACACCGCCGCCACCGGGCCGAGGCGCAGTGCGACCGAGCCGGCTGCCGCCAGGACCTTCATCCGCGAGTAGACTTCCTGGAGAAGATCGGCCAAGTCAACCACCTGCCGATCCATCTTCAAAACTCCCGCTTCGGCTCGTGAGAGGAGCAACAAACCCTCCACCAGCTGGGCGATCCGTTCCACTTCCTCGAGACAGCTATGCAGGGCGATACGGTATTCTTCCGGGGAACGCGGTGATCGCAGCGCCACCTCCAGTTCGCCACGGAGGATGGTGAGCGGCGTTTGCAGCTCATGCGAAGCGCTGGCACTGAACTGGCGGATCTGGCTGAAGGCGGCATCCAGGCGACCGAGCATCTGATTCAGGGTCTTGGCCAGATGGTCCAGCTCATCACCGGTCCCCGATTCCTCTACCCGCTCGGCCAGCTGTTCGGCCCCAATACGCTGGGCTGCTTCCGTCATCCGCGCCACCGGCTGCAGCGCCCGCCGTGCCAGCAACCAGCCACCAAACCCGGCCAGGAGCAGGGCGAGCGGCACCAGCCCGGCCATGATCAACAGAAATCGCATGCGTGTTTCGGTGGAGTTTTGAAGCGACATGCCGATCTGTACCAGGTTGATCAGGCGGTTGCCCTCCATCACCGGCATGGTAAGGAGACGCACCGGGTGGGTTCCGAGCCCCTCGACGGTCTCGAAGGTGGGAAGGCCCTGCGTGGCGTTAATGAAGGCTTCCCGGGTGAGGGGTGGTCGTTTGCGTGCGGATGGCGCCTCCTGCGAATCATTATGACCGGTTGGATCGAACATCTGGAAATAGCGATCCCACGGTGAAAACCCGAAGAATCGCCGGAACATTTCCTCGATTTCGGCCGGGGGAATCACCACTGCCCCACCATGGGCCCGCTCGGCCAGAGTCCGGCCGACTCCATCGAGCGCCGCGTCCACTTCGCGGGCGAGACTGTAGGTGAGGAGCCCGTAGGCCGTACCGCCAAGCACCACCAGGGTGACGGTCAGAAGGCTCATATACCAGAAGGTAAGACGTGCCCGAATCGACTTGAGCGCCAAAGCTCACTCCGCTTTCAGCATATAACCCACGCCCCGGACTGTCTGAATCAACTTCCGGTCGCGACCCGCGTCGATCTTTTTGCGCAGGTAGTTGACATAGACATCGATCACGTTCGTCTCGGAATCGAAATCATAATCCCAGACATGCTCGGCGATCATGGTCCGCGTCAGGACCCGGCCCGGATTACGCATGAAGTAATCAAGCAGGGCAAACTCCCGGGTAGTGAGATCGATCTTCCGGTCCCCCCGGTAGACGATCCGCCGGGCAGGATCAAGGGTCACATCCGCAATCCGGAGCAGCGGATGCTTGGCTTCCGTATGCCGTCTGAGGAGCGCTCTCACCCGAGCCACCAGCTCCTGGAATGCGAAAGGTTTGGTAAGATAGTCATCCGCACCGGCATCCAGGCCCAGCACCTTGTCCTCGATCGTAGCCCTGACCGTCAGCAGCAGAACCGGAATGGCGACCTTCTCACGGCGCAGGGTGCTCAGGACACTCAACCCATCCATCTTGGGCAGTTGAATGTCGAGGATAATGAGGTCATGGACTCGATCGAGCGCCAGCTCCAGGCCGGTCTTACCGTCCGCAGCCAGATCCACGGCATACCCTTCTTCCTCGAGCCCCTTTTTAACAAATCCGGCAACCTTTTTCTCGTCTTCCACCAACAGCAACCGCATCGCCTCTCCACCCCCCTCCCCTTTGCCGCATCACAAACCGCGCGAATCACCCACGCGCCTCCCCTCACCTTCCATCATCAACAAAAACACCGAGTCGTCAAGCCAGCGTTGCAGCACAAGAAATCCTTTTCCTTCCCGGCAGCCGCCGACCGTGCACGGTCCCGCCGACACGGCTTGCCTCCTGGAGCGATTTTGATGATATACTGGCAGCGGTTGAACGCCCAACCCGCCTCGGCGAAGGCTGGGCTTGTCATGGCACGCATCCGCTTCTCATCCCAGTAACGGCAGCACCAGACCACCCCTGGCTGCCCTGAATGCGACCTCTTGAAAGGAAACCCAACCCATGGCTAACGAGATTACCCTGCAGGCGCTCGATCCAAGGCAGTTTATTGCAGAAAAAGTCAGAATCATCAGAGAAACGGTGGGCGAAGGCATCGCCATCAATGCTCTCTCCGGCGGCGTCGATTCATCTACCGTCACGCTCCTCGGCCATCAGGCCCTCGGGAATCGGCTCAAGACCGTCTTCATCGAAAACGGCCTGATGCGCGAGGGAGAGGCGGAACAGGTGGTGGGTTGGTTTCGCGCGCTCGATGTCGCAGTCGAGGTAATCGATGCCCGTGACGAATTCTTTGCGGCTCTGGCCGGGATCACTGACCCCGAGGAGAAACGCGAGGCCATCACCCAGACCTTCTACCGCCAGGTCTTCGGGCGTCTCGTCAAGGCAAGCGGGGCCAAATTTCTCCTGCAGGGCACGATCCTGACCGATATCGATGAGACCATCGCCGGGATCAAACGACAGCACAATGTCTTCGAACAGCTCGGGATCAATCCCGAAGAAGCCTTTGGGTATCGCATCATCGAGCCGCTCGTCGAGCTCCGCAAGGACGGCGTGCGCGCGGTTGGCAAGGCGCTCGGGCTTCCTCCTGAGGTGTTTTCGCGCATTCCGTTTCCCGGACCGGCCCTGGCGGCCCGGGTGATCGGGGTAGTGACCCCGGAACGTCTCGAGACGGTTCGCAAAGCCACGGTGGTGGTCGAGAATCTGCTCCGGAACACCGACGCCTTTCAGTACCTCGCGATTCTGCATGAAGACCGGGTGACGGGAATGCGCGACGGTCAGCGTGAATTCGGCCAGCAGATTGAAGTTCGGTGCTGGGACAGTGTCGATGCCCGGGTCGCGGAACCGACACCACTCCCGTTTGACACTGTCCGGCAGTTAGCGCTGGAGATCATCCGTACGGTCCCGGGGGTTGTCAGCGTCACCTACAACATCGCGCCCAAACCTCCTTCAACCATCGAAGCTATTTGATCCGACACGTCTGGAGGGAAGTTAGCACACCAGCAAGCCTTCTGCAGAAGTCCCCGAGCATCGTTTCGATGGCAGCCGAGATCCAGGTTTTCCAACAGTTTTTGGACCCCGGCCAAAGGCACGCCGGGGGGACGAAGGGTGTCATCGGACCCAGGGGACGGAATTTGAGAGTCCTGCAGGAGGCTTTTGCCTCCAGGCGCAACCAAAGATTGGACACCGGCAGCGGCTCAAAGGCGCTGATCGTGGGTCGGAAGCCTGACAGCGAGCGAAATCGAGGTCGATCACTCGGGTCTTGATTGTCGAGCATTTTTCCTCACTGAGGAAGATCGTCGAGTGCAAGCTCAATTCCATGAACCTGTTTGCCGATATCGACGAGGCCACCGGGCATGAATGGGATGTGAAATGCACATTCAGTCACAGAAATCGCAAAACGCATTCACCTTCTGCTCATCAAGATTCTCCAGGATGGCAACCACCAGGCTGAAGGCACCAAGGTAGTCATCGAGATGGATGATGCTGTTCTGAGTGTGAATATAGCGTGAAGGAACTCCGAGAACGATGGTCGGAACGCCCCTTTGGTGGAGGTGGATGGCGCGCGCATCGGTGCCCCCGCTCCTGCGGACGGCCACCTGGTGGGGAATTTCCAGCGATTCGGCAAGAGCGATGGCGTATTGCGCAAACCTTCGGTTCATTATCGCCGAGGGATCCATCAGCCTGATCTGTACGCCTCGTCCGACAACCCCTTGTCGTTCGTCTTCGGGAATGCCGGGCAGATCATCTGCAGGAGCACCCTCGAGCACGATCGCCGCATCGGGATTCACGCTGAAACCAGCCGTCTGAGCACCTCGCACCCCGACCTCCTCCTGGACCGTGCCCGTTCCCCATACCGTGTTCGGGTGTGGGATCGTTTGTAGCAACTGGACAATCTGAATCACCAGGGCCATGCCAACCCGGTTGTCAAACCCCTTGCACACCAGCATATCCGGGTTGTGCATTCGCAGGAAGGGACTCCAGGGAACGATGCTGTCGCCGAGCCGAATGCCGAAGCGTTCGCGCAGATCGTCCGCATTCACGGCGCCCACATCAATGAACATATCCTCGATCTTCAAGAGCTTTTCCCGCTCGCCCTCTCCCAGCAGGTGGGGCGGTTTTGCCCCGATGATCCCAAGAATCTCCCTGCCTTCCCGAGTGAGAATCCTCACCCGTTGTGCCAGCAAGGTATGCGACCACCACCCTCCGAGCGGCATGAACTTGATGAGCCCGTTCTTGAGGATAGTCTGAACGGCGAATCCGACTTCGTCCATGTGACCCGACAGGATGATCCTCGGACTCCCCGCAATTCCTCTCTTTTCGCAAAAAATGTTCCCCATCCGGTCGGTCAAAACCGCCGGGCCAAGCTCTTCTCGAAAGATACCGCGGATGCTGTTCTCATAGCCTGGCGCACCATGAGCATCCCCAAGCTTCATCAGCAACTCCAGCGCTCTGGTTTTCCGGTGTCCGCTGTTCATAGTCTCCCCTTGTCACCTCTTCGTCCCGGAGAGGCAGTTCCACTGCAGCGCCTCCCCCATCTCACCAGGACCGCCTGCCATTCCGTTGCATTCAGCCCAGTTCTTAGCAGTCTTTTTTCCTCCGATTGCCCCCCGCGAACGCTGACCCGCCTGGTGATGCGGCCCCCGGATTGACCAGCTTCACCTCATGTCCTGCCCGCTGCACGGCCTCAGCCACGCACGCCAAGCCTATCGGCAGGACCGGCATGTTGATCTGTTCGGTGTTGGCAGATATCATCAGTACCTTCATCGGATCGCTCCGTTGCCTGCATTTGCCATTTTGCACATCACCACGAGGAGTGATGCCCCGAGGGCAAAATCGAGCCTGGAGACCTTATCTGGAATCCATTTGCACCATCGGGTGAGAGCGCGTATGCTCGGATTGGTATTGTACGACGGGAGATAGCCGGGACAAAGTATGAAAATGACCATGAACACGGCCCATGGCAACGGTCTGGAAGACCAGGTGGGTGAGACAAAGGTGGAAGGAGAAAGCGCAGAGAAACCCGCCTACGACAAAGAATGGAAAATCACTCTCTCCGTCATGTTCACGGCCCAGTTCCTTTCCATTGTGGGTTTCGCCTTTGTCCTGCCCTTCATTCCTTTCTTCGTCAGAGAACTCGGTATCACGGACGAGCGCCTCCTCCCCATCTGGTCGGGCATCCTGGCGGCAGCGGCAAGTCTCCTCATGACCATTTTTTCTCCCATCTGGGGATGGCTTTCCGATCGATATGGGCGCAAGATCATGGTCGAACGGGCCATGTTTGCAGGAGCCCTCATCACCGTGGCTACGGGCATGGTCACCGACGTCTACCAGCTCCTGGTACTGCGTCTCCTGACCGGCGCCGCGACAGGGACCATCTCCGCATCGGTATCGCTCGTTTCCGCAGCGGTGCCGAAAGACCGGCTCGGTTTCAGCCTGGGGCTCATGCAGGTGGCGGTTTTTCTCGGGATGACCCTGGGACCCTGGCTGGGAGGTCTCCTGGCCGATGACTTTGGTTACCGTTACACGTTTATGATCGGGGGAGTGATCCTCCTTGCCGGCGGCATCCTGGTGCTGGCAGGGGCCAGGGAGAATTTCACCCGGCCTTCCGGGGCAGCCCTGAAACAGAGCGGGAGCCTGAGGAGTCTCTTCTCCTTCCCGGGTTTCACCACAATGCTGGCGGTCTTTTTTCTCTTCAACTTCTCAGTCTTTGTGGCGATGCCCATTTTCCCTCTCTTCATCGAAGCGGTCGGCAATCTCACGACCCACGTCGCCTCAACAACCGGCCTTCTCTTTGCGATCAGCGGCGCGGCATCCGCCGTTTCGGCGGCCGGCATCGGCTACCTTAGTGATCAAATAGGATACAAAAAGGTTCTGATTGTGCACCTGATTTTCAGCGCCATCCTGTGGGTCTTCCATGCCCTGGCGAACACCATTGCCCAGCTCATGGTGATCAGACTCCTTTATGGCTTGGCAGCGGGCGGGATTATACCTACAATGAACGCCCTCGTGGGCATCCTGATGCCCCGGGAGAGCTACGGAAAGACCTACGGCTTGACATCCTCCATGACCTGCCTGGGCATGACCGCGGGGCCTCTGATAGGAGGTGTCATGGCTTCCTATCTGGGATATCGGTGGTCCTTTGTTTTTGTCAGTGTCGTACTCATCCTGGTGGTATTCCCCGTCGCATCACGGGTGCGCACCAACGTGAAGGCTGCTCACGGCGGAGCGGCGGAGAGCAGATCAGGAGGTGGATATGATGACTAGTACCAGATGACGAGTACCAGGCCTGAGCCTGATCTCTCTGGAGAAATGAGGATTTCGGCCGACTGCTATTACGGCATTAGACCCTGCGTGCCGTGCAGAATTTTGAGATCACCGGGATCCTGATTTCCAGCGTGCCCGAGCTGATCCAGGGGCTTGCCTATGTCAAGAAAGCTGCCGCTCTTGGCATTCTGGAGCTTGGTATCTTGCGGCCCGCCGTGGTGCAGTGTATTCACAAGCCTGCAATGAAATCATCGCGGGGAAGCTCCACGATCAGTTTGTGGTCGATGTGATCCAGGGAGCTACCGGCACTTCCACCAACATGAACGCCAACGAGGTCATCGCCAATCGGGCCCTTGAACTCATGGGTCACGAAAAAGCAGGTACGACCTCATACACCCGCTCAACCACGTGAACTGCTGGCAGTCGACCAACGATTACCCGACGGCCGTCAGGCTATCACTGCTGATACTGCTGACCAGGATGACCGATGACATGGCCTTCTTCCAGGCATCCATGAACGGCAGGCCAACGAGTTCGCTGACGTGGTCAACAGGCACCTTCAAACCGCGCCCGAACGGACCTGGCATGAAGGGGAAGGCCTTCCGCCTCTGCCAGCGTAATGACCGTGTCTTTCAGGCCGGCCAGACCATTTCGACTCAAGTACTGGAAGGTCGGCTTCTTTATGAAATCATCCACGGAAAGACCGGAGAACATCCGCGCGCACTGGCCGGTCGGCAGCACATGATTCGTACCGGATGCATAGTCCCCCACCGGAACCGGGGCATAGGAGCCCAAAAAGATCGAGCCCGCATGCCGTATTCTATTCAGGGTAATAAACGGGTCCTGGGTCATGATCTGGAGGTGTTCTGCAGCATACTCGTTAGCAAAATCAATCGCCTGGTCCATATCCTGGGCTATCAGAACATACGAATGTTTGCTCAGGGCCGATTCTAGGATCTCTTTCCGATCAAGGGCAGCGAATTCCCGGTGGATGATGTGGCAGACTTCCGATGCCAGTTTTTCGGAGGTGGTCACCAGCACGGCAGCGGAGTCGGGATCATGTTCCACCTGTGACAAAAAATCGATGGCAATGAGGTCCGGAGCACCCGTCTCGTCTGCTAAGATCAAGGCCTCGCTTGGTCCTGCCGGGGAATCGATGTCCACCTGTCCGTAGACCAGCATCTTGGCAGCGGTGACGTACTTATTCCCAGGTCCGACGATCTTGTGGACCCGCGGCATGGTTTCTGTTCCATAGGCCAGGCCGGCGACGCCCCAAGGCCCCCCCACCTTGAAGATTCGGTCGCATCCTGCAATGTCCGCGGCCACCAGCGTGGCCGGATTCGCCTTCATACCCTTGCTAGGCGGAGTGATGGCCACCACCTGGGACACCCCGGCAACCCTGGCCGGCAGAACAGTCATGAGGATGGAACTGGGATATACGGCGGTTCCGCCGGGGATGTAGCATCCGACGATATCCATGGGCCGCGTAAGGCGACCGGCAAGGATACCTTCCCGGACCTCTATGGACCACATCTCGCGCTCCAATTGGGCCCTATGGAACTTCACAATATTCCCCGCAGCACTCTTCAAGCATTCCACCACCTTGGGATCCAATTGGGCGTAGGCACCTCTTATCTCTTCGACGGTGACCTCCAGGTCAGAGACTGAGATATCAGTCTTATGCTTTTTATAGTGAGCCAGGATTACATCGTCGCCGCGTTGCTTGATATCCGCTACAATGTTCCTGACATCTTCATAGATGGAAGAGATGTCCTCCATGGACCTTTCCATGACCGATTTGCGTTGCACGGAGGTCAAGTCGTTAATCTTTATGGGTTTAAGCTGCATTGTAACATCCTCTCTAACACCAAATTGTCTCGGATTACCTTTTGATAGATCGCCATAGCAAGCTGTATTCATACGTAAAAAACGAGGCTGATGGCCAGCAGAGAACACTCCTCCTCCTGAGCCCTGGAGCGCAGATCAGTCGTTGTCAAAAATCATAAAGGATGCTCTGTCTGGTACGCCTATCTTGTAGCCTGACTCAGCAGCCAGTGTGAGCACGGCCTCTTCGGGGCCTTCCTTGATGCTGTCGTCCTTGGGGATCACTCGAATAGCCACGGTGGAATGTCCAGGGGCAAAAGTCGCAGTGCCGGGCAACGCGCTGTAATCCACCCCATTCGTCGCCGTGCTGGACATAATGTATTTCACAGTTAGAGGCTCGCTGGTGTTGCCACTTCGTTTGAGGGTGATTTTTCCGTTTACTGTGCTCCCTTCAGTAATATCCCTGGAGTACGTAATTCTGACCGTCGGCAAATCGTCATCGATCAGAGAGAGCGTGGCACTGTAGGGTGTACCGACACGATAGGCAGGATTCTGTGCAAGGGTAACCGTTACCGTTTCATTCCCTTCGTAGAGCTTGTCGTTCACGGGCTTCACATTGATCACCGCCTTCGATCTGTCTGCCGGGATCGTGCGAGTACCGGAAAGGGCTGCGTAATCCACGCCGTTTGTAGCCGTCCCGGATACGATGTAATTCACCACCAAAGGTACCGATTTGTCCCCACCCTTACGATAGATGGTGAACTGCCCTTTAGTCCTGCCGGCCTCGGTTGCCTGTGGTTCGGTCACCAGGATGGTTAACGTCGGCAAACGCTTCACCGTGGTGGTTACTATTGCGCTGTTGTTGTCGGGATTGGGGTCCGTCCGGCTGCCTACCACGGTAGCCGTATTCGTGATGGTCCCCACCCGGGTGGGCTGCACCACAATCTGGACCTCAGCACTTTCCCCCGCAGCCACTTCCCCCAGCTTGCAGGTCATCTTGCGGCGACTTCGAGTGCAGCTCCCCTGGCTCGCAGCGGCAGAGATGAAGGTGACTTTGGGCGGGAGCGTATCCTCCAAGACCACCCCGGTCTCCTTAGCCGGTCCGGCATTGCTTATCTGGAGGGTGTAGGTGAGATTCGTCCCCACCGAAACGCAGTCAGGAACATCCGTTTTCGTGATGGAAAGGTCCGATAAGGAGATCGGTTCAAAGTCGGAGGGTTTCCCTCGTTTCACCGTAAATTCTCTCCAATCGCTCCAATCGCTGTTGCCGGCAGAATTGGCTGCCCGCACACGCCAGCCGCTCGGTCCCTCCATTAGTTCGGCACCCGGATTGAAAAGGCAAATTCCCTTACCGCCGCCACAGCCGGCCTCAGACGCCGAATACCATCTGTCGACCTTCGGGCTTGCGATACTGCTGCCGCTGTCATAGACCTGCAGCTGGTAGTGGGCGGTGGTTGCGACCGCGCTCCAGTAGTAGGTTGGCAGGAGGGGAGTGACTGTGGGCTCCCAATCAAGAGATGCCGTCAGCATGATTTTGCTATAGGTGCTGGCAGGTGCCTGCCGGTCGTCGGCAAGCGACCCAATGATATACCCGTCGTTGGTAGGTCCGATTGCCGTCATCAGGCCCTTGCGGATGTATGCCTCGCTGTCCTTCCACACTTCGAAGAACTGAAAGCCATCGAACGTGGCGTACAAAACCCCGGATCCGAACGAGTCAACGCTGAAAGGAAGTAGTGCGGGATACCCAGGCCCGCGCCAGTAGGGAAGCCGCCCAATGTGAGTCAGCGTCGGCTCCGTGTTGATCTGGTATCCGACTTCAAAAGAAAGGTCGCACTTTCCCCCTGCGCGATCAATGCGAAAGATAGCGTTGGGCGAGCCATCAGAGCCAAACAATACGACATGCTCCATGGGTAGGATCCCTACGCTCTGGTTGACTCCTTGCTGTACAATGGTCCAGGTGTCGCCCATGTTGAACGAAACTCGTATGGCCCTTGCGTCCCCCGTGTCTCCGCTCGTCAGCCAGATGGCTTTCCACCATGGGTCATACGCGACGCCGTGAAGGTGCGAACGATACCCCAGGCCCACATCGAAAATTCTCTTCCACGTCTCCCCGTAGTCCAATGAGAGATAAGCGAAGCGGGCGCTATCGTTCGGTGGATTCATGTTCCCATATTCCGAAACCACAACAATGTTGCCATACTCGCTCATCCCCCACAGCCCGTGGAACCAGGAACTTGGACCGACACCCCCAGCACCTGCGTCCAGCACCTTCCTCCAAGATGCCCCCGATCCAAGCGCAGGGTAGCCATCGGACAGCCACAGTTGCCCCGGCGATCCGGCCCATTGACACAAAGAGACCAGCAGTTCGCCGTTATCAAGGTCCCTCATGCCCATGACGGTACGAGAAAAGGTATGGATGTTCTCCCATGTCGCACCGTTATCAACACTGCGGTTGAGTTTTGAGTCAAGATAGTTATAAAGCGTACGGCCGTCTTTGCCGAGCCAGTACGGGTAATTCCCTTTGGCACTGTCGATGGATTCGCCGGTGGCCACAACGTGTGTCGGTGCGGTGCTGGAAGGGAAAAGCGGCTCAGGTGCGGGGGGGGCCGATCCAGTGACTGGTCCCGCTACGTCGAAATCCAGGCTGTTAGCCGACGGCGGCACCCATGTTAACTTGGCCATCACAGCGTCGTAGCTTGGGATGTAGGTCCACGTAGCGCTGTTGGTGGTGCAGTCCACGGTGGCAGGCATGGCAGTCTGCGTCCACGTGATGCCCGAGAGGACAATGCATCCCAAGGCGAGGAAAATCCTTTTGAACACCAGAGTCCCTTTTTCCCGGACAACCATTGGATACCATTCCTTGTTAAAAAAGCGACTTTTGAATGTACGCTGCGCAGGGGTCAGATCAGGACTACTGTGATCTCGAACGAATGTGAGGGATCTTGAGCTCACTCTATGCGGTCGAAATGACAGGAATCCCGGCTTCCAGCCTTTTTATGGTATAATATATTTCAGCACTGTGTGCAATTCACGGATGTTGGATGATTTACGCAGCGATCATCCTCCTTGAGATCTCATATGTCCAGTAGTCGTCCCACCTGCCGTTGATTCTGATGACTCTCAAAGCCAGCATCCGATTGATTGGGCACGAATGTCCCGAACATTGCTCAGTCCTTCACATATTCCAGATCGAGATACGGTGAGCCCATCCGCCGAGAGAGCACCGGATAGCCGAAACGAAACCCGACCCAATCCCCCACACGCGTGGGAGCCGAGGATTTGACATCACCCTGTTCTCTACCAGTCATCGTGAAGTTGAGCCCACAGCAGGACGCCCAGAGACGGTGCCTTTCGAATCATAGGAACTCTGATTTTGGGTTATCGGCTCTTGCCAGGGAAGCTTGTCCACGGTTTACCCACCAATAACAAAGGGGCCAGAGACAATTTCTCTAACCCCTTGATTTTTCTTTGGTGGAGCTACGGGGAGTCGAACCCCGGACCTCTTGAATGCCATTCAAGCGCTCTCCCAACTGAGCTACAGCCCCGAAGACGCTGTATCAATACAAGAGGGAGATGGTGATGTCAATCCCTTTCCCGCATTTTTCTCTCCAAACCCGCTTGACCATTCGCCATAGCCCCCCCCGTGAACCATGCCCAACCGGGCTATTTCTTTTCCCAGCGCAGGAGTTCCGCGACCTTGCTCAGCGTGCTGCCCTCCCTGATTTCCTCGCGAATCCGGTTTTCCCGTTCGACCACATCCATACTGCGGTTGGCGTACTCCACGGCAATGCTGCGAGGCAGGACCACGACTCCGTCGCCGTCACCCACTACCCAGTCGCCTGGCTCCACCCGCTGGTTGCCGACGATGACCGGCACCCCGATTTCCCCGAAGCCTTTGGGCTCACCTGCATTGGGCATGACGAGCCGGCTGAACGCCGGGAATTTAAGATCAACGATGTCGTCGCTGTCGCGCAGGGCGCCGTCGATCACCACCCCGCCCAGGCCTCGCTGGATCGCGGAGTTGGTCGCCAGCTCGCCCCAGATGGCAGGTCCCACTCCGCCACTGTCGATCACCAGGACATCACCGGGTTCCGCCATATCAATGGCTCGGACCGGTTTGGCCCAATCGCCGGGATAGGTCCTGACGGTAAGGGCGCGACCGAGCATATGAATTCCGCGAAAAAGAGGATTGATCCCCTGCAGGACGCCGCCACGATGTAACGCATCCGAGAGGTTTGATGCCGATACCATTTGCAGGATCTCACGGATTTGGGCCTCGCCCTTCCGTTTGAAAAGGGTCGTGCTCACGACGTTGCCCGTGTCCAGGCCGTGGCGGATATCGCGCGCCGCCTGCTCGGGATCGACCGCCTTTGTGATCGCCCCCCCCACAATGACGATCGCCGCACCGGACTCGATCGCCCTGGCGGCGGTCTCGGAGTTGATGCCGCCGGCCACCGCCACCGGGATGGTCAAGGCTTCACTGACCCGGCGCAGGGTTGCAAACGGGTCTTTACCCTCCATCTGCTCGTCCACGGCGCAATGAACGCTCACATAATCGGCGCCAAACTCCTCCACCGTCTTCGCCCGAGAGACCACATCCTGGACGGCGATCATGTCCACCACGATCTTGGCCCCATAATTCTTGCCCGCCTGAATGCACTCGCGGATGGTGGCATCGCTGGCGGCACCCAGCACGTCCACCACGTTGGCCCCGGCTTTGGCGGCAGTTTCAACCTCCACCCGGCCGGTGTCCATGATCTTCATGTCCGCCACGATGGTGATTTCCGGAAACAGGCGGCGTAACTCCCGCACCGCTTGGAGTCCTTCGCTCTTGATCAGGGGGGTGCCGACTTCAATCCAATCCACTCCGCCACGGACCCCGGCTTCGGCGCTTTTGACGGCCCGTTTTAAATCCACAAAATCCAGGGCTAACTGCAGAATCGCTTTCATATCTTCTCCTCATTCGACCACGGCATGCCTGGCCAGCAGATCTTCTCCCGCGTTTGTGCGGGCCTCCGACAATTCCAGGACAACCGCTTCCAGAAACAAAAACGCCGCCTGCTCGAACAGGGACCCGGACATCTGCCGCGAGGACGGTTCATCCCTACGGCGCAGTTTGCTCGTTCCCGGCAGAATGACGCACCGCTCGACCAGGCGACCGATGGCGGAATCCGCCTGCCCGAGGATGCCAAAGGTGCGGGCCTGGTGGTGTCCGGCACTCTTCACCGCATCGAGGGTCCAGGCGGTCTCCCCGGAACCGCTCAACACCACGAGCAGATCTCCTAGCCCGATCGCCGGGGTGATGGTATCCCCGCAATAATAGACCGGGAAACCCAGATGCATGAGCCGCATGCAGAAGCAGCGCAGGATGTAGCTCGCTCTTCCCTGGGCCGCAAAGAAGGTGCTTCGAGCGTTCTGGAGCTCTCGAATCAATCCTGCCAGATCGCTATCCCTGAGCCCTTCCAGCACCATTCGGTTTTCCTGGAAGATCACCGCGAGATGCTCCTGGACCATGACATTTTCGGTTTTCTTGCGATCGATCAGACGAACCGACGACACGAGTCTTCTCCCCCTGCTAAGGTTTTGGGAAACTCTATTTCGTCGCGGCGCACCTGGGAATTACGCTGATGAAAATCCGATGGAAGGGACTGACACAAGGAAAGGCCATAGGCGGGGGAATTACTGCAGAATCCAACCACAAGCCCTTCCGACAACGTTCAGAGGGCTCAGAAAAGCATTCCCCTTTTCATACGGAAGCCTTTCCGTCTCGGTCCCCAATCCCGGGATCCAAGCGGCGCGACTTCGTGCATCAGGCACATTGCACGGTTTGATGCATACCTCAGGCGACAGTGTTTGTCAAACGCCTTCTCGGCCAGGCAGGTCTGAGAGGGTGACGGGCAAGTCGCTCGATACCTCTTGGATTCCTTGACAGCCTCTGAGAAGGCCGCTAACTCAGACCTCCGATCAGACCCCAGCCTCGATCATCTCATCGGATCGTTCGCTGAGGAAGCCGCGTCCTCCTGCGTGTCCGAATTTCGATGGTATTCGGTCCAAAGATTGACAACCACCAGACTGATCAGGTTGACGGTCGTAGCGGCATACCAGAGATAGCTTTCGTGGGGCCTCAGGCGGGCAATCCAGCCGGACCAGAGCACAAAACAGATGATCCCGAACGAAAGGAGTGTGTCGAGCGCCAGGAACAGGGTCGGGCGGTTAAAGAGTATGCCTGTCTGGCCGATGAGGCAGAACTGGATAGTTGTCCGATGACCCAGTGACGTCACCACCGAGCGCACCAGGTTCAAGACCAGGTCAACCCCCGCCCACACCACCACGAACCAGCCAAAGAGCCACAGTTCGGGGTGCAGGGAAATCTCTCCCTGGCGAATGGCGAGCAGTCCGAACAGATACTTGAAGACGCAAAAGGGAACCCCTATGGTCACCGATAGAAAAGCTGGAGAAAGGAAAAGACTTTTCCTGCCACTGGTGGTCATCCTGCCGGACCGGTCTTCCTGAGTCGCCGCCTAGTTGAATTCGATTTCGACCTTGTCGCTCGTTTCAAACTTGAGACCTGGAATATCCTTCAGCTTTTCCCTGGCGGCAGCCATGTCTTCGACCTCACCCATGGCCATGAGCTTCTTAAAGGTGGCCTCGTCCTTGAACAGCTTTCCCAGCTCCATATCAATGAGAGTGACCTGCTGCTTCCTGCCGGTTTTTTCGTCCTTTTCAACATAGGTGGCGTTGGACCTGGTGATTTCCCCGTCGACTTTGACCAGCAACTGCACGTGAAAGCCGCCGAACATCTCCTTCACCATGGCCATCTCCTCCTCAGGCGGAACCTCGTCGGGGGCTGCGACCTCCTCGGCCTTACCCACCTCCCTTTGCTTCTCCTTCTTGGCCATCAAGACGGTCAGTCTCGGGGTTGAACCCTTTACAAACTCGAAGGTAATCGGGGTTTCCTTCTTCTGCGGTTCTCCACCGGCGGATTGCCCCGCACTATCGGAGACCAATGAGAGGCTGTCGGGTTCCGAGTCGACTTTGAGCTTATTGATGTCCTTGAAGGCATAGGTCACCTGCACGCCAGCCGTACCATCAGCCTTCCGGACTTCCTTCGCCGCCACAAAGGTCACCCCTTCGCCCATTTTTGAGGCTTTCTCCCTGTAGCTCTTTTCATTTTCCAGGAATGGATTTTGAGGTTTGCCCTGCGGCTTGTCGCCCGTTCCTTCCGCCATCTCCTCGATCATTTCCTGCAACGCTTTGGTCAAGTACAGGGTTGAGACAACGGTACCACTGCCGTCCTTGTTGACCGAGATGATCGTGGACTCATCAATGCATCCCGTGAGTGCCACCATGGTCAGGATCAAGGCTCCGAACAATGCTTTTCGTATCATGGCAAACCTCCTTTTCCGATAACAGGACCGGGGGCTTAAAAGCACTTCCCAACGCTGAAACATCGCCACCGAAGAATGCGGGCGGGGAGGAAGCCCGCCCATAGATCGTTGTCTTGTATTGTAGGAGCGGGATTTATCCCCGCCCAGGAGCTTCCCCGAAACCCCTCGTTCAACAACCGTAGCATGGCCGGCTGCCCCATTGGGAAACGCCGCGGCTTGACCTGCCAGGGCAGGCAGGCAGGATCGGGCTGGAGAGTGATCGGGCGCTGGTCAACCACTGAGCAGGCGCAAGCTGGCAGGAGCTGTCACTTCTCTCCCGCACAACGCCCCCAGGCCGCCGCCTCAGGAACCTTTACCAGCCTTCTTGGACTTCTTATCCGCTTTCTTTTCCTTCTTGCTCTTCGCCGGTTTCTTTTTATCGTCTTTCTTCGTGTCCATACTCTTGCTCATGATGGTCGCTCCTTTTGCTCCAGGTAAGTGCCGGGCTGCCTCCTCGACGCCGGCCAACCCACGCCAACCCTTTCAAGTGCTCTCATCTCCCAAAAGAAGAAAAGAACGGCACTATCTCTTCGCTCAGCATAGTCTGCCGGGCCATGAGATTTCCAACTTCATACAGAAAGCTTACCCTTTTAACAAGAGGCGAATCATCCTTTGCCATTGTTCACAGTGATTGACATCCTGCACCCGTTTAGCCTTCCCGTCCCAACCATTTCAAGATCAGGAACTCCCCTCCTGTAGGCCTTCTCCGGTTGCGTCAAGAAATTGTTGGATGAGAGCCTCCCTCTCCCGGCTCACCGAGTTCACCAAGACCTTGCCGCCGAAATCGACGAAGGTTTACCACACCCGCTCGGGGTTAGCCTTCCGCACCAGAGTGAGGAACAGCCAGGCTCTTTTCCATGGCAAAACCGGAACGACCCAAAAAGATTTCCTCAGACCTCTCATATCGTGCTACAGAACAACACGACCCGCTTCCGCCCTTTAGGCCGCGGTTCCGGGCCAAGATGCGGCGGTGGTCGGCTCCGGCTCATGGTCACCGGCCGTTCTCGCTCTTGCAGGAGACCTGTTGAGAAATCGCCCCAAAACCTGATGAGGAGCAAGCTGGAATGAGTGTTTCAAGGCACCACCGGGAACGCGACGGCGGGAGGCAGCTGATGGTCGGCTTCCAGGGCACCAGCCTGGCAGAAGAACTCAAAGCCCTGATAAGAGACTTCCAAGTCGGCGGCATCGTTATTTTCAAGCGTAATGTGGCGAGCCCGGAACAGCTCAAATCCCTCCTCATTGAAGCCCAGGCCTATGCGCGCGAGACCATCGGACGGCCTCTCTGGGTAGCGATCGATCAGGAGGGCGGACCCGTGCAGCGCCTCGCCCCTCCGTTTTTGCGGCTGCCATCGGCTCGGGAGATGGCAGCCGGAGGCGAAGCGGCGGTCCGGGAGTGGGCTGCCAGAGCAACCATCGACTTGCGCCACCTGGGCATTCACATCAATCTGGCGCCGGTGCTCGATATTGCCGTGGGAAACGAGTCCCATTTCATGACCGAACGCTCCCTCGGGCATGAGCCAACAACCGTCGCCCAGTTGGGAGTGTTGTGGATCGAGACCCTGCAACACCACGGCATTTCAGCCACCGGCAAACATTACCCCGGCCTCGGCCGGGCAAAACTCGACCCTCATCACCATGCCCCGGTCATTCAATGGGAGCAGGAGGAAGAAATGGCGGCCGATCTTCTGCCTTTCCGGGCGGCGATTCGGGCCGGCGTCCACGGCATCATGACCTCCCATGCTTTCTATCCAGCCCTCGACCCTTCCTGGCCGGCAACCCTGTCACCTACCATCAACCGTGACTGGTTGCGACAGCGCCTGGAATTCGCCGGCATACTCTTCAGCGACGATCTGGACATGGCGGCCGTTGCCGGACGCTACAGTTTTGAGGAGATCGTCCGCCAAGGTCTGCTGGCCTCCCTTGATTTCTTTCTACTCTGCCAGGATACCCGGAACATCGAGCCGCTCTACCGTGCGCTGGCCGATGCCGTCAGGCACGATCAGAGCTTGGCCGAACTACACGCCCAATCCCTGGTGCGGATAGATCGTCTGGGGATGGTTGGAGCTCGTGAACACATGGTGTAAGCTGATGCAGCCTGTTAGAGCAAACTCTGCAGGGCCGTCCTGGCCGTCTCCAGACAGGCATCGGCTTCACACTCCTCGAAGAGGCGCATGGCTGCCGTCAGGCATTGCTTGGCCTCGGCATTGCGGTGCCTGGCCTGGTGGAGCTGTCCCAAGGCCAGATAGGCGCGGCCGAGCGTGTCCTTAGCGCCGATTTTGGTGGCCATCGAGATCGCTCTCTCCAGGCAGGCCACCGCCCTGCCGTCCGCAAATGGAGCCTTTGTGACCACGAACCGCAAATTGCGGAGGATGGTTCCGAGGTTCTGCTTTCCCGCCCTCTGCGCTACCTGGGCATAGACCCTGCCCAGGATCAGCTGGGACACCGCGTATCGCAATCGGTTGCCGGACTGCCGCCAGCTCGCGGCAACCTCTTCCAGGACCTTGACGCCACGGCCGAGCTGGCCTCCGGCAGCGAGCACGGCCCCGGCGAGTAACCTGGCCGGCATCCCCACATACTCGACCCCACGCCTTTCACTGAATTGCATGAGGCCCTTGAGGATCTCCAGCATCCCCTCGTACTCACCATGGATGACGCGCGCATAGCAGAGCGCCAGGGTTGGGAACTGCCGGTACCAGGGATCCGCTGAGATCCGTGTGGCTTCTTCAAAGCACACCGTACAAGCCGCCCTGTCGCCGGCGGCCATGTGGCTGTACCCCATGAAGAGGTAGCCCAGAACCATGCTGCGGGTGTTGGAATGAGTCCGCCCAAAATCCACCAGGGTCCTGCCGGCTTCATAGGCCTTTCGCCGTTCACCTCGATAAAAATGCACATAGGCCAGGCCACCGAGGGAATTGAAATAAACATAGGGATCGAAATCCTCCGCCCGGCAAATCCGTTGCGCTTTTTCGGCATGGGCGGCGGCTTCGTGCAAGCGCCCCAACTCCATGCAGGTCCAGGCAAGCCAGGTGCAGGCATACCCGATAACCTGCGGATCGCCGCTCTCCTCACCGAGTCGGAGGGCGTGGGTGAGATAGAAGAACGCTTCCTCCGGTTTTTCCCGGTGCCACAGAGGGCAGCTGAGCCAGGTATAGTACATCCCCAGCCGACTCTTGTCGGTCAAGCCCTCGGCAATCTCCCGGTGGGCTTCCAGCAGCTCCTGAAGCTGTCGGTATTCTCCATTGTAGTAGTAAACAAACCCCCACTTGATAAGGAGGTCAACCAGGAGTTCCTTATCTCTCTCGTGGTTCACTCCTCTTTGCATCAGCAGCTGATAGGCTTCTCGAAAGTACTGGTGAGACTCCTCCACGGCATAGCGGTGGAGGCTCTTCTCACCCGATTTGACCAGGTAAGCCACTGCCTTATCGATCGACTGTCCCTGCCGGTAATGAAACGCGAGGGTTTCATAAATCTCGGGCAGGCGGTCGCGGAACAAGTCCTCCACCACCTGCCCGATACGTTCATGGACGGCCTGTCGCTCCTTCTTGAGGAGCCCGTTGTAGACCACCTCCTGCGTAACGGCATGCTTGAAAACGTACTCGAGCTCAGCCTGAGTTGGATTGGTGCGGATCAGATCGAGCTGTTCGAGGCCGTTCAGGCAACCCTGCAAGCGCTCCTTTAGCTCGGTAATCTGTTCCAGGATGCTGTAAAGGAAATTTCGACCGATTACCGAAGCTTCCTGCAGGACCCTCTTCGTCTCGATGCCCAGGCGGTCGAGCCGGGCCGCAATGACACCCTGAATGGTCGGCGAGATGTCCACTTCGCTCAGGACCCGCGTGAGCTTCCAGGCTTCCCGGTCCTGCACCAGCGCCCCTGACTCGATCAACGAATTGACTGCCTCCTCCAGGTAAAAGGGATTGCCTTCCGTCTTTTCGTGAATGAAAGCTTTGAACCCGTCGGGAAGGGTCTTGCTCTGGAGGAGCGACTCCATCATTTGCTGCGCTTGGGCAGAAGGGAGATCGTGCAGGTGGATTTCTTGAAACAACCCCGGCAGCGTCTTCCTCCGCTCGGCCGGGAACAGCTTGAAGGGGTGCCGCCAGGTACAGAGGAAGATGGCCGGGAAGAACGATTCGGAGATCAGAAACCGCATCAGGTCAACGAAAGGCGTGTCGGCCCACTGGAGGTCTTCCAGCCAAATCACCGTAGGCTTGAACCTGGTGGCCGCTTCCATGAGCCGGTCGATGGCCTCGAACAGATCTGCCTTCCACAGCTCCGGGCTCATGCCCGCCCGTTCGGGCGAATCCGCGGCGTAGAGGCTACCAAGCACCGAACAGACCTTCGGCGCTGGCCCCAGAAAGCTCTGCACGCCGGCTTCGAGCTTGCGCCGGACCGACGCCGTGGTATCTCCTTCCTCGATTTTCCAGAACCAGTTCAGAAAGCCGACCAGGGGTGCATAGGGGATATTCTGAGTGTATCCATAGGAATGGGCAGTAATCCAGTGAAACTGAAAGCCCTGCTGGTTGAGGGTGTCCCGAAATTCTTCCACCAGCCTGGTCTTGCCCGTGCCAGGATCGCCAACGATGCAAACGACCGTTCGCTGTCCCGCCAGCAACCGTTCAAAAGCGGCACCCAGCACGCTCAGCTCGGTCTCCCGCCCGATGAGCGCCGCGCGCAATCCATGAGGTCGACGCTCGCCCTGCGGTTTGTCTCTCGGGGCAATGACCTCATACGGTTCAATGAGGCTGGACTTGCCCTTGATTCTTGCCGGTTCGACCCGCTTGAAAAGGAAATGCGCCCGCGCCAGGCAATAGGTGGCGGGTCCCACCAGAATGGTCTTCGCCTCGGCCAGATTACACAACCGGGAAGCCAGATTGACGGCGTCGCCGGTGATTTCATCCCCAACCCGGTCGGGGTCCAGGCCGCCGATCACTACCAGCCCGCTGTCGATCCCGGTATGCATGGTCAGCGGGTGCCCGAGGCGGGTTTCATACGCCGGGCTGATCGCATCAACCGCCCGGTGAATTTCCCTGGCCGTGCAGATCGCCCGCACCGCATCGTCTTCATGGCTTCTCGGCACACCGAAGAGGACCATCGCTGCGTCCCCCAGGAACCGGCCGATGAAGCCATCGTATTGCCTTACAATCCTGGTGATTTCCGCGAAAATCCGGCCCATGATTTCCTTGACCTCTTCCGGGTCAAGCCGCTCGGTCATCCGGGTATAACCGTTCAAATCGGAGAACATGACCGTGATCAGTTTGCGCTCCCCGGCGATAATCGATGGTGCGTCATGGTTCGTTTCGGTGGCCAGCAGAGGCTGACCGCACGCGCCGCAGAACTTCCGCCCCAAGGGAACCTCAAACCCGCAGCGGGGACAGATCGGCTGCATTCTGGCCCCGCATTCCTCGCAGAACTTCACCGTCTGCCGGTTCTCAAAACGACACTGAGGACAATACATGACAGCTCATCCACTCAACAAACTGCAGCGTGCAACAACGCATGACCTCTCTTCTTCGCCCTCCATCCCAGGAGATGGCCGCTCAAAGGCCGTGTGAGGGAGGGTGCCCTCAAAGCTCCCAACGGGGTTGAAAAGACCCTGATACCCGGTGGCGTGCCTAGGGCAATATCCTGAGCTCGTATCCGACTGTTCTTAACTGGGGAAAAGTCTAGTATACCGGCTATGGCTGAGAAAGCATATGAGGAATTCTATGTATTTGCAGCGAGGCAATGAGGTAGATTATGAATGCCATTACCGTCGAAGTCAATCACTAAATGTCGTTGTAGGGCTATCCGGCAATTTTATGGATGGTCGGGGGCACTGCAATGCCGACAGCCTGGAACACCTTGCCGCAGGTTCCCTGGCATTGGGTCCGGACGGCGAGCCTTTTGCCGTCTTCATCGAGGGTAATCTCCTGGAGGGATTTGAGGTCCTGCTTGATATCCGACCACTCG
>JAPXSS010000051.1:0-22625 GCA_033812955.1 Syntrophobacteraceae bacterium | reverse complement strand
AATAGCTCCCGCGGGAGAATCTCCTGCGTCATATTGGCGCCAGGGCGACGCATTCCTCCGCCCTCTCTATGCCTTGGCCGACTCCCTGGCCGTTGGTCTTGGCTGATTTCCTGGCCGCTGCCAATAGTCAAAACAGAGCGCCGTCTTCAGCCTTCGCTCCCTAGTGGTATCTCTGTCTGAGTGGATCCTGTCAATAACAGTAGCTGCGGTTATGCGGTAGGGAGGCTGAGAGAGGCAGTTAGCAAATTCGCCCAGCACCAGATCCGCGGTCAAAAAGGGAGACGTTGGCAGCAAATCAAGCTCCTTTTTGAGTGCTTCCGCTTTGCTCATGCACTGGCATCCATCCAAACAGTCCTCATGGGTGAATCGGCGGTGTTCCTCGGGCAAGGGCATGCTATCCCTCCGAGAGCGAAGGACGGGAAGAGTCCGCGCCATTCCACAACAAGAGATGGGGTCTCTGCTTCAGCTTCGATTCCAGATTTGTGAATTCATCGCGAGTGAGCACCAGGGAGCGGATTTTGCGACCGATATACCGTTCAGTTTTTCTGCTCAAGTCATTCAAATGATATTGGTTAATATGGCCGACCAGCAGCAGGTCGATGATGCCGGTGTCTCGCCCGGCGGCATAGTCGTCGATGAGATACGCTTCCTCCAGATCTCCCAGGCGGTTGAGGACGCTTTCGATCACCTGGTCCATGCCAAGGGACTTCTGGACCATGGAGTGCAGTTCAGGAAAGAGCGGGTGCTGCTCATTGGCCCGGTAGAGGATCTGGCGTCCGGCCTTTTCATGGGTGATGAGCTTCGAATCGACCATCTGCCTCAGTTCTTCCCGAACCCCGTTCGTCGAAACCCCGAACTCCGCCGCCAGTTCCCGCAGATAAGCCCTGGACGAAGGATTGAGAAAAAACCTTGTCAGCAGCTTGATGCGCGTCTTGGAGGTGATGATGTCCCCTAGCATGATTTGCCCTCGGGCCGAATTCGATCATAATTAATGCTCAAACAAGCTATCAATTACCTGTTCCGAATTGATTTGTCAAAGATTTTTTTGGCTCGATGTCTATTACCGGGAGGAGAAAGAGGGTGTAAGGTGCTGGGAAGGCCCGGTCGGGACCTGGCCCTGCTTGAATTCGCCAGGCACATGGTGCCCTCCCCCTTTCCCAGGATGGTGGCGCTGCCGAAACGAAAAAACCTTTGACGCCGGGGGGAAAGACAGCCTATCTTCCCCCGACCCGGTGGCCGGTGGCATCACACCGAATTGCAGTAAGGTATTGGAATCGGCAGGCTGGTGTTAATCTTCCAGCATAGAGGTGCGCCCGTTATGGTTATTCTTCGTCGCAGGCATTTGGTTTTGGCACTGGTTGGCATCTGGCTGCCACTGCTGTCGGGTTTTTCCGATCGGGCCCATGGCGCGGCTGAGAAGGTCGGGAAAGAGCAGTCACCGAGCAGTCCGGCATCGGCAGCATCAGCAGCGGCTTCAGGTCCGACCGCATCCTCCGAGCGCACCGGCGCGGCGGTCTGGGTGGTCAATCGCTCTCTCATGAATGCCATGCTGTTCCGCATCGACCCCGCAACGCGCCAGGTTACCGGCAAGGTTGCCCTTGAGGGCGCGCCTCGAGGCCTGGCCGCGGGTGAGGGGGGCATCTGGATCGCCGATTATGCCAACGATAAGGTGTTCAAGGTCAATCCAGCTACCTTGCGGGCGGAAGCTCCGATCAGCGTCAAAAAGGCTCCAACCGCCATCACTACCGGCCATGGCTCGGTGTGGGTCATCAACAGCAACGAAGGGACCCTCAGCCGCCTCGATCCCAGGGCCAACACCGTCCTCGCCACCATCCCCATCACCAACAGCGTCCTGACCGATGTTGCCTGCAGTGAAACCGCGGTGTGGGTCTCGAGTGTCGATTTTCTGGTGACGAGGGTTGATCCGAAGTCGAACAGCGTCGCCGCAAAAATCAAGGTCGTCGGCAATCCCAATGCCGTTGCTGTCGGCGGCGACACGGTCTGGGTCTCCAACCCGTCTTTCAAGCAGCTGATCAAGATCGACCCGGCTTCCAACACGGCTACCCCAGTCAAGATCGATCTCGCAATTCGAACGCTGATCTTCGGCAAGGGTTCCGGATGGCTCGCTCACCAGCAGGACGGCATGGTTTCGCGGCTCGATCCGGCCTCGGGAACCGTCACCGCCTTTTTCAAGGCGGATCGGGACAGCAACGGTCTGGCATATGGAGAAGGCCTCCTGTGGGTTTCTTGCACGAAGGAGAACCGGGTCCTGGCGATCAACCCCGAGTCGGGCCAGGTTCAGGCTACCATCGAGGTCGAGGGCGGCCCCTCCGCTATCGTCTTCGCCCCCTGAGAGGGTGGCAGGAAGCCAAAAATAGTGAGCCCACCCGGACCCCGGCCTGAAACTTGCCGGGTGACGTATTGAGCGACTGTTTGACACTCCCTGAGTTTCGTATCAGCAGCTGGGAAAAGCATTGCCAGGCCCGAGCAGTTGCTCATGACCCCTCGGGGGACCCGAAGACACATGAAAAGAGCCGGTAGGAACTCGGAACAGTTCAGGGTAGGTCCTGAATGATGGCCCGAATCGCCCTTTCCTGGACTTCGATGCTCTCCGTCAGCCTAAACTGCACGAGGGCTCTCAGCAGGTTGTGCCCCTGGTGCTGAACCTTGAAATAGACATTCCCTTCGAGATGGTCCGTGAGGAACCTCAGCCCCAGTTCGAAGGCGATCAGCCGGACGGCGGCAAAGAGGAAGTCGCGGTCAGCGGGGATGAGAAACGCCCTAGCCCATGCCAGGTAGCCCCGCAGGATGGGTCGGCAGAGGTCGGGTTCGAAGCGAACTTCCTCCCATCGTTCGGTTTCTTCGCCAAGCGGGTTGCAGCAAGAACGCAGACAGTCGCCGATGTCGTATTGAACCAGCCCCGGTTTCACCGTATCCAGGTCAATCATGCTCACCGCCCGACGCGTTGCAGGATCGATCAGGATGTTGTTCATCTTGGGGTCGCCGTGAATGGGGCGGGCAACCAGGGTGCCCCGGGCTCGGGCGGCTTCGAGCACAGGGGCGAAGGCTCGGCGCTCGTCGACGAAGGCAAGGGCGTAGGCCATTTCGGGGGATCGGGACCAATGGGAGCGCCCCAGGGCTGCATCGTACCGGGCCAGGTAGCGCGGCGTGACATGAAATCCTTCCAGGGTGTCTGCCAGCTTCTGCGCCGGCAGATCGCTGATGAGCCTGTGGAAAAGACCAAGAGCATAACCTACTTCTTCCGCATCGCCCTCATCCCGGATCGTGTCGAAGGGCTGCGCTGCCGGGATGAAACCGAGCGCCCGCCAGCACCGACCATCCGCGTCAAACCAGAGCTCCTTCCCTTCCTCGGTCGAAAGCAGGCGCAGGACCTCCCAGCGGCGACCGGCAGGGAGACCTATGCGGTGGATGCGCCCGAGCATGTGCTCGGTGACGGTGTGGATGTTGTGTATCACCAGCTCGGGCTGACGAAACACGTGGGTGTTCAGGCGTTGGAGGATGAAAGGAGCCTCATCCCGCCCGCTCCGAAGCACCAGAAACGTTTCATGAACGTTGCCGCTGCCGTGGGGCTGAATATCGGCCACCCGGCACGGCGCCGCGAATCTTTCGGCAGCCTCCAAAAGCTGTCCCGGGATTTGCGGTACCGAGCGTCGGGTCTCGTTCACGGATATCGGCATCACCACGAAGCCTCCAGCGAGTTCCGGTTGAACGGTCGGGTGAGCGCGACCGGTGTCGGGGCGACAAGAACCCCGGGGGGGGGTTATACGGGAAGACTTCCGCGAATGCACCCGGTCTCTGTCCGCTTTCCCGACGTCTCCTTTGGCACTGAAGAGGGCATCCTTTCGAGACCTTCCCTGAGCGGACAAGTCCTCTCAGTTCAAGGGCGCTTCCTGCCTGTTGATTCATGCTCATCCGGACGGCGTTGGTTGAGAAATAAGTTCCTGAGCCTTTGTGCCTAGCAGGAGCTCCGAAGAGGGTCAAGAACATTTTCCCCAGGGCAATCGCATGAAATTCCCACAGCGGGGGAGAGCTGCAGCCAAACCGAACCACGGAGACACGGAGGCACAGAGGAGATTCCTTTTTTGCCCGGCTGGGAGACGACAGCCGGTCAAAAGGGCTCCGCCTTCGGATGACACATAGTCAATTGGCCAGGCGTTTTATTCCTTCCTTGAGGGTGGGCACATTAAAGTTGATGAGAAGCCCAACCTTGAGGCCTGTCAGTTTGAGATAGGTGAGGAGCTGCGCTTCATGTACGGGCTGCAGGGCGTCACAGGCTTTGAGCTCAACGATGAGGCAATCGGCCACAAGGAGGTCCAGTCGGTACCCACAATCAAGCTTCTTTCCCCTGTACTCGATCGGGAGCTCTTTTTGCCTCTGGTACGGGATGGACCTGAAGTCCAACTCCATGCACAAACAGGTCTCGTAAACCGACTCCAGCAGTCCGGGGCCAAGGGCCTTGTGAACTTCTATAGCTGCTCCGATCACCTGCCCGGTAAGCTCATTGATTTCTAAGGTCTTCATCGCACTCCTTCAGACAGGGGCGCGGATGTATAGCACAGAGAAAGCCTTGTTTCTACAGATTGGGAGGTCCAGATTCTTGGAAGGCCCGCCCTTCGGAAGGAGATTTTGCCCGGCCGTCGTCTCCCGGCCGGGCAAAACTATTCCCCTCCGTGCCTCCGTGTCTCTGTGGTTGGATTTATGATGCATAGAAAAAATCAGGCTACCCAAAAAGTCACTCTGTCAAGCAGAATTTCATGCAATTGCCCTGCCCAGCCTCTCCATGGCACTTGATTATTGCCCCCTTTGGCAATATAGGTGGTTGAAAATTCGCAGGGATTACTGGCTGAGAAGGGGAAGACGACAACGAGGGGGGAAAGAGGGGCCTTTTCCCAAAGGACATGGCCTCTTCCACTGAACGATATGGTGCAAAAATCGCTTTTCAGACGGTTGCTGCCTTACGGCAAAATGCCTCATACGATTTTGATTGGCAGTTTTGCCGCGGCCATTCTCGCGGGCACCCTGCTGCTTCTCCTGCCGTGGTCGCAAACCAAAGGCGACCTGGGTTTTGTCGACGCACTCTTCACTTCGACATCCGCAGTTTGCGTGACGGGACTGGTAGTAGTTGATACCGGCACGGTTTTCACGCGGTTTGGTCAGGCGGTGATCGTGGGCCTCATCCAGGTCGGCGGGTTAGGCATCATGACCTTTACCGCCCTGGTATATCTCATGCTTGGGCGGCGCCTCTCCCTTGCGTCCCAGGCAGCCCTGCACAATGCCTTCTTCCAGGAGGATCTCGGAATTGCCTTCAGAAAACAATTCATCCAGATCCTGCGCATCACCCTGAGCATCGAACTGGCCGGGGTGCTCCTGCTTTTCGTGGCCTTTCTCAGCCGCAACGTCCCTGTTCTTCAGGCCTTGTTCTCGGCCTTCTTCCATGCCGTTTCGGCCTTCTGCAATGCCGGATTCTCCATTTACCGCGACAACCTTATCGGGCTGCGGGACAGTCCGCTAATCATGATCACCGTGATGTCCCTCATCGTTCTGGGCGGCCTGGGTCACACGGTACTGGCAGAACTCTGGCAGCGTGGCAAAGGCTGGGTGGCTGGCACGATGATAGATGGCAGGCCGTCGCTTTCCACCAACACTCGCCTGGTACTGTCCACCAGCCTGGCGCTGATCTTCGCAGGTTGGCTGGGACTGCTGGTGCTGGGCTTGACCCCTTCCGAAACCAACTGGGACATGAAGCTTTCTTCGGCCCTGTTTCAATCGGTCACTTCCCGTACCGCCGGCTTCAACAGCGTGGAAATCGGGCTCCTACCGTTCAGCTCACTCCTGCTCATCATCGTGCTCATGTTCATCGGGGGCTCGCCCGGATCCTGCGCCGGCGGTGTGAAGACCACCGCCCTGGTTATTTCCCTCGCCGAGTTGAGGGCCAAGCTGTGGGGCATGAACCAGGTGGTCGTTTTCGATCGTCGGGTCCCCAGCCCGATCCTGGACCGTACCATGATTTTGATCCGCCTGTCGGTACTTTGGAATCTTCTGGGCGTCCTCCTGCTCCTGGCTACGGAAACAGGCAAAGACGGCGTCGGATTCCACGATGTGTTGTTCGAACAAATTTCAGCTTTTGGCACGGTGGGTCTTTCCACGGGCTTGACGGACAAGCTGTCGGTGGTCGGCCGCCTTTGGATTAGCACCACCATGTTTGTTGGCCGCCTTGGTCCGCTCACTCTGGCCATGGGGGTGCTGCCGGTGAAACACTTGCATGTCCAATATCCGGAAAGCAGGATCATGATCGGATGAAGAAGAAAAAATACGTTGTGGTGATCGGCTTGGGGAAGTTTGGTGGGGAACTGGCCCGCCAGCTGGCCAAAGAATGCGAGGTGTTGGCCATCGATCGCAGGGAAGCCATGGTGGAGTCGGTCCTCGACCAGGTGCAGCGTGCTCTGATCCTGGATGTGAGGGACTGCAAGAGCCTGAGCTCCGTGGTTACCGCGGATTTTGATGAGGCCGTCATCAGTATGGGAGAGAGCCTCGAAGCCAGTATCCTGGCCACCCTGCATCTCAGGAAGATCGGAGTGAAGCAGATCCGGGCCAAAGCCACCACGGAGGACCATGCGGCCATCTTAAAGGCCGTCGGTGCCAGCGAGGTGGTTTTCCCGGAACGGGAAACGGCCCGGCGGGTGGCCGCGCAGATCCTGAATCCCAACCTGCTCGACTTCGTGCCGCTAGAGGAAGACTATCAGGTCATGGATGTCGCACCGCCGGACAGTTTCTATGGCAACACCCTGGCCGCGCTCGACGTGCGGAAAAAGTACGGTATCTTTGTTCTGGCTGTCAAGGAACTGGTCCCCACTCGTTTCGTGTTCCTGCCGTCCCCCGATTTCGTCATCAAACCGAGCGATATCCTGGTAGTGATCGGCAAAGAGCAGGATTTGGCAGCTCTGAGGGCAATCGGCGGAGACTCCTGAGTTTCGCCTCGAGATCCGGCAGGAGCGTCAGTGAAGTATCAATGCCACTTTCTTCATGACGATTCCTCTTGCTGCCTGGCTGTTGGCAACCGGCTGACAGCTCTTGGCCCTTGGCTGTTGACTCCTGGAACCCAGTTCCCGGAACACCCTTTTTCAGGACAACCCGGTTTGGGGAACCCCCTGCTCCATAAGAAGTTCAAGATAGGCCTTGACACTCGCCATGCTGGCGATGAACATCCTGGTGCCGGCCATGATCGTATGGATTTCATCGCCTTTCCCACAGCGACGGGCGAATTCGGGACCGATGACGGCAGCCGGTTCCCTGGCTTCCGGTTGATGCTCCATGGCCTCTACGTAGCCCGACAGGCGATCCTTGAGAACCTGGAAGTAGTCGATGTCCTTGCCAACGATCAGCCCCGCCGAGGCCGAGACATTCTGCGCGAATTCCCGGATCGACTCCCAGTAAAGCTCGGTCAGGCGGTGTTTGTGCTCCCAGCGACTGAGAAAATAGGAAAGGCTCCATCCTACGCTGATGATCCTGAGGATTGCCAGTTCGTACTCCACCCTGCTTCGTTCAATGGGGGCGTCTTCGGGGAGGGCCTCGAGCAGGATCTTGATGTCGTCGCGGTCCACTGCAAAGTTGAAGAGATCCTCTCCTGCCTGCTTGATTTCTGGTTCCATGGTTTCGGTTTTCCTTTTCCGTTGGAAGCTTCTTGCCACCGGGGTTTCGGCAGTGCAAACACGATAGAATCTAATCATCCATCATTGACACACTTGTCTCCTCCAAGCAAGGGCATATCGGGACTCCATGCCCTTCCGGCACGGTGTTCGGGGGAAGATTGTTGAAAAGAAGTTCTTTCATGTCAATCGCATGAAATCATTTTAGCCCGAGAAGCCCCTTGGTGTAGCCTAGTCCCAGCCAGCTCGCTTTCTGCTGGCTTTGATGCCGATTTTCCGCTGGGGATCCTGCTTGATGAGGGTGAGGGCCAAACGACGAAGGATGGCAAGGTTTTCCTGCCCGTGCCCTGATCTTACGCGGCTGTCATCCTCTCGGAACCCGATGTCGAGACTCACATTCAGCAGTTCCCCTGGCCATAAAAGGGTTAATTTTTTTATTCCCCGGCTAACCCCCCAGCTATGCTGGGGAGAGTTGCGAAAGCTATACTGTGGTATTTACTAGAAAAATGCTCCTTCCGTAAGGTGGCTGCCTGACCATCTCGGCGACCGATCCAGTATGGAAGAATCAACAGGTGAAAAAGAGCCGATCGCACACCGTTTGGGAATGTAGGTACCACAGCGTTTGGGTACCGAATAGGCGGCGCAATATCATATGCAGATAATGGAGGCAGAGTCGGCAAAACCGGTCAAAACAAGGACCAGCGAAATTGCGATAACAATTCGTTACACGGGCTCCTCCTTGAGCGCAAACGCTTTCGGCTGCATCGGAAGGCCGGCATTGCCCGGCCTCCATACAATCATCACCATGGGTCTTGACCGTCTCAGGTCGGCAGATGTCTTCTCCTTTTCCAGACCATCCTGCCGAGGGCAACGCTGAACTCCTCAATGCCTTCGCCGTTCAGGGCCGAGACGGGAAATATCTTAAGGCTCTCGTTGGCGGCGACGAGTTGTTCGATATAGAGACCCAGACTGTATTCCTCGTACGGCAAGAGGTCTATTTTGCTGATCAAAACCACCGCGGCATGCTTGAAGACGTTGGGGTATCTCGCCGGCGTATCCATGCTCTCGATGACACTAGTCACCACGATCTTCAAATCGCCGCCGAGATCGACTTCGGCGGGAAAAACCAGGCTGCTGACATTGTCCACGACCACGAGATCGAGGTTGCCGAGGGGTAATTGCCGCAAGACCTCGTTGACCTTGGAAGCGTCCAGGCCGGGACTTCCACTGCTGTCAATCGGAACCGCGTCCACTCCCAATGCCGCGATATTCTCGATCATGCCGGCATGCATGTCCGCGCCGATCACCGCTACACTCAGCCTGCTTTTCAGGAAGGGCAAAATCTTTTCCAATATGGCCGTCTTCCCTGCTCCGGGCTCGCCAATGAGGTTCAGCAAAACCACGCCGTGTTCTTCCAAGAGGCCCCTGTTCTCCGCAGCGGCCTCATCGTTGGTACGAGTGAGCTCATCCGCCAACTGCGCTGTAACCATGGCTGTTTCTCCTTAATTAAAGCTCAAGAAATACTCGAACGTTTTCTTCCATTGTGTGACCGCCAACGCCGCCTCTATTCGTCCTGCAATCGAATGCCCGGCTTGTTGAGCGTAAACTTGCGGGCGAGCCTTACGACCGTCGGTTGGGTCACCCCCAGGGCCGCGGCAGCTTTGCGAGTGCTGCCGAAGCGTTTCAGCGCCCAGTCGATCATGGATTTCTCCACTTCTTCCCTGGCGTCTTTGAGGGAAGTGTTTGGGGAAAAACACAGTTCCTTCAGAGGCGGAGCGTCTTCTTTGTCGATGAGTGCATGCAGGTTCTGAACATCTATCGTATCCTTCGGGCATGTCAGGACCAGCCGTTCGATGGTATTCTCCAGCTCGCGTATGTTACCGGGCCAGGCATATTCCTTGAGCCGTTCCAGGGCACGAGAGCCGACGGTCTTGCAGGTCTTATGTCTCTTGTTCTGTTTTTCTAGGAAATGCATGACAAGCGGGATAATATCATCGGGTCGGTCGCGCAAAGGCGGAATGTGCAACGGAATGACATTCAACCGATAGTAGAGGTCCTGCCGAAATTGTCCTTCTTCGGCCATGGCTTTCAAGTCCCGGTTGGTCGCGGCGATGACCCTCACGTTCAGGGTGATGGGCAGCACCCCTCCAAGCCGCATGATGGTGCGATCCTGAAGAAAGTGCAGGAGCTTGGCCTGCATCGCGCCCGGCAGCTCCCCCACCTCGTCCAGGAACAGGGTACCCCCCTGGGCAAGCTCAAACAGCCCGGGTTTGCCTTTTGCGCGCGCGCCAGTGAATGACCCCTCCTCGTACCCGAAAAGCTCCGATTCCATCAGGGGCTCGGGGATCGCCCCGCAGTTCACCCTGATCAACGTGCCGTTACCGCCACTCAGGCCGTGGATGTAACGGACCAGAACGTCTTTGCCGACCCCGGTTTCACCCGAGATGAGGATCGTCGCTTCCGAAGCGGCGGTTTGTGCCGCCACCTCCAGCACCTGTTTCATCGCCCGGCTGCGGGCAATGATGCTGTTATCATCGGATTGTTGCTGGCGCAGGAGTTTGAGCTCGTCCCTGAAACGGCGGCTGCTGGCCTCGCTTTTTTCCAGCTCCGTCCTGTACCGGTTCAACTCGGTGATGTCACGGACATTGGATATTATCCGCCAGATCCTTCCATCGGCGCCAAAAACAGGGCTGGCCGTGACCAAGGCGACTTTCATGGTCCTGGTCGTATACATGATGGTGACCGGTTTTCTTTTCTCGATGACGTGGATGGCGGCGGAGTCGGTATAGATGCCGTCGGCCACCAGATCGTATACTGTGCGGCCGATGACTTCCTCCCGCTTTATCCCGGAAAAATCCTCCCACGATTTGCTCACTCGAAGGGTGACGCCCTTGCCGTCCATAATCCAGACCCCATCGTGGGAGTGGTCGAGCAGCGCTTCGAGTTCCTTCTCCTTTTGCTGCGCCTCCATCAGCTGCTGCTTAACCCGGCCGTCCCTGGTGATGTCGAAGTAGACCCCCAAGGCCCCGCTCACTTTCCCGTTCTCGTCCATCACCGGGTGATGCCTAACGAGCAAGTGCCTCCCATTGCGATGTTCGGACACAGGGCACAAGGGTTGGCCGGTTTTCAGGACATCGGCAAGAGCGGAATCGACCAGAGTTGCAGACAACGGCTCCCCGACGATCTCCTCTCCACTGAGGCCGAACAGGATTTCGGCGACCGCATTGATCCGGACAATCCTGGCCTGGGTGTCGATCACCACGATCCCGGCCTGGACCAATTCAAGGACAGTGTCCAGGAGGTTGGTTCCCTGTTCCACGTTTTTTCTGTCAGACTTCAACATCTTCCTCAAAGAACCCCCGGAACAGATAGTGAACCACAGTCGTGGCAACCCCCCAGACAAGGCCGTAGACCCAGTATCCCCAGCTGAATCCCGTCGGCGTGGCCACGAGGAGAACGGTCAAGAACAGCAACGCCATCCACGCGGCGAGCACGCGCGGTATCCGCGTCCTGCGTATCTTCATGGAAATCACTTCGCAGGAGCCGCGGTGGTGGTGTCTCTGCCCGGCATGGCGCCCCCGACCATCAACCCCGACTGTGCGCCCAACAGTTGCATTGAGAGATAAAGCAGCACACCGAAAATCGCGGCGCAAACGCTGCCCCGAAGAATTCTTTTCCAGGGTTTGCGGCTTCTTCTGTAAACGTCAGCGTATCCCATCCCGTTGCCTCCCTTGCACGGTTCTATTTTGTCCGCTTCTCCTTGGCTTTCACAAAAGCGGAAAACGCCTTCTGAGCTTCTTCATCCACCGTTTCGATGGCTTCGCGCTGCAACTCGACGAAGTTCGACGTCGACAGGTGTTCGAACTTGCGCGGGCGAGGCAGGTTGATGACCATCCTTTTCTTCACACTCGCAGGCGCGACGGTAAGAAAATAGGCCACGTCCCCCACGAAAATCGCCTCTTCCAGTTCCGCGGTGACGAACAGAATAGTCGTCCCCGAGTGCTCGAACAGCTTGATGATGTATTCCTGCATGATGGAGCGCGTCATGGCGTCCAGGCCGCGAAAGGGCTCATCCATCAGCAAGACTTTGGGTTGATTGATCAACGCACGAATCAATTCGGCGCGCCGCTGCATTCCGCCGGAGAGCTGGCTTGGATATTTTTCCTCGAAGCCGGTGAGCCCCACCATGTTGATGAGCTCCTCGGCCCTGTCGGCAACCTCGCCCATCAAGTCCTTCCCCTGGACCTTCGGACCATAGAGGGTATTCTCCCAGAGCGTCATCCACGGCAGCAACGCGGTCTCCTGAAACACGACGAGTCTGTCCGCTCCCGGGCCGCTGACAGGCACGCCGTCGATGAGGCATTCCCCCATGTCCGGCACGGCGTAACCGGCCAGCAGATTGATGATGGACGTCTTGCCGCACCCGGAAGGACCGCAGAAGCAGGTAAAAGACCCCTTTTCAACTTTGAAGGACACATTGTCCAGGACTTCCTTCCCTTCGCCGAAGGAGTAATAGACCCCCCTCATCTCCATCTCACCGGGTTCAGCCCCTGTCACTGTGTTAAGTGCGGGTAAACTCATTGATCCTCCTTAGAAAAGGCTTCGCCACGGCATGGCTTTGGTGGCGAGATACCTCAGAACAGTGCTGGAAAGATACCCACAGGCCCCGATGATGAACATCCCGAGGATGATTCGGGGATAGGCGATCAGAATGTACGACTCCCACGTCATGTACCCCAGCCCGTAGCCGCCGGCCACCATTTCCGCGGCGACCACCATGACCCACGCCAGGCCCATCCCCACGGTCATTCCCGTGAAGATCGAAGGCAGCGCGCCGGGCAGAATGATGTCGAAGAAGATGTGACGCGGTTTGGAGCCCAGGGACAGAGCACCCTGGATGTAGTCAGCGCGAACGCTTTCCACCCCCAGGAGCGTGTTGAGAACGATGGGGTAAAATGCGCCGAGGAACACAAGGAACACGATGCTGTGTTCGGTGAGCGGAAACATGATCACGGACAATGGTATCCAGGAAATGACCGGAATCGGTCTCAAGCTTTCAAAGGTGGGAAAGGTGAAATTCTTGAAGGTGCGATTCCACCCCATCATCAAACCCAGGGGGATGCCGATCAAGCACGCGATCATGAACCCGAGGTAGATTCGTCCCATGCTGAAGATCACGCACATGAAACAGTGCGTGCTGGGAATAAAGGCGACCGCTTCCTTCCAAACCTCGTTCGGAGAAGGAACCCGCGTGAAGGGAGGGATTTTGTACGTGGTGACCAATTGCCAGAGGATGACAATGATAACAAGAGACAGTATCTTTCGAAGGTTCGAGTAATTGAACATACCACGGACGCTGCGCCGCAGGAACTTCTCAAGGGCGGAATACTCCCTGTACGCCCCGATCCGGTCGCTCCAGTCCACCTGCCCGCCGTCGTCAGCCGCTTTACCGGCCCCCAAGGCTTCTTCTTCGGATTCGATTTTTATTGTGGTTTCCTGTGCCACTTCAGCCCCCTCACTTTCCGTTGATTCCATCTGATGCCCCGACGGTCGGTTCTACTTGGCCATTTCACGTTCGCCCCGCTCGAAAGCCTTTTGAGCCTCCTCGTGGACGGCGTCGAGGGCCTCGTTCCGGAGCTGGATGAACCTGTCGGTCACCTTGGTCTTCAAATTCCGCGGCCGGGGAAGATCCACCTCGATCATCTGCTTGAGACGCCCGGGCCTCGTTGTCATCACAAAGACCCTGTCCGCGAGGAAAATGGCCTCATCGAGGTCGTGAGTGATGAACATGATGGTCTTGCCGGTGGCATCGAACAGATCGAGAAGGTACTGATGCATGACCGACTTGGTCATGGCGTCGAGTGCCCGGAAGGGTTCGTCCAGGAGCAGTATTTTGGGTTCGTTGACCAGTGCCCGGACAATCTCGACCCGTCTCTGCATCCCGGAGGAAATGTTCATGGGATATTCGTTTTCGCAGCCTTCGAGACCCGCGATTTTCAATATTTCCTTCCCCTTCTCGACGGCCTCATCCCGAGACATGGTCCCCTGCATCACCGGTCCCCAACACACGTTTTCAAGAACGGTCCTCCACGGGAACAGCGCCCCGTGCTGAAAGACCACGACCCTGTCGGGTCCGGGAGTGAGACGGATCGAGGGAGAGGCGATACAAACCCCATCCACCCATATTTCGCCCTCGGTGGGAGTATCGAAGCCCGCGATCATGTTGAGCAGCGTAGTCTTCCCACAGCCCGAGGGTCCGACGATGGCCAGAAAAGATCCCGCCTCGATCTCGAAGCTGCAATCGGCCACGGCGAGCACGTTCACTCCTAGAGGGTCGTACACCAGACTCACATGCTTGGCTACGACGTTGCCTTCTGTTGCCTTTGCCATTATTTATCACCCCTGAGTGAGAGTCATGTTCGGAGGTTGCGGAATCTAAGCCGTGTAGACTTTCCGCCATGCCAGGTACTTGTTCGCAATTCCACGAAGGATGGCGCTGCAGACGTATCCCAGCACCCCGATACTGGCCATGGCCAGGATCACTTCCGGGAACCGTATGAGACTGTAGCTCTCCCACGCAAGGTAGCCGAGCCCGTACTGCCCGGCGATCATTTCGGCCGCAACCACTGTCTGCCACGCGATCCCCATGCCGAGGGCAAGCCCCATGAAGATCGAGGGGAGGGAACCGGGCAGGAGGATGTGGCGAAAAACCTGGCGTGGATTGGCGCCAAGACACCACGCCGCCCTGAACAGGGACTGATCTATGGACTCGGCTCCGAGCTTTGCGTTCAGGGCCACCACGAAGAAGGCGCCCGTAAACGTAATGAACACGATGCTGTATTCCATCTGGGCAAAGATGATGATCGATAGCGGTACCCAAGCCACGGGCGGGACGGACCGGAAGAGTTCGAACCCGGGCATTGTCAGGTCCCGCACAATGCGGTTCCAGCCCATGGTGAGCCCAAGCGGGATGGCTATCGCGGACGCGGTGCAGAAACCCAGGAGGACACGAAACAAGCTGTGGTAGACGCTTTTGTAATACCACGGGTCCATGATCGTCTTGATGGACTGGACCAAAGTCTCCCACGGGCTGGGAAGTTTCGACATGATCGTCTGGGAGCAGATGTGCCAGAAGATCACAAAGGCTACACCGCCCAGAATACCGGTGATCACCTGGCTTCTTTTCAGTCTCTTCTGCTCTTGGCTCCGTTTCAAATAGACCTCTTCGTAACGAGCCTTGACGGACGCCCGCATGTGGCTCGTAACGATATTCTCCTTGCTTTGCTGATCCTCTGGCAAGTTGGACATGTCCTGTTACTCCTCAGCGTTGGAATACGCACTGCCTGGAAAAGCCGTTTGCTTGGTTCGAATGCGAGGCGTACCGCCCCCTTTGGGGGCGGCACCGCCACACCTTTCCATGCACACGCATGGGACTTTGTACATGCCGCGACGAATCAGGCTTTACTTGCGTTCCACGGTTTCTCTTTCAATTCAATCTTTTCATAGGTTTTCCAAGTATGCAGCTTGACTTGATCCGGTCGAGCCTCTTTTGGAAACCCCGGCAACTGCTCGGAGGTCCATTGTCCCTGGGCCTTGAGTTCCTTGATGGCCAGGCGCAAGTACCTGTCATCGGCCCACTCGTCAACGAATTTATCCGGATCTTTCGTCCGGGCGCTGCGGATGATGTCGATTTCCTTCCACATCCGGGCCACGGCCTTGAGGTGCTTGCGGCATTCCGGAGTGATCCTTCCGTCCCAGACCATCATGTCCAGAACCACCCGGGTCACCGCGGGATGAATCTCGGAAATATCGGTAGAAATATAGTACGCGGCTAGGTCCCGGTCATTCATGAGCATATCCCGGGATTCTTCCTCGGCCTTGAGAAATCCCACCATGATGTCGGGGCGGTCCCTGAGCCATTCGTGGATTGCCAGAAGGCTTCCCACAACCCTGTAGGTGTGATCCACAGATTCAGGGTTGTACTTCTTGCAGGTACAGGCCATGTCCTGACCCGTCAACCACCGCTTGGCAATCCCGCGCTGTTCGAGCCAGCTGGGATAAGGCTCCCAGGTAACCGCGGCGGTGATGTTCTGGGCCCTGAGGTTCGTAATCTGCAGCTCCGTCGACTGGTCCAGGATATTCGTCTTCACCCCCGTCTGATCGGACCATGCGAGTATCTGCCTGTGCGAGAACGACCCCACAGGAGTCCCCACGTTCTTTCCTGCCAGGTCCTTAGCTTCTTTGAATTTCCCTTCCTCGAGCAATTTCTGATCGATGCAGATGGCCCCGGCTTCGCCGACGTCGTAGCCCGTGACGGAGATGAGGTCGCACGGCACCGTGTCGCCGCTCCTCATGGCCGGCGTTTCAGCCATGTACCCGAACTGGTTCTTGCCCGCATACATGTTGTTGTTGATGAGGGGCCCCGAAAGGGATCTGAACCAAACGACGTTGCTTCCCTGGGGAAGATATTTCTTCCAGAGCTGGGCCTGTTTGTTGATGGAGGAGGTCCAGTAAGGGGTGCAGTAAGGTTGATAGCCGACCGTCAACGTAACGGGCTCTCCAATCTTCCCGTACTTTCCGGTGGGCTTTCCATACTTGGCCGCTATTTCCATCAGCTCGTCCGATACTTTCTTCTCAGACTGGGCAAACGCCTTCCAGCCCAGCGAACCCGTTATGGGATTCCCGGGAATCAAGCCCATCACCGTGGAAAAGGCAAATCCCATTCCAGAGTATTTTAGGAATGCTCTCCGGCTGTCATCTATCGTTTTTTGGATCTTTTGTTCTTCGCTCATCAACAATCTCCTTTTGACTGTTTCCACTGACACATCCAATGGAAATGCAATAAAATCGGTTCGATTACCCGGACGAAAAACGCCGCTCACAAGCAGCGTCCGGAGATGCGTCAGATCGTAGAGTGTTGGATTCCGACCTCCTTGCAGCCCGTTCGGTAGATATCTTCCGCTGTTTCCCCAACGGATCGGGCAACGGAGACGGACAGGCCCGGGCAGATTTCCCCGGGCACCGATTCCACCTGGCACCCCAGAAGCCGTAAGGAAATACCCTTGCGTTCCTTGAGCTCTCTCAGGAAGTCGACAGCGGGAAACTGGTGCATGCTGAAGTCCGCCCGTTTGTTCTCAGGGATGGCCTCCAGGGGAATCTCTTCAACCGTTCCAGGACTGAGGCCGAGATCCATCGCATCGACAATGATCAGGGTCCGGGGAGTTTCGTCACCAAGAAGCGCGTCCAGTAGCAGCTCACCCGCTGCGGTTCCCGCGTCGACGGCAACCATCCCGTTGGGCAACCGGTACCCGGTCTGCAGTCGCTCAATCACCGCGGGGCCAAAGCCGTCGTCACCAAACAGGACGTTACCGCAACCGATGACCATGACCTCCGCACCCCGGATCTGACGATACATCTCTTCCCTCAGTTTTGAATCGTTCGTATGACCTGCCCGCGAGTGTCGCGAAACTGCAGCTTCACGGGCAGCACGCCGCCCAGCATATGGGTGGAGCAGCTGAAACAGGGATCGTATGACCGAATAACCATTTCAACCTTATTGAGCGCTTCCTCATCGGATCGACCGCCATCCAGGATTCGCCGTGCAGCCATGAGCACGTCCAGGTTCATTGCCGCACTGTTGTGCGTCGTGGCGACAATCAGGTTGACCTTGGTGATAACCCCCTTGTCGTCCGCCTCGTAGTCATGGATGAGCGTACCCCGGGGGGCTTCCACCACGCCGACGCCTCTTCCGGCCACGGGTGTTACGGTCTCGCGCACATTGGGATTCGTGATTTCGGGATCGCGCAGCAGCTCCACGGCGCGTTCCGAATTGTACAAAGCTTCTATCAACCTCGCCCAGTGCTGCAGGAACACATGCTGAGGCATCCTTCCCACCGTTTCGCGGAATTCGAGCAGTTCCTGCTGCGCAAAAGGCGTGGTGATGTGGTCGCACACATTGACGCGCGCCAGCGAGTTGGAGCGGTATACCCCAACCGGATCTTCGGGGTCGAGCGAAAGGCACCCCGCCGATCTGACGAAGGGGAATTTCACGTAACTCCAATCCATTGCCTGTTCTTCGATGAAGTCCCTGTAATCTTTAGAGTCGAACTCCTTGTAATTTCCGTTGTCGCCGGGTTCCTTCAGCCTCAGCCTGCCATCGTAGAAATTCAGACCTCCATTCGCGTCGACCGTGCCGAGAAAACCCGTCGCAAGAAAAGGCTCCTCCTTGACCTGAGGCCATAAGGGGATAAAAACCTTTTCCTTGGCAAAGTCAACGGCGAACCGAGTAAATTCGAGGACCTCCCGAGCCATGGGCAAGAGTTCCTGCCTCTGCTCCTCACTCATGGCCCTGCTGAAACCGCCCGGCACCACTGCGTCGGGACGCGTGGCGTTGGCGGCAATGATCCCCGTCATCTCCTGGGCCATGTGCCGGGCCCGCACCGCTCTCCTGACCAGGTCCGGACTCTTGGCGGCCAGTCCGATGATGTTTCGAACTCCGAAATCCGCACCGGGGTCGCTGAGAAAATCCGGCGCGGCCAGAATGAAGAAGTGCAACAGGTGGCTGTGCACGATGTGGGCGGAATAAGCGGCTTCCCTGATCTTGCGCGCCGTTTCCGGTATTTGGACATCGAAAAGGGCATCCGCCGCTTTCGATGAAGCCATATGGTGCGCCCACGGGCAAATGCCGCAGATTGCCGTGACAATGCGCGGCATTTCTTCGACGGGGCGACCCACACAGAACTTCTCGAACCCCCGCATCTCGATCACCTGCACCCGTGCATCCTTGACCTTTGCGGAATCATCGAGCACGATAGTGACCCTTGCATGACCTTCTACCCTCGTTACTGGCTCGATGACAAGTTTCTTTCCCATACTGCCAATCTCCTTAACGGACCGGTCGCAGGTTGCTGTGCCCACCCGTGAACCAGTTGAAGGCCGCTCGGCGGTCGTGGACATCCCTCAGGGCATAATTGTAAACGGAAAGCGCACCCAGCATTTCAGCCCGGGGGTTCTCTCCGATCCGTTTCGGCCCCATGCAACCCCGGCAGGGCATGTTGACCTGCGTACAGCGAGCTCCGCAGCCGCTCCGAGTGGCCGCTCCCATGCAGAAGAACCCCTGTTCGATCAGACAGCGTTTATCCAGCGGCGGCATCTCCAACGGCCTCAACATTTCGGGAAATTGAAGGCCGTTGTCGGCAAAAACCGTTCGCTTCTCCTTCACCTTGGTACATTCATTGCAAACGGTGTCCTCCGGCAGATCGAAACTCTTGCCTTCGAGAACGGCCTGCAGGGCGGCGGCAAACAGGTGCGTCGGCGGTGGGCAGCCGGGCAGAAGAATATCTACCGGCACCACCTCATTGACAGCTGCCACCCTGGCAGTCAAGGGAGGCAGTTCGAAATCGCCGTCCTCCACCCCGTGTTCCAGGTTCGGAACGCCCTGACTCAACACATCGGGAGGAACCAGGTTGGCGAGGGACGGTATTCCACCCATGCAGGCACAGGAACCGTTGGCGATAAGAATGCCGCAACTTTCTCGAACGGCCTTGGCCACGGCCAGGCCGTGCTCCGTGCGGATACCGCCGGAGAGAATCCCTACGTCGGCCCGAGGAATGCTGACGACATCAGAATCCTCCGAAGGGTCGCGATACTTACTGTCCATCAAAATGGGGGCGTGGACGATCGAAATCCTCTCCAGAATATCGAGCAGTAACTCGCCCTGGTCGAGAATGGCCACTTCACAGCCGGCGCAGTGAGCGGAAAGGGCCTCAATGACTACGGTCGCAGACATGGCTCCTACCTCCTGCCATAGGGCACTCTCCGCCCGGCACCCCGTGTTTGCACCGGGGCACCGGGCGAAGCGGTTTTACAAGCTACTTGATCAGGTAAGGAACACTCTCCAGCCGGATGGCGTCCAGCTGGCACATGAACGTACAAACGTCACAGTACCAGCAGTCGTCACGGTAGGCCATGTAAGGGTATCCCTGATTGCCCATGCGCAGGACATCACGGGGACAGTACTCTACGCAGTCGCCGCAGCCGTCGCACTTGGCCCTATCCACTTTAACCCATTCGTACTTCTTGCAGTCATATCGTTCCATTATCAGCCCTCCTACCTCATTCTCTTGGGTATGGCCAAACCTTCATCGCCGAGTTTCTGCGAGATCCATGGATCGTGCATGTCATTGGGCGGATGGGAGAAACCCTGCCCTATGTCCAGGTTCAACTTGGGATATTCGTATTCGAGCCTGGTGGGATAATTCCACTTGTATGCGGGAACCGGTTTGGCCGAAACTTCCATCTCCCCGGTGCTCATGTTCTTCTTCACCACGACGTACTTGCCGTCCCACTTGGGATCGACCTTGGGATACGCCATGCGATAGTGGGAAAGTCCCCAGCGGCTCTCGGTGCGGAACAGGGAGGCCCTGGCGGCCATTTCGGCACAGTCGATGATGCTCTGCACCTCGGTGGCCTTGATGAGGTCGTGATAATCGCAGACTTTGATCTGCGGAACGTCTTCACTGCGCATACGATTTACCCACCACAGCATCTTCTGCATGAGGGGATCGCTCTTGGGCGGAGTGAGATACTGGCTGACCTTGGTGCGGATCTTGATTTCCACCAGCTCGACGGGCAACCCCGGCTCGGCGGCTTCGAGGGGCTTTCTGATCTCCTTCCAGACGCCCATGCCGTCCACTTCGAGCTTCGGCGCTTTGTTCTTCGATGCGTATTCCGCGGCCATTTTGCCGGCAATGGCGCCGAACACGAAGGCTCCGGGCAGGTACTGATGAGGTACCGCCGCGCAGTCGCCCGCGGCGTAAAGGCCCGGTACGCTCGTCTCAGTGTCCTTGTTGATCAGGATCCCGGACATGCTGTGACCGCTGCAAAGAGTGATCTCTTCCAGACCCTGCTCAACGGAATCCCAACGGCGATAGTTCTCATCGCGCTGCTTGTGGAACTGACCGCGGACCGTGCGCTCCGTACCCCACAGGATCTTCTCCAGACCCTTGATGGTCTCTTCGGGCAGATGGTCGAGTTTCAGGTAGATGGGGCCGCGGCCTTCGGCGAATTCACGCCAGACAGCCAGGAACATGTCCCCGGACCAGTAACCGTGAGTCCAGTACCTGTCTCCCAGGGCGTTGACACCGCAGCCGCCGCGCGGAATCACGACGTAACCGCAGGAGGGGCCGTTGAAGTCCTTCATCAGCAGGTTCGTCTGGAAACACTCCAGATTGATCAGTTCCGCCCCTGCGTGATAGGCCATGGCATAACCCTCACCGGTATTGCCCGGGAATTCGTAAATGCCGCTCAGGTAACCGTCTCGGGGCATCCCGAACTTGCCGACACATCCGGAGGTGAGTACTACCGTCGGGGTGTTGATCAGGTATTGCTCTCCCGTCCTGATGTTGAAACCGAAGATTCCGGAAACCTTGCCGTCGGTGGTGAACAGCCGGACTGCCGGAGTGCGGTCGAGTACGATGCAACCCTGCCGCCTGACTTCACGCGCAAGGGCCCGCTTGATTTCCTCTCCGTCCATCGCAAGGTAGAGGGCCTTCTCCGTGGGGTGCAGATAGTTGCACTTGTAATTGCCGTTATCGTCTACCGGAAAGAGATCGCCAGGTTCCCGGCCGGTGTACTCTTCCAGGTCCTTGATTCTGTCGTAGATTTCGGCACCCAAAGTATAAGCGCATTCTTGATCCAGGATGCCTTCCGATACTTTCGTCAAGGCCTCCACAACATCCTCGGGGGTCCCGTAACCGGGAACGGCGACGACGTTCAAGGCGTCCATGCCGCGGCCGATTGCCCCGGAGGTCTCGATCGGGCCTTTGTCCATGACGACGACCCGGGCCTTGGGGTTGGCGGTCTTGGCCTTGATAGCCGCAAACGTTCCAGCGCTTCCACCGCCTACGATCACAACATCAGCGTCGATTTGTTTAACACCCATGATTCATCCTCATTCTCAATTGTTTGTTTAAGTCAGCACCACACTCACAGGAACTACCCCGATTCTTCATCACCTCCCCTGCGTTCAGATGCCCCCCGACAGCTCGGAAGCTTCAAAAACGCGGAAACCGTTTCCACCGGAAAGCGACGACCCTGTAACCACCTGCAGCCGTCCGAACCGGCGATCCCGGGTTCCTTGTCTGTCATTTGATCCACCCGCCTCCAATCGCGCGCAGGGGAGGGGAAGAGGAATCCGCCGGCAACTCATCGCCTGACGGTTTCCCTCCCTGGCACAAGTGGAAGCGACGTTTTCGAGCGCTCCCGTACCGTCAACTGCCACGACCATCCGGCATGCACGGATGACCGGGGATCCGTTTTGAAAACACGGACTCGGCGGAAGCCTCTGATAATACAGAAGGCAAGAGCCGTGCCATCCCTTAAAATATAAAAAAATGCAATTATAATGGGATGTTATCCAATGAGGTTCCCGGAGAAACGTTCGTACCGGCGATACAACAACGTATCACTTGAGGTCACAACCTTACGGGGCCTGAATCTGTTGTCGATGCACAGATGAATCGCATGGGATACGCACGCGTATCGAACATGAACAGGGATCTATCGGACACCGTTCCCGGTGATGTAGCAGCGAGGGAAACGCATGCTCGCAATATCTGAACCCGAAGTGCGTTCAAGATGACACAACACCTGCCCGGTGATAGCTTGACGCGGAACTGTCCCGCTTCAAACGGAATTGGAATTTTCCTTCGTTTGATTTACCTAGTGTCCATCCGGAAAGGTCAACTTGCTAAAAAAATTACCTAATCCGGCTATTTTTGCTTGAGTTTTTAGCAAAACTCCGGCATAGTGAATGCTGTAAGAGTTTGATATTTTGAGATAATCATTCATGATGCCGGTGCCGCTATGCGTAAAAAAGAGATCCCCAAATGAGCCTGTTCCACGTTATCCCTCGAAACGAGATTGGCAAGGAACTGGAGGCCATCTCCAAGATCATCG
>JAPXSS010000050.1:0-22716 GCA_033812955.1 Syntrophobacteraceae bacterium | reverse complement strand
TGGAAAGCCAGCTCTTCGTATGTCAGGTTCCGGTATTGCTTCAGGATGGCGCAACGGAAAACCTGTTCAGCCGTCATCCCCGTGCGTCCCGTCTCTGCGTTCTTCATGCCGATCAGATCGCATTGAACCTGCTCAAGGATCTCGGGATTCTCATCGATGATCTTGGAGATGGCCTCCAGTTCCTTGCCAATCTCGTTTCGAGGGATAACGTGCAACAGGCTCATTTGGGGATCTCTTTTTTTACGCATAGCGGCACCGGCCTCATGAATGATTATCTCAAAATATCAAACTGTTACATCATTCACTATGCCGGAGTTTTGCCAAAAACTCAAGCAAAAATAGCCGGATTAGGTAATCTTTTTAGCAAGTTGACCTTTCCGGATGGACACGAGTTACACTGAGCACTCGGGATTCATTACTCGGAACTTTTCAAGGCAGGCTCACTGGTTTTTCGATTCTGTGCCGAAGACGGAGACCTCCGGTCCCTGGTCGGCGTATGACACCACCACCGGGGTGGCGGCTTCATTGACAGAGAGCTTGAAGATGTCCGGACGTGCATAGTGTCCGACAACATCCAGGTCGAACTTGCCCCTCGCGATATCGCCAAGATCGATGTCGGCGGTGAGAATGCACTCGCCCTCATAGTTCGGCCCGGCCAGGATTTGACCCAGTGGGCTGACAATACAGCTTCCGCCTCGCATCATCAGAATTTTCGGGTCATCTCCCTGAGCAGCGGCATAGTCCGGGGGAAAGGCGCCCCGTTTGAGATACTGGCAGCTTGCCAGGACAAAACAGCGGCCCTCGAAGGCAATGTGCTGCATGGTCGGTATCCAACTATCCCGGTCGTCCGCAGTGGGAGCGCAATACAGCTGGATGCCCTTGGAGTACATGGCCATCCTCAGAAGCGGCATGTAGTTTTCCCAGCAGATTACGGCGCCCATTTTCCCGATGGGAGTATCAATAACGGGAATGGTGGACCCGTCGCCAAAACCCCATACGAGCCTCTCCATCGCCGTAGGCATCAGTTTCCGGTGCTTGCCCAGGAGCTTGCCCTCCGGTGAAAAGAAAAGGGCCGTGCAATAAAGGGTCCCGCCATCGCGTTCGATGACCCCTATGACAAAATGGACATGGTTCTCACGGGCCGCGGCGCCAAGCGCATCCGTATAGGGTCCCGGAACTTCTATGGCGCTTGCCCAGTAACGGCGGAAGTCCTCCCGGCCTTCGGAGGATCGTATGCCGAGTCGGCAGCCAAAATCCAGGCCTTTAGGATAGGCCGAAACAAAGGCTTCGGGGAAAACGGCCAGTTCGGCTCCTTTCGCCGCGGCATCGGCTAAAAGGCTACAGGCCTTTTCAACACTGCGTTCCACCTCGAAAGGGATTGCTCCTGCCTGAACCACCGCAACTCGCAAGTCAGTCTTCATGCACTCATCTCCAATGTCGATCAGCGTGGCTTAGTCATATCATCAGGTATTTCTTTTTTATTTCCGGCTGCTTCTCAAGATCGGTCATGGTCCCTTCATACCTGACCCGACCGCTTTCGATGATGTACGCCCGGTCGGATATCTCGGTCGCAAACCTCATGTTCTGCTCGGTAAACAGAATGGTGAGGCCCAGTTCCTTCAGGTGTTTGACCTGGCGCACGATTTCCTGCACCACGACCGGTGCGAGGCCCTCTACCGGCTCGTCGAGCAGCATCATCTGCGGATTTCCCATCAGAGTGCGGCCAATGGTGAGCATCTGCTGCTCGCCCCCGCTCAGGTAACCGGCGGGGCGGTTTTCCAGCGGTCTCAGCGACGGGAACAGCTCAAAAATCGCCTGCTCGCTCCATGGCGGGATCACGCCGCTCAGGGGTGGCTTGGCGGCAACTTCGAGGTTCTCCCGCACCGTCAGATCCGGAAAAAGAATCCGTTCCTCGGGAACGTACCCTACTCCCATTCGCGCAATCTCATACGGGGGCAAACCAACCAGGCGGGTCCCGTTGAAGGAGATATCCCCCTCAATGGGCCTGGCAAGCCCCATGATGGTTTTCAAGGTTGTGGTTTTCCCCACCCCATTCCGGCCGAGCAGGCATACGCACTCGCCGCGCTTCACCGCCAGGCCTATTCCGAACAGGATGTGGCTCGTTCCATAAAAGGTGTGGACGTTGTCCAGCGTCAGATTTCCCATCAGTAGTGCTCACCAAAATAGATTTTCTGTGCGGTTTCGTTCATTCTCACCTGGTCCGGTGTCCCCTGGACCATGATCTGGCCGTGATGGAGCAGGGCGATCTTGCGCGCGTGATTGAAGACGACCGAAAGATCATGTTCCGTAAAGAGGATGGTAATATTCCGCTCTCGGTTAAGATTGTCGACCAGCGCCATAGTTTCCTGGGTTTCTTCGAGCGACATGCCCGCGGTCGGTTCATCCAGCAATAGCAGTGTTGGCTTGCCGGCAAGGGCAATGGCAAGTTCCAACTTCTTTTTGTCTCCCTGGGAGAGGGCGCCGGCAATGTTACCCCTTTTTTCCAGTAAGCCGCATAACGTGAGGATATCCTCGGTTTGCTCGTTGCCGATGCCGTCGGCGGACCGGAAGAGGTTGAATGCCATACCCATTTGTGCCTGCACGGATGAGCGCACGCTGTCGAAGATGGTCAGTTTCGAAAAGATGTTGCTGACCTGAAAAGCGCGAGAGATACCCAGCCGGGTGATCTCGTGTGGAAATCGGCCGGTGATGTCCTCCTCATTGAAGACAATTGTCCCGGAATCAGGGCGGTAGTAGCCCGTCAGCAAGTTGAACAAGGTACTCTTCCCGGCGCCGTTTGGGCCGATAATCGCATCCAGGTCCCCCTCGGACAGGACGAAATCCAGGTCCCTGGTCGCATGAAGACCTCCGAAACTCTTGTTCAGACCGGTTACTTTCAGGATTTCTCTCTTCATTTTATTGCCCCGTCCGTTATCGACTCCGGCGACTCGGATTTGCTAAAGTCCTGAACACTGCGCGACTTTCCGGATATCCGTTCGTCAATAAGCGAGAGGATGCCTCCCGGGAAAAACAACACGATCACCAGGATGATCGAACCGATGGTAAGCGGCCAAAACACGGTGTACCGTGTCACATAGGCATTCAGCGCCGTGTAGATGACAGAACCGACCAGCGGTCCCGCAAAGAAATCGGCGCCTCCGATCAGGGTCATAAAAACGGGGGCACCTGATTGCACCCATCCCAGCAAAGATGGTGAAACACTGCGCTGGAAGGGTGCCCAGAGTGAACCTGCAACGCCGGCAAACATGCCTGCGATGACAAAATTCACAAGCATTGCCCGGCGCACATCGATACCCACGAATGCGGCCCGTCGCTGGTTGTCGCGAAGCATGCGCAAGGTGTACCCGAAAGGTGACTGGGTAATCCGCCAGAGGACCAGCAGGGCTGCCGCCACCACCCCTAGGGTGAAGTAGTAATAGTTCACCGGGTCACGGAAGAAAGGAGGTGAAAGGATTCCCTGAATGCCGTCATCGCCGCCGGTAAAACCATACCAGGAAAAAACAATGTAGAAGAGCAACTCTCCGAATGCGAGACTGAGAATGGCGAAGTAGATGCCGGTGAGGCGAACGAGGAAGAAACCTACCACCAGCGCTCCCAGGGCGGACACGGGAATGGCAAGGAACAGCGCAAAAAGGAACTGCAGGTAGCCTATCTCGCCGGTAGCCTGGCAGGCCCGGCAGACGAGCGCGGTAGCGTAGGCCCCAAGCCCGAAAAAGGCAGCCTGGCCAAAGGATATCTGGCCCATGTAGCCGTATATAAGGTTGAAACTTACTGCGAACAGCCCGAGCACCAGGATTTCGACGCCGACAACGGTTAGAAACTCACCACCCACCCACGGCGCCAGCAGGGCTAGCGGCGCCAGCACTGCCAGCACCAGTGCGGACAGACCGGAGCGACCGGAGCGAGTGCCAAACCAGTTGTACTTTGCGGTAGCCTTGGTCGCTACGACCTCTCTTGTTGTATTCGGCATTTAGTACCTCATCTCAGTTCCAAAAAGACCCCAGGGCCGAATGATGAGAACTGCCACCAGGATCAGAAAAATGATCGCCAGCGCGCCGCCCGGCCAGATCAACACCGAAAAAGAATAGACTACCCCCACAATGAGCGAAGCCACAAAAGTGCCGAGAATGCTCCCGAACCCCCCAATCACGACAACCGCAAAACACTGGACGATAAGGTCCATATCAAGCCCGAGGCCAATCGGCACAATCGGCAGAAATACCCCCGCCGAAAAAGCGGCAATGGCCACCCCCAGGGCGAAGACGCCAGCGTAGATCGTCGGTATCCGAATCCCCAGCGCACTCACCATCTCACGGCTGTGCACCGCCGCCCGCACGATCTTTCCATAGCGCGTCCGGTGCAGAAACAGCCACAACCCTGCGCCGACTCCAATCCCGCATCCGATCACGATGAACAGGTAGGGGTTTATATAAGCCCCCAAAGCTTCCAAGGGCTCAATCGGCAGGAAAATACGGCGGTTTTGGACCCCCCAGATCAGTTTAATCAGGTCACTGATGATGAGGATCATGGCAAAGGTGAGCAACAACTGTTCGGGGAGTTCCCGTGAGTACATGCGGCGGATCAGAACTCTTTCAATCAGCCAGCCGACCGCAAACATGAAGAGGGTCGCAACGAAAACAGCCGGTATCAGCAGGAGTCCGTTCTGCCCCAGCGCGTTACAGAGCCCCTGATAGAGGCTGAACGTTATGTAGCCGCCCAGCAGCCACAGGGTGGCATGGGCAAAATTGAGAATATTCATTACCCCGAATATCAGCGACAGCCCGGATGAGACTAGGAATAGCATCATGGCGCGGGAAAGGCCGCTGAAAAGTTGGATCAGAAAAGAAGTGAGATCTGCCGGCATACCTGCATCCTGGATTGTAGACCAAACACGGTCGTATTCAGACATCCAGCCATCTCCGACCCGGTTAGGACCGGGCCGGAGCGCGGCGGTCAGCTTCGCTTTTTCTGAAGCCGGCGAACCTCATCACAGGTCGGTACCCAAACCTCGTGGCCTTTCACCAGGATCATGGTCTTGGGATCAAAGATGGGGAACGGGTAGTCGGGAGTATCCACAACCTCGCCCACATATGAGTAAGCATCGAGTTGATTGTTGCAGTCGCGCAGGGGGAGCTTGCCGCGGCAAGTGTCCACGGTGGCACCCGTCAGGGCTTTTCTGACCGCCTCGGTTTCGACCGTCGCCGCCCTGGTGACGGCTTGGTCGAGGGCGTTCAGAGAATCAGCATACATGCACGCAAAATCGTCCGGGTAGTCGTCCTTGCCGAATTTCTCCTGGTAAATCCTGATGTAGTTCTGCATCATCGGATTATCCAGGTGCGCGAAAAACGGGCAACGGTTCAGGCCGATGATACCGCGGGGCAGAGTCTTCCGCTGCTGCATCAATTCCGTTACCGGCAGGAAGACACCCGGGTACGCCACGGATTTGAAAAGCCCTGAAGCTTTGGCCTGCTGCAGAAAGGTCTCATTATCCTTGCCCGCGATAGCCCCAAACAGAAAATCAGGCTTCAGTGACATGATTGCCGTGATGTATGGGGTGAAATCGGTCTCGCCGAGCTTTGCCCAGAGTTCCTTGATCAACTGGGTTTCGGGAGAAATCTCTTTCAAATTATCAACGAACACTCTTTGTGCATCACGTCCCCATTCATAATCTAGGCCGAGGGTTGCATATTTCTTCCAGCCCTTCTCCTTTGTCAGCTTGGCCACCGCCACCGCAGTGGCGCCGGATTGCATCCTGCTGTTCGGGCCGAACATGAAAGTGTAGGGAGTGAAGTTTTCGTTCACGACCTTCGAACTATTGCTGGTAGCGCTCAAGTACAGGACTTTGTATTCGTGTACGATCTCCTGGACCGCCATCGCCACTGCGCTGCTCCAGCTCCCGATAATCGTCTTCACTTGTTCATTCAAAATGAGCGACCTGGCTTCCCTGGCCCCCACATCCGGTTTGGTCTGGGTGTCGCGAAAATGAAGCTCGATCGGGTGGTTGCCCAACAATCCCCCTTTGCGGTTGATTTCGGCGGCAATCAGCGGCAGGATCTTGATCGGGCGTTCCGAATAATTGGCGCCGCTGCCGGTGGTTGGCAGCAGGACACCTATCCTGTAGGGTTCGCCCGCCTGGGCTCCGGCAAACCTGGGTATCATCGTCATGACGCCCGCGGCAATGGATGCGATGATGAAATCCCGACGGCTGACAGCGCGCTTCACGATCTCAAGATTGTCTTTCCATTCTCCTCTCTCATCACCGGTCATGACGATCTCCTTCTTTGATTTGTGGAAAATTCTCCCGCCCTGGGGTTTGTGTCGGAAAGCCTTTCTTCACAATCGCAATGCTGCGATCAGGAGCTTTCCGGCGGCTTGTATATGTGATTTGATGACGTCGGTTGCTTTCATGATATCTCTGTCTTCGATAGAGTTATAAAGCAGCCAGTGCTCGTCGTTGAAATGGTCGATATGAGGAGTCAAATGGACTACATTCAAGATGAAGTAAATACTATCGTAGAAGGTCTTGATCATTGAGATAAAATAGTCGTTCTTGCTCATTACCGCGATTTGCATGTGAATTGCCGTATCGAGTTCCCATCTCTTTCTGTCATAGATGGGTTCCTGACGGTTTTGATACAGGGTTATTCTTTCTTTCAACCTGCTCAAGTCTTCAACACTTCGATGCTTCACCGCATATTCGATGGAGATCACCTCCAAGCGTTCCCGCAGGTCGAATATCTGTTCGGCCTCCCCGGCGCTGACCTCTTTCATGAAGAACCCCCGGTTCTTCTTCGAGACCACGAACCCTTCCTGCTCGAGCCGCATGAGACCGTTGATGATCGGGGTCTTGCTCATCCCCAGAATCTCTTCCAAATCGCGATAGATGAGCTTCTGTCCCGGAGACAGTCTCTGGTTGACAATGAGCTGCTTAATTGACTGATATGCTTCCATATTCTTATTTGTTTCAGTCTCTTCCATAACTGCTCTTGCTTCAACCTCCCTGGTAAGCACCCGCCCCTGCCCGGAAAGCAGCAACGCAACGCCAAAAAAGATCATATAGCGCATCTATAATCTGATCCAATTTATCATACGATTCGTCCTCCTTGTCAACGGTTTTTCGCGAGCGGTGCTGGAAATCGTGGCCATGACTACCGGCGGCTTTCTGGATGGGGACATTTCGGATTTCATCGGCAGGCGGAAGACTCTTCTGAGGGGCGATCCTGGTGTTTTCGATCGCCCCCCGTTGGGACCGGCTTCACCGACGACTCTGCCGTCTTCACCATCTTCAGGGCGCTCAAGGATTTCGGCGTCTTTTGCCTGATGGTCTGCTCCCAGTGGTCATGCTCACCATGCCCCTGGACGTATACCGCGAACGGATAATTCCTCAGCTAAACCCCCAGCTATGCTGGGGAGAGCTGCAAAAGCTATGCTGTAGTATTTGCTAGAAAAAAGCTCGTTCCATAAGGTGGCTGCCTGACCATCTCGGCGACCGATTCAGTGCGGAAGGAGCAACAGGCGAAAAAGAGCCTATCATACACCGTTGGGAATGTAAGTACCACATCGTTTGGGTACCGAAAAGGCGGCGCAAGATCACATTCGGGAGCTTACGCCAGGAGATCGGAGTAATCCTGCGGCGTCTCAGCAATTCCCGGAGGCTCCTCTGAGAAGTCCTTTTAGGGGTTCATCCGGCAATTTCGGCTCGACTGATCGGAACGTGTTGCTCTGCTCCATACTCTTGAGGATGAAGTAGATGCCAAATCGGTTCTCACGTTCCAGCTTTTTGAGGTAAGGTCGAACGTAATCTACCTTGCGAACGCCCGCTTCTGCCCACTCGATCGGGATGCTGTGATTCCTTGCGTATGAGTCGACCCAAAGAGTATAGTCCTTGGTGCGAGCCGACAAAACCTCCTTGGTAAGGCACTGCTGGGCGAGGACGTCTTTGAAGAAATAGAAGACCACCTGCTCCGGGCGTGATAGCATGGAAAGGTACCCGTTGATCACGATTCGATCAAAACAGTGGTAGACGAAAGTCATCATTGATCCAAAAAGTTGCATTAAGGTTTCCATCGGTTGTTCCTCCCCGTGATTTGTTTGTCAAAACAATCTTGGGGTCAACGACCGATGGAATTCAAGTTCTTAAAATTTCAAATATCTTTGGCTAGAATTTATCTCTCGATTCCGGAAGGATCTGGAGGCGGAGGCGTTCCTGGTGCGGGAACTGACCGGGTGTTCGCAAGCGGTTGAGATGTGTGAAGGAGCCGTGGTACTATCCAGCCTGCGGCAGTACCATTGAGCGGGCTGATGGGGCTTTGTTTCCCGACTTACGGGGAAGGCACCGCGAAGCCTGATCGGGAGCCAGGCGGAAGCCTGGCCCACCCACTGCTTGACGCTCTGAAACCAGACCCAGGAGGTTACGTTCATGCGTTATTCTTCATATTTTATTCACACCCTGTTTGACGTTCCCAAGGAGGCTGAAGCGCCCTCCCACATTCTCCTCCTCAGGGGTTGTTATATCTATCCCGTGGCGGCGGGAGTCTATTCCCTGCTGCCCCTGGGACATCGCGTGGCCGAGAAAATCAAGACCATCATTCGGGAAGAGCTGAATGGCATTGATGGCATCGAGCTCACCATGCCGGTCCTCAACCCGGCCGAGCTCTGGAAGAAGACCAAGCGGTATTACGATATCGGGGCCGAGCTGATCCGCATCAAAGACCGGAGGGATCGCGAATTTGTCCTGGCCATGACCAACGAAGAAACGGTGACCGATCTTGCCAAACACTTCCTGCGTTCTTACCGGGACCTGCCGGTGATGCTCTACCACATCCAGACCAAGATTCGTGATGAAGCCCGCCCGCGGGGCGGGTTGCTGCGCATTCGGGAATTTTTCATGAAGGATGCCTACAGCTTCCACCGGGATTTTGCCGATCTGGATGCCTACTACCCCCGCATTTTCAACGCTTATCTGCGCATCTTTGCCCGGTGCGGGGTGGAGAGCATTCCCATCGAAGCTGATTCCGGGATCATGGGCGGCAGCGGATCCCATGAATTCATGCTCGAATCTCCCAACGGGGAAGACCGGTTTGTGGTCTGCACCCACTGCGACTACCGCGCGAACACCGAGAAGGCGGAAGGAGTGAAATCGAGGCTGGAAAAATCCGCCATCCCGCCTCCCGCCAGGGAAAAGGTCTCCACCCCGGGGGTCAAGACCATTGGCGAACTCATGCGATTTTTCGATACTGACGAAGCCGGATTTCTGAAAACCGTCGCCTATGAGGCCGACGGGGACCTGGTACTGGCAGTGATTCGCGGGGATTACGCGGTTTCCGTGACGAAGCTGACCAACCATTTGCAGGCCATTCACGTCGATCTGGCATCGGAAGAACGTTTGGCCGCCAACGGCTTCCACGCCGGCTTCCTTTCACCCGTGGAGGCTGGCGGGGTGCGTGTCATTGTTGACACTTCGGTGGTCGCCGGGGACGTCTTTATTGCCGGAGCCAACGAACGGGATGCGCATTTCAAGAATGTTTGCGCCGGCCGCGACTTTTCCCTGGGCGAGCAGACCGATCTGGCGGAAGTGCGGGAGGGGGACCTCTGTCTCAACTGCCGTCAGGGTACCCTGCGTCTCGGACGCGGCATCGAACTCGGCCACACCTTCAAACTGGGGACTAAATACACAGCGCCCGAGACCATGGACCTCACCTATCTCGACCCCGCCGGCGAACAGCAACGGGTCATCATGGGGTGCTACGGGATCGGCGTGGAACGTCTCCTGGCGTCGGTCGTAGAACGGTGGCACGATGAGGCGGGAATCATTTTCCCCCCCACCATTGCCCCCTTTCAGCTGGTCCTGGTAGCCATCGGGAAGAGTCCCGAGGTGCTCGCCGGCGCCGAGAAGCTCTACCAGGACCTGAAACGCCGCTACGAAGTCCTCTACGACGACCGGGACGAGTCTCCGGGAGTGAAGTTCAAAGATGCCGACCTGCTGGGCTTTCCTCTCCGTCTGGTGGTCAGCCGGAAGCTGCTCAAAGCCGGGCAGGTGGAACTCAAAGTCAGGCAGACCGGCGAAGTCGTCATCTGCCCTCAAAGCGATCTCGAAGCCGCTCTGGACGAGCTTTTCCAAAAGCTCCAGCCCACTCTGGAGGGCTTGCCTTACATGGAGGAGTGAAAGGAAAAGAGCGAACCACAGAACCGCAGAATATCGAACCGCAGAAAGATGAAGGAGATGGGGCGAGTGGCAAATCTTTCATCCGCAAGGCGGGATGGCCCCTCACAGATCCGGGGTGGCGCAAATAGCCAGGGCTGATGCTCGGGGGGTAGGAGCTTGCGGGTTTACCCAGGGCTCCCGATCGAGTTGACTCCCCTCATGATGAGGCACAATCCATTTTGTTCATCATTCTGCGGTTCTACGGTTCTCTCTTCCACGGTTCGCTCTTCATCTGAGACGGGTTTGCTGGATGACGAGCGGGTGCGTGGTGCGGGAGGTTACCTTCACGCGGTCGTCCAGACGGTAGCCCACAACCCAGCAGATCTTTTCCTGATCACAGAGCAGCGGTACCCGGCAGCGTTCCTGACGGGGGATCTTGAGGTCAACAAAAAAATCCTGCAACTTCTTGGTTCCTCCCAGTCCGAGGGGGCGGAAACGATCTCCCGGTTCCCAGGTTCGCAGGCGAAGCGGCCATTTGAGGCGCTCGGCGTCCAGCCGGATGGAGGAGAGACCGGCGTCGGAGGGAGCGGGAGGGGCGGGGGTGGGGGGCCGGTGTTCGATGGTCAGAGAAAACCCCAGAGCGGGAAACTCATAGGTACCGGGTGCAGGGATGAGTGGCAGGAAAGTTTGGGCGGAGGTGGAAGGGACTTGCCGGGGCTCGGTGGTGAGGATCAGAAGAGGCCCTTCGAGCATTGCCCGAAGGCCGTGGGGCAGCTCGAGCGAGCGCCCCGGGGAAGAGCGCTCCAGCAGTCGGCGGAGTGCCTCGAGATGTCGGCAATAGATCCTTTGAAGATGTCCCTGCAACCGCTCGATGGCCAGTCGCAGCAGACGCCGCTGGAGTGCCGGGTGCTGAGCGCGCAGGAACTGACCGTCGAGTGCCAGGCGGGATGAGGTTTCGCCAGTGCAGAGGGTCTGCCACAAGTGGGCTGCCTGCTCGGCCCAGAGGGATTCTTCCCCTTGAGCCAGCCGGGAGTGACGGCAGAGCACTTCGATGAGCCGCGGATGGAAGTATTTCTCGAGAAGGGGCAGCACCTCATGGCGGATGGCATTCCGCCGGTGGTTTGGATCGAGATTGGAGAGGTCTTCGCGGAAGTGCAGGCGGTGGTCTTGGAGGTAGGCCAGGAGGTCTTGGCGAGTTATCTCCAGGAGCGGCCGGATGAGGTGATCGACGGTCTTGGGGAGCATACCCGCCATGCCGGCGGGGCCGGTGCCGCGAACCAGCCGGAGCAGGACTTCTTCAGCCTGGTCGTTGGCGGTGTGTCCCAGGGCGATGGCGTCCCCAGCGAGGCGGACGAGGGCGTCTTGGAAAAACCGATGGCGGCAGGCGCGGGCGGCCATTTCCAGGGAAACATGGTGCTGCCGGTGTTCAGCTCGCACATCGGCGGTGGCGGTTTCCAGAGGCAGGCCAAAGCCGGCGGCCAGGGAAGCTACGAAGGCCTGGTCCTCGGCGGATGTTGTCCCCCGGAGTTGATGGTTGAAATGGAGAACGGTCAGCTGCGTGATGCCGCAGCGTTCCCGCAGGCTTGCCAACAGATGCAGAAGGGCCACCGAATCAGGCCCGCCCGATACGGCGACCAGGACGGCGGCGGGTGAGTCAAGGAGTTGTTCCTGGCGGATAAAGCGCAGTACCCGTCGTTGCAGGGGGTGGAGCTGCTTCATGTGGGTTCGGGATCGGCCGGGCGGGGGAGGGCTCCAGGAGAGGACGAAGCGGGAGGCTTGGCCGCACCGGTTTGGGCGGGCAGCAGGGGTAGTGCTCCCTTGCCCTTCTTGCCGGCAACCAGCAGTTTCCCTTCATGGTTGAGGACGGTCATATCGTCCAGGATGATCAGCCCGAAGCGTTCGGCCACTTCACTGCGGTACTGATAGTCCATGGACTTCTTTCGGAGTTGATAGTTGAGGACAATCAGGATCAGCAGGAACACGGAAATGAGACCGACCAGCCCGAGGGCGGAAAAAAGGATGATCTTTACCGACTTTTCGCCGACCATACCGACGAAGGCCAGGATCGCATCGAGCTTGTAGAACACTGCTACCGCTGCCGTCAGAAGCAGCAGTAAAGCGAGAAAGGGCAGTTTTTCAACCCAGCCGACGACGCGCTGCAGGTTGGCCAGCCGTCCTCTGGCCTCGGGTTGAGCGTCATCGAGGGGACCGGGCGGGACTGGGTCGCTGGCGGGTTCGGCTTCCGCAAAATATTTATTGAAGCCCACGATGACCATGCCAACGAGGAAGGTGATCGCCACGGGCGCCAGAAACGCGATGAGGAAATAGGACTTCCAGGGAAAGGGGAGGTCTACCGGGCCATTGTGATCGTGACCGCCCCCGCCGAGCTGATAGATGTAGCAGGCCGCCAGGATGAGCACTTCCAGCCAGCCGAGAAAGAACAGGTACTTCTTGAAAAGTTCCTTGCGCTCGAACTCATCGAACAGGGAAGCGATGCCCCGCAGTGACGAAGGTGCTGCTTCTGATGGCGTTTTCATTCCGGCATTCCCGAAGGCTGCATGATTTTGTTTTGACATCTTCCCATAAATACTCGATATCCAGTGGGGATTCAGGATAACAGATGCAGTGGGAAGGGGTCAACCCCTTCCTGGCGCCGGGACGCACGGTTACCGAGTGGGAGGAAACAATGAGTCGCCAACCTGTTTACGAAACCCATTTCCCAGGTCTAAAACTGCATTCCCGCGGCAAGGTCCGGGATATCTACGATCTCGATGATTCCCTGCTGATTGTCGCCACGGACCGCGTTTCGGCTTTTGACGTCATCATGCCCACCCCCATTCCCGACAAGGGCCTCATTCTCACTCAACTTTCGCTCTTTTGGCTGGAGTTCATGAGTGAGGTGGTCGAGCATCATCTGCTCGGCACCGACCCCCGCACCTATCCCGCAGGGTGCCAACCCTATGCCGGCGAGCTGGCGGGAAGGAGCATGCGCGTTCGCAAAGCGACCGTGCTGCCGGTCGAATGCATTGTGCGGGGGTATCTCTCCGGGTCGGGCTGGAAGGACTACCGGAAGACCGGGCAGATATGCGGGGTGGCCCTGCCGCCCGGTCTCGAGGAAGCAATGCAACTGCCCGAGCCCATCTTTACGCCTTCGACCAAGGCAACCCTGGGGGGGCATGATGAAAACATCTCCTTTGCCGAAATGAGCCGAATGATCGGCCAGGAGCTTGCCTCTCAGGTGCGCGCGACAAGCCTCAAGATCTATGGCAGGGGTGCGGCTTATGCTCGCGCTCGGGGCATCCTGCTGGCGGATACCAAGTTCGAATTCGGGCTGGTGGATGGCCGTCTGATCCTGGTGGACGAAGTGATGACACCGGATTCGAGCCGGTTTTGGGCGGCCGATCGCTACCGGGTGGGAACCAGTCCGGGGAGTTTCGACAAACAGTATTTACGTGACTATTTGATCCGGTCGGGCTGGAAGGTGTCCGATCCGGCCCCGGACCTGCCACCCGAGGTGGTTGCCAATACCCGGGCTCGCTATCTGGAAGCACTCGAACGTCTGACCGGAAAGGGCCTCGATGGTTGAAACGGTGGCTGTCGCTGCGGTCATCAGGCTGGGCGACCTGGAGCTGGAGGATGATCGGTTCGCCATTCACCGCTTTTCGGAAGCAGATCCTTTGTGGAGCTCGCTTGACCGGGTTGGAATGCTCCATACCCCCTATGTCTGGGGCGGGGAGGACCGCCACTATATGGTGGTGGATGGCTTCAGGCGGCTGCGGTGGGCTCGGGCCAGAGGGCGCGAGGAGATCCTCTGCCGGGTTTTTCCCGCCGACACCGGCTATGGGCAACTTTGGGCGCTGCGGGCGGAAGGAAAGCTGTTCGGCCCACCCTTGAACAGCGCCGAAAAGGCTCAGCTCATCGCGAAAGCGGCGGCAGCACTGCCGCTGCCTTACCTTACCGAACGACTCCTGCCCGCACTGGGGCTTCCTCCCCGGGGTGAACTCCTTGACTCGTGGCGGCGACTGGCGCAAGCAGGTGACGAACTCCTGAGGGCGGTGGCGGCGGATGAGGTGTGCGAGCGTGTGGCCCTCCGGCTGCTCCCGTGGAGTGAGGCCGAGCGGACGACCATGCTGACCCTTTTGAAGGGATTGCGTTGCAGTGCCAGCATCCAAGTGGAAATCCTCGAACGAATCTGCGAAATTGCCCTCCAACGAGATCAGCAGCCGCTAACAGTGCTGACCGAGCCGGAACTTCAGACTATCCTTCAGGACCCACAGGCCAATCGTCGCCAGAAGACCCTGGTCGTGCGGGAACTTCTGAATCGGTGGCGTTTCCCTCGGCTGCGGGCGAGGGAAGAACGGTTTGCCCGCGATGTGAGGAGCCTCCAACTTCCCAGCAGGGTGCGCCTGCTGCCTCCTGCGGCATTTGAAGGGGAGGAGTGGCGGCTCGAGATTACCTTCGCCGGTCCTGAGGAACTGCACTCCCTGTTGGCAAAGACGCAGTCCTGTAGCCGTTTCCAATCCCTGGCAGCCGTGCTGGAGGGAGGTGGCGCCTCGTGACCGGGCGTTGTTTCTGTTGCTCTGGGCGATGGTAAAGAGCGGTAAAATTCAGATTGACTTTTCGGAACAATGCGTAAGGATAGGAACCTCTTGCAAAAGTCCCTCAAGGCGTCATTCCGACAGGGTTGTGGGGCTGGAAAGCAGGCTTCCAAGGTTCCTGGACCCCGCCTGGAAGTATGCCGGGGTACGGAATTTGAGACTTTTGCAGGAGGCTGACAGGTTTGAAATTGGGTGAGAAGCGATCCTTCTTGTCGATTCATTCAACCTACCTTGCTTTACCATTAAGCCTCATTCCCTTCCATTGGGGGGACGGGGTGATGAGACTGAGCGGGCAGGACCTGCATACTGTTTAGATAGTGGTGGTGTCTGCGTAGGATCGAGTCTTCAGCAACGGCGCATGGGCAGCCGTGAACGGGGGATCTGATGCGAAGAACGGAGAAACCCTTTGGCAAGAGGCCCCTGGTTTTCCTAGTCTTTGTCACCTTCCTTGTCTTTCTGGCGCTGCCGGTGGTCGATGCCGCAGCCTACCAGATCCAACTGCGGCAGGGCTGGAACCTCATTTCCCTGCCTGAGCACCCGCCCGATGCCAGCATTGCCGTAGTAACCCAATCCATTGCGAGCAAGTTAACGCGCATATGGGCCTACCTGGATGGGCAATGGCGAAGCTACGACCCTGCCGACCCCAACTTCAGCGACCTGTTGAACATGGATACGGGTATCGGCTATTGGGTCCACGTTACCGAGGATGCCGTGCTCTCCGGCTCGGGCGTAGCTCCCGTGCCATCGGTGCTGCTGGTTGCGGGTTGGAATCTGGTTGGCTACAACCTGCTCTGGGAAAAGCCTTCCCAGGAAGTGCTGCAGTCCATCAACGGCAAGTATTCAATGGTCTGGAACTACCAGGAGGGCAAGTGGCAAAGCTACGACCCGGGCAACCCTAATTTCAGCGATCTGAGCCGGTTTGCGCCGGAGGCCGGCTATTGGGTCAAGGCCGGTCAAGCCTGTAACTGGGACCAGAAGAATAACCGTCCGCCCGTAGCCGTGGCCGGCAACCATCTTAGCGGTCGCCTCAATCAGCCGCTGTGGCTTGATGGGACGAAAAGCCATGATCCCGATGGCGACACCTTGTCTTACCTTTGGTCCATCACCAAGTATCCCGCTTCCGGTAAACCAATCCTGAGGTTTGTCAACTCCAGCGTGGCTCAACTCATCGGGGACCTGGAAGGAGACTATCAGATCTCGCTCAGAGTTGACGACGGTACTGTCAGCGCTACCGACACGGTAACGGTCTTCTTGGACCTCGACGGGGATGGAGTGCCTGCCGCCACCGATACAGACCGGGATGGCGACGGGATTCCCAACGACCAGGATGCTTTCCCGGACAATCCGGCCGAGTTCGCGGACAGCGATCAGAATGGGGTGGGCAACTACTTGCAGGCAGACGAGGATGGTGACGGGGTCCCTGACTTCAGCGATGAACTTCCCTTTGACCATACCAGATGGGAGTACCCCACCACGGTGGAAGTCGAGTTCAACGACAATCCCGTCGATGCTACCACGGTCCCCGATCCGTATCCCTTCCGGGTCACCGGATGCATCGCCCATGACATCGACGGAGATTACTTCCGGTTTTCAGGAAAGGGAGGCGATCCAGTGTCGGCGGTGCTGCACAAGACCGACCCCGCCTTTCAACCCTCGATTTCTTTTGCCGACCAGGTTGGTTGGACTCTGCAAAGCTTCAGCACCAACATCAGTGAAAATAGTCCGTTCGAGCTGGCAGTTTCCACCGTTTTGCCCGCCGACGGGGATTATCTGCTCATCATCAACGACTTCAACTCGAAGGGTGGCGGCACCTTCACCTATACGGTCGAGCTGTTCCACGACCAGGACTTTGACGGTCTCGACGACAGCAGGGAACTGGCTCTCGGGATGAACAACCAGTCGCCGGACGGTGATCGTGACGGGATCTTCGACGCTGCGGAGAGCAACGGCGATTTCGACTTTGACATGGATGATCTTCCCAACTGGTTCGACCCTGATTCCGACAACGATGGCATTCCGGATCGGCTCGAGGGTTCGGGGGACTCGGATGGCGATGGCGCCGGCAATTTTCTGGATGAAGACAGCGATGGCAACGGGCTTGCCGACAGTGAGGAGGTGGGACCAAACCCCCTGGAGCCTCTCGATTCGGACGGGGACGGAGTCCCTGATTTTCTCGATATCGACGACGACGATGACGGCTTGAAGGATATTGAGGATGCCAGCCGGCTGGAACCGCTGGCCGAATCCGATCCACTGGAGGTCGCCAACCGGGTGTTGCTCACCTCGGTCAGCGTTCCTCTTCCCGGCAGAACGGTCACCAACGCTGCCCGGCACGGGGATGTGCTTCACCTGAACGGGGAAGGGTTTGCGGCCAACCCCGCGGACAATCAGATCATCTTTGTTGGCAATGATGGGAACATCGCTCTGAATCCCTCGTCAGCATCGGCTACCGAACTTGTGATAACCTTCCCGGCTGGTGCCGGTCCTGAAGTCTTCGTGGTCGTCAACAACCAGCGTTCGAATTCGATCCATCTCCAGCTGGTGGCAGCCCAGGAGCCGGTAATCTACCCATTAGACCCGGCGGTGGGGCGCGTCGGTCAGACCCTTACGCTGCAGGGCTTGAACTTCGACGGAGCCACCAATGTGAGTTTCGGAGGCGTTGCGGCAACGGCAAGCGCGGTGACGGCAACCAGCCTGCAGGTGACCATCCCCGCTGATGCTCGAAGTGGGGCCCTGACCGTGGTGAACGCCTTCGGAGTGAGCAACAGCGTGTTTTTCACGATTGTGCACAGTGTTGCCGGAAAAGTGGTGCTGCCTCCAGGTTCGAGTTTGAATCTGAGGAATCTGGAGGTGACCTACGGGCTTTTCGGTGTGACCGTCCCCAATGCCTTGGGCGATTTCTCCGCCGACCTCAATAACTCCTACCTGACCCAGATCGACGTCCATGTTCCCGCTTCGACAGGAAATGATGAAGCCGTGCTGCTGAGTGCTCTGGCACTGCCCGGCGACCTCTCCATCACCGTGGATGCGCTTTCCACCGTGGTCTCGTTTGTGTGCTTCCACGTGACGGAGAAAGTGGCCCTGTCCTCCATGCCGGCCGCCAGGAACCTCATTGAGTCGCTCGCTGCCGTTCGGAACCTTGCCGACCAGCTCGAGGGTCTGCTGGCGGCGGACCCCTATTTCCTCAATCACCAGAGTGACGCTTTTGTCGGGGCGCTGATCGATGCCGCCGGCGTGGCCCGCCAGGCCATCGAACAACAACTGGCCAACGGGACGCTGCAGTCTGCCAGCGGCCCCGGGAGAACCCCGGAGAGATTCCGATCCTCGGAGATTCTCGGATCGCCCACGGACCCAACCATCACCTCGCATCCCGAGTATTCTGAGATCAAGGTGCAGCGTATTGAAAACAGCGGCAACGTGCGCCTCTACAACGACAGCGTCTCCTTTCTCAGCAGTCGGTTCTTTCAGATGGGGAAACCCGTCAAGCCCATGAAAGGGAGCAACCACATCCGCGGATACTTTGACTCGGCACGGATGGTCGAACCGACAGGGGTCCTTTACTGGGCCAACACCAAGGAATATGATCTGCCCAGGACACAGAACTGCTATGTCGAGGTCATTTCGGGAGGGCGACCCATCCCCGACCATCCTCTGGCCAACCAAGCCTACCTCAACTATCTCCGGGTGGTGCAAAAGCGACTGGTCATTCGCACGCTTCTGGACCAGGCGCTGCTTCCCGTATTGAGCGGGGTCGCCAGCATTGTCAACGATGTGCAGCTGAATCTGGACGATCTTGCCGGTCTGCTCCTGGATAAGGCTCCGGACCTGTTGAAAGCGGTTTACGCCGCCTATGAAGGGGGTGGCAGCCGCGGCCATTCCGATGCGGCGGATGTCCTCCTCAATGCCCTGTACGACGATTTCAAACAAACCCTCTCCGGTACTCCGGGCCAGATCACTACCATCTTGGTCAAGTACATCGCAACGAAATATGGAGAGAATTTCGTCAAACACCAATTGATGAAAAAACTGGCCGAAAAGGTCCTTCCCGTGGTGGGGCAGCTCAAGTCCGCCCACAACGTATTTGTGGGAGTCAAGACGACCTTCCATTTTCTGATTGTTGCCGATGAAATGCCAAGGATTCCCGGCCGGATAGTGTTCAAGGTGGTCTGGCCGCTGACGGTGGATGAAGTGGTGCCCCAGAAGATCAAACGGGAAGCAAAGGACATCCAGTTCAAGCTCAAGGGTCAGGGCTTCGATCCCATTGATAAAGGGTGGTGGCCGTTCTATGAGGATCTTGTAACCCCCGTGGTACGCCTTTCCTACACCCATCGATTCACCGGCGAGGACGTTCAGGTCGAACTGGACACCTCCAGAAACCAGGGCACCTCGATGGTTTTCATGATGCCCGGCGGCGTCCGCAAGGGTGCCGAGAGCCCGGTTACCGTCACCGTGGTTCATGACGGGCTCGAGGTGGATTCCCCGGAACCGATAGAAATTGGGGATGTTCTGGAGATCACCTCGCTCGAGCCCGACAGCGGTGCTCCTGGCGACTCGGTTACCATTCACGGCACGGGCTTTTCAGACCTTGCCTCGGAAAACCAGGTCACCTTTGCCGGTCCGGATGGTGTGCGGCTCAACGCTACCATCACCGCCGCCGCGGAATCGGAACTGGTGGTCATCGTCCCGCAGAAGGCCGTCACCGGTGCCGTCACCGTGGCGGTGGCAGGTGAGGTGAGCAATGGCGTCACTTTCACGGTTGCCACCGGCACGGTCCAGATCACTTTCGGGGATAATGGAGGGGTAATCGACGATACTTTCGCGCTGTACGTCGACGGCAAGCTCATCCACTCCATGGCTGTTCCCGCATATGCAGTGGGGCCGTTCTCCATCACCCTGGCGCCCGGAATCCATGAGGCCCGGCTGCGCGGCATCACTGCACCCGATGCCATTGGCACCTATTACATCACTATCTCCGGGGACATTCAAATGCTCTCAGGGGACCCCACGTCGGGATGGGATCTGACGGCAGGGGTGGAGAAATCGTGGACGTTCAAGTACCCGGCCGGCCTCAAGGCACCGATCCGCGTTCAGCAGCCGGGCATTGCCGAGCGGATCAGGTGGGTCGAATAGCTCACTGCTCCATGCGATGAATGTCTTTCGGAAAGAGCCTAAAGCTGATGGCGGCCCGCTCATGCTGCCATTTCCAGGTTGAACGTGGTAGAGGGAGAAGCTCAATGAAACGATTGGTTTCAGCCGTGTTGGGGATCTTCTTGGCAGTCGCCGGGTGGGTCGGGTTCGCCGCTGGCGGCGGCATTCCCATGCCATTCCGCATTGGCGGAACCGTGACGCTCGACGGCCTTCCCATCACCCAGGCCAACGACGACGGGCTGGTGCTCCAGGTCACCAAAGCGAATGGTTCCCCCTATACCGATGCCAATGGCAAGACTCCGGAGGACAAGGACGGGCTGAGCGCCGCCAATTGGTACCTCATTGACGTGCCCATCCGAGATGCCGTGGAACAGCCGGGTGGTGCCACCCAGGGTGAACAGGCGGCCCTTCGGGTCACCCTCAACGGTGGCGTCTGTTCGGTGGTGAAACCGGCGGGAGGTCTTTTCAGGGTGGGCGAGAGCGGTACCAACCAGCAAATCAACGTCGTTGCCCAATGCGCCCCGGTTGCTGCCCTCACCGTGATCTCCCCCAACGGCGGGGAGAGCTGGCCGGCGGGCACGATCCATAGCATTCAGTGGAACTATACCGGGGAGCCCGGGGCGACGGTGAAGATCGAACTCCTGAAAGCCGGGGCGGTGGTGAGCACCGTCACGGGCGGGACAGCCATGGGCGGTGGCGGCAGTGGCTCCTTCAGGTGGACGATCCCGGGCGACCAAGTCCCTGGGACCGATTACCGGATCAAGATCTCGAGCACCACCATCGCTGGATGCAGTGATACCAGTGACAGCGATTTTGCCATCACCCGGGCACCTGCCGACCTCCCCAATCTGCGACCCTTCAAGCCAAGCAACTGGTCCGGCAAGATTGTGGTGGCAAAAGCTCCCGATACCTATACTGAGGACAGCCTCCTCTATCCTACCGACAACCTTTATGTTGCCGGGGCGGTGATCAACAATGGAACAAAGCTGGTTGGCGAGTTCCGTGTCAAGTTCTTCGTCGATGAGGAAGAAAAGGGCTCCTACCTGTGGACCTCCGGGCTGGACTCATATTATTATATGTTCTTTTATAATCTACGGCTTGGCACCCTCAGCGCGGGAACCCATTCCCTAAAAATCGTGGCCGACTCCGAGGGTGCCATTACGGAAATGGATGAGTCCGACAACGAATTCACGAGAACCCTCACCATTCTTGATACCTGTACCCTTACCGTGACTTCTCCCAACGGCGGGGAGAACTGGGAGGCCGGAACCCAGCATGCGATCCAGTGGAACTATACCGGCGATCCCGGGGCGGCGGTGAAGATCAGGCTCCTGCGGGCGGGAAAAGCCGTCAAGACCATCGCCGCCTCGGCTCCCGTCGGCGCTTCAGGGAGCGGTTCCTTTGACTGGAAGATTCCTGCAGGTCTGTTACCCGCTGATAATTATAAGATCAAGGTGAACAGCACCACTCAAACCAGTTGTCAGGATTCGAGCAATAAGGTTTTCAGGGTCTTTGACGGTCAGGACATCGTGCCTCTTCCCTCTGGCAAGGGTGTCGCCGGGTCGGTGTCCAAAGGGGCGATGCAGTATTATAAGATCAGTGTTCCGGCATCCGCTGCTCAATTCAAAGTCAAATTGACCAATGTTACCGGCGACCCGGAATTGCTGGTGAAGAAGAACAGCAAACCAATATCCGAATTTGACCATGATGCGGCCTCGAAGCACTCGGGGAAACAACCCGAGTCCATCACCCTGGCCAACACCGACAAGGCTCTCTGGTACATCGGCGTGCATGGCTACGAGGCAAGTACCTATACCATCAAAGCGGAGCTGAGTGCGGACCGAACCGTGGCGCTGACTTCCGGGAAAGCGGTGGCCTCCTCGGTAGCTTTGGGGGACTGGAAATACTACCGCATCACTACCCCGGCGAATGCTGCCCGGCTGAAGGTGACCCTGACCAAGCTCAGAGCGGATGTCGATTTGTACCTGCGGAAAGGCAGCAGGCCGCAGCAGTTTGAATACAATAAAAGGTCGAACAGAATTGGTAAGCTGTCGGAAACCATCACCATCAAGAACCCGGGGAAAAACGTGTGGTATATCGGTGCCTACGGAAGCGCCAAGGGCAAGTATACCGTCAAGGCCGTCCTCACCATGCCATTGGGTGGCGAGCAACCCCTCGAGGAGGAGACGCCTGATTTCTGAGCGCGTGTCATAGAACCCAAATTGAGTGACTTTCGGAACGCTCTCTAAGAGGGCCTGCAGGGCCCTGCAATGTGCAGTCAGACCTGCCGGCAGAGATCATGCGGAGCATGAGGTAGCCGAGCGAACTGCCTGCTGGACTCATCATGCACCCCAAACCGCCTCGCAGGATCATCATCGAACACGAGGTCGCGGCAAGCCCGATGGTTGCCTCACTGCGTCGCCGTCTACCACATGCGGCGTTTGAGGTGGTTGAACGGCTCTCGAACGAGCGCCTTCAGGAACCGGAGGTCCTTGAAGTGGTGAGCTTTCGAGGTCGCTTTTTGAAGCCCTGCCCGGGGACTCGCCACTATCGCTGCTGCGGCTACCGGATTCTCAATTTCGGCGTCCAGTGCACTCTGGACTGCACTTACTGCATCCTGCAGGCTTACCTCAACCAGCCCAATCCGAGGCTTTTCGGGAACACCGAGGATCTTTTCGAGGAATTGGGGGGAGAGCTTGCTGCTCATCCCGAAACGCTCTATCGCATCGGCACCGGCGAATTCACCGATTCCCTGCTGTTCGACCCGTGGACCGGTTTTACGCGGGAGCTGGTCCCGTACTTTGC
>JAPXSS010000049.1:0-22999 GCA_033812955.1 Syntrophobacteraceae bacterium | reverse complement strand
GCTCTAAGCAGGACCAGGGCAAAAACATCAACAAAGGGTGGGTGACTTTTGGATGATCACAGTGGGTGATTTTTCGGTTGTCACTACGACCGGTGCGCAGCCTCGGTGCCATCACCTTCAACCGGCTGCGCATGTGCCTTGTTTTTTTGATGCTGGCGGGCATGGCATGCGTGACGGGAGGTTGGCAGACCCTGACCCTCCGGGACAGTGTTTTGCTGATGATCTCGGCCATGATCGGCATCTTTCTGGGGGACACCTCCTTTTATGCTGCGCTCAAGCGGGTAGGCCCCCGGCCACAATTGGCGGCTGTGCCTTGATCATGGCCGGAGTCTTTCTGGCGGTCTTTCACAGCACCACCACCCAACGGCACAGCTTTGAACAGGTGCGCGGGCCGTTGGCAGTGGGGGTGGGACTGGGACTGGTGGGCGCGTTCTGTCAGGCGATCTCGGTCATCATCATGCGCCCGATCCTGGCTTCCGGGGTCGATCCCATAGCCGCTTCGGCGCTACGCGTGGGCACGGGGGCGGTGGCCCTCATCGCCACCCTGCTGACGCGATCCGAGGTGGTAAGACCTCCCACCCGCGTATCAAGGAGGCTCTTGGGTCAGGTGGCCTTGAGCGGCCTGGTGGGGATGGGGCTGGGTATGACCTTTCTCCTCATCGCCCTGGCTCATGGGCCCGCAGGGCTCGTCTCGACTCTCTCGGCCACCTCCCCGATTCTCATCCTGCCCATCCTTTGGCTGGTCACCCGTGAATCTCCCGCCCCAGGGGCATGGCTCGGAGCCTTCCTGGCCGTGGCCGGGGCGGCGTGCCTCTTCAACGGTTAGCCCAGGCTGGCCCCAAGGCTTTCTCGATAATACACCCTTCGCCGGAGTGATGGGGTAGGCGGCAAAGAATTGGCATCCCGAATGGACCGCATCCATAGCCACGGCCTGATTACCATCGATGTAAAGGAGTCCCTTGGTCCGTGTCCCTTCTTCCTACGCAACCCCTTGGATTTGCTTGCTTATTGTAGAAAAGGTTTGAAAAACTGTGTGAATCCCTTCTACTATAAAGCACCGCTTGGCGCCCGCCTGCCGGCGCAGGCCGGGAAAGGGTTCACATCGGCCATTCAAGGAGAACCAGCATGCCGTACCGGAGGAAAACAGCGGTCTTCACCATCTTGCTGCTGGTTACAGCTCAGGGCCTTTTGCCACATGCCCTGGAACGTGGTCAGGCCATGGCGGCTGGCTCGAACCTGGTCTGCCCTCAGTCTCAGCCGCTCAATCCGGCCTTCGTGCAGTATCAGAAGAGCGCGGAAACCGGAAAGATGAGCATGCTCAGTAACGACGGTCATCCTCTGGGGTTTTGGCCCGATCCGGTCAGCCTCCCCCATTTGAAGGGAAAGCGGCTGCCGACCCTGCTCGCCGACGACCTGCCCTCAAAGTTCGACCTTCGTGACCGGATTGGCGTTTCAGCCGTCAGAACCCAGGGGGAATGCGCTTCCTGCTGGGCCTTTGCGGCCATAGCCTCACTCGAATCCTGCATGATGAATTTCAACCCGCCCCAGAACGCCGATTTTGCCGAAGCCCATCTCATCGACTACAACGGTTTCAATAATACCTCATGCTGGGGGAACGGAGGGTCCGACCGCATGGCCACCGCCTATCTGGCACGCTGGGACGGCCCGGTCAGAGAAGCGGATTACGCCAATCCCTATCTCCTGAGCGCTCCCGCCGGACTGTGGCCCGCCAAACACATCCAGGAGGTGATCTTCTTCCCTGAACGAGGAGGAACCGCCCAATCCCGATTTTTGGACAATGACAACGTGAAACAGGCGGTCATGAGCCACGGTGCTGTCAGCGCCTGCTTCAGATATCTAAGCAGTCACTATAACAGCCTGAATGCATCCTACTACTACAATCAGAACAAAGATACCGCCTGCAACCATGCCGGTGTGGTGGTCGGCTGGGATGATAGTTACAGCAGCGCCAATTTTCTCAAGACCCCGCCAGGCGACGGCGCCTTCATCGTTAAGAACAGCTGGGGCAAGGATTGGGGTGACAACGGCTACTTCTATCTTTCCTACTACGATACCTCCTATAAACCCCAGGCGATATATCTCAACGTCGAACCGGCTTCCAATTATTCCCGCATCTACGAATGGGATCCGCTGGGGTGGACCAAGTGTGCGGGCTATAAGAACAACAACAACACCGTCTGGTTTGCCAACATCTTCATGGCCAGCAAAAATGCCCCGAAGATCAAGGCCGTCGCCTTTTATACCCCGCAGATCAACTGCCCTTGCAGAGTCTACATCTACAAGAATGTCACGCCCACTAACCCGAGGAGCGGACACCTGGTCAGAACCGTCAAAACGTCACTCCCGAATCCCGGCTATCACACCATTCCATTCAATCCGGTCAGGGTCACCCCCGGCACCTATTTTTCCGTGGTGGTGCGACTGGTGACGCCAGGGACCGCCTACGGAGCGGCCATCGAGACCCCCATCGCGGGCTATAGCAGCGCTGCCGCGGCTTGGAAGAATCAAAGCTACCTGAGCCATGACGGCAAGCAATGGAGCGACATCACCAGCTGGACCGTAACGGGTACCGACTGGCAGAACACCAACGTCTGTCTCAAGGCTTTTGGCAGCAGGTAAAAGCAAGAATGCCTGCGGTGACCGGTCCCGGTGCGGCCCTTGGCCCGAGAAGCGGCACCCCCTGCTGATCAGGCGATCTGCCTCAGGACGTCGCGAAAGAGCTCGAGGCTGACCTCGATTTCGTCTGCGCTGACCGTGAGGGCCGGGCAGAAGCGGATCAGCAAGCCCTTATGAAAGGCCGCCTGCACCACCTGGTCCCGCCAGTCCCCGGTGCGTTCCTTGGTTTCGCGATCCTTTACCAGCTCGACCCCACCATCAGCCCCCGGCCGCGCGGACCTTACCAAGGCATTCGAACTCCTGCTGCAGCGCCCGCAGGCCGCTCATGAGCTGCTCGCCGCGCAGTGCAGCATCAACCATGAGACCTTGTTCCAGCAGTCCGATGGTAGCCAAGGCTCCCTAGCAGGAAATCGGGTTGCCGCCAAAGGTCGATGCGTGAGAGCCCGCCTCCCAGTCCATGATTTCCGCCCGCGCCACCATGGCTCCCAACGACATTCCGGACGCGATCCCCTTGGCCAGGACCATGATGTCGGGAGCCATCCCGAACTGTTCCATGGCGAATATCCTGCCGGTTCGTCCCATGCCCGACTGGACCTCGTCGGCTACGTAATGGTCTTCCTCGCAGTAAGCTAAAGCGCCCCCATGGTACGGCCGTGAAAGGCTCCGAAGAAGGCCAGGTTCAACTCCCGGCGGGTGTGCCACCGGACAAGTTTGAACGCTGCTTCGACGGCCTCTGCGCCCGAGTTGCCAAAATAGACTTTGTGCAGTCCCGGACCCGGCAGAGGGGTTATGATCTCGGAATACTTCCCGACGGTTTCTCTTTACGGGGATTGGGAGAGGAAGAACCGGGCAATATTAAAATAGACCAGTACCGACACCAGGTCCATGCTCGTGGCCACAAAGGGCCCCGTCATAAGTGCCGGATCAAGGCGCAGAAAGTGCAGTATGAACGGCAGCAGGGATGAGAGAATAGCCGAGGTCAGGATCGAGATGCTGATGGCGAGGCCGACAATCGGCCCCAGCCAGGCCACGTCAGGATACTGCCAATGAGCCAGGGCAAAGAGCAGGATCCCGAAGAAGACCCCGAGGAGGACACCCACCAACGCCTGCTTGCCGACGGCCCGCAGCCAGTTGCCGGGATTCAGCTTTCCCGTAGCGAGTCCGCGCACCATAATGGTAACGCCTTGGGTACCGACATTGCCCGCGGTCCCGTTAATAACCGGAATAAAGGCCGCCAGGGCGATCACCTTGCTCAGCTCATTGGAATACTGGGCAATGAAAAAGGCGGAAACGAGACTCCCCAGCCAGCTCACCGCCAGCCAGGGAAAGCGCACCCACGCCAGCCTGAGCGGAGAAAGTGAAGTGATTTCCTCGGAATAGTGGGTGCCCGCCATCTTGAGAATGTCTTCGGTGGCTTCGTCCCGCAACACATCGAGCACGTCGTCCACGGTGACGATCCCCACCAACACCCCCGCCTCATCGACCACCGGGATGGCCAGGATGTTGTAACGGGAAATGAGCTGAGCAACCTGTTCCTGGTCGGCCAGCACGTTCACCCGCCAGACGTTGGGCGTCATGACTTCGGCCAGGAGCTCGGCGGGCCGGGCCAGCAGCAACTGGCGCAGGCTGATCACCCCCCGCAGGTGACGGTCTTGATCTACCACATAGACGTAGAAGACATATTCGGCGTCGGTACTGGCATTGCGCACACTGGCAATGGCATCCTCAACGGTAATGTCCTCGGGAAGCGCCACAAACGAATGCGACATGATGCTGCCAGCCGTGTCCGGGGGATAGGCCAGCATGTCCTGGAGAGCTTCGGTTTGCTTGGCGCTGAGCAGCTGTACGATGTCAACCGAACGCTCTTCCGGGAGTGTCTCCAGGACGTAGCGGGCATCATCGCTGTCGAGTTCGACAATGAGTGCGGAAATCTCTTCGTTGGAGAGCGGTTCAAGCAACTCCCGGGTAATATGCGGGTCCGATTCGGCCAGGACGGCAGCCCGCCGCTCGGCCTGCTGGATAGCCTTGAAGGCCTGTTCACGTTCTTCGGGAATCAGATGCGAAAAAATATGTGCAATCTCGGCAGCATGCATCTTCGAAAGGGCTTTGGCCAGATGGGGCCGCGCCTGACGACGCAGAAGCCGCCGGATCATGTCCTCGATACGATTGAGTCGAAGGTCGCGCTCGTGCATTATGACACTCGGCCAAAGAATGCTGATGATGACCTGGGGCATGCCCCGGGAGGAAAACCCATGGGTATTGGGAACCCTGCCCTTATCAGCCGCTTGGACAACCCCAACGGCCCAGAAGGGCGAGTGCCTGCCTTGGGTACCATGCGGCAGGATTGTGGCGCCGCCGGCAAGAGGCAACCCTGAGTAACATGTCTGCCAGCAGCCGTCAATGGGCTGGCTTAATGATCCTGAAAAAGGCTCTATCGCGCTATTCGCCGACAATCTCCCAATTGGTTTCAAAGGTCGTATCATGCAAGGTATAGACGTATCCCTGCATCTTGCCGATGCCCGGCTGCCACAATGACACAGCCTTGGATCGTCAAGACTCCCCGCCCGAAAGTCGGCGCGCTGTCGGGCGTTGACTCCTTCCTGCGGGATAGAGTAACCTGCTTCCCAATACCAAGGGAGGAGGATAACAATGGAAGTCCTTGAAGCGATTCATACCCGACGCAGCATCCGCAAGTTTCAATCACAACCGGTACCCGATGAGCTGGTAAGGGTGTTCCTGGCGGCCGCCATGAGTGCTCCCTCGGCCGGCAATCAGCAGCCCTGGCAGTTCGTTGTGATCACCGACCCGGAGCTCCTCGGGCAGGTGCCGAGCATCAACCCTTATGCAGCAATGGCTGGGAAGGCTCCCCTGGCAGTTCTCGTCTGCGGTGATCTGGCCCTCGAAAGATTCCCCGGCTTTTGGGTCCAGGATTGCGCAGCAGCAGTGCAGAATCTTCTGCTGGCAGTCCATAGCCATGGGCTGGGAGCTGTATGGACAGGAATCTTCCCCCTCACCGACCGCGTTGCCGACTTTCAGCAGCTTTGCCGCCTGCCTGAGAGGGTCATACCGTTGGCGCTGGTGGTAATCGGCTATCCGGCAGAACTCCTCCCCGCTCAAGATCGCTTCCGGCAGGAGCGAATACACGACAATCGGTGGCAGGAAACCGCACATGCGTAGAGAAACCCTTCGCCGGCTCCTGGAGCAGTTCAAGAATGGCGCTCTGGATACTGAAACCGTCCTCGAACGCCTCAAGGCTCTCCCTTTCGAAGACCTCGGTTTTGCCAGGATCGACAACCATCGTGCGCTCCGCACCGGTGTGCCCGAGGTGATCTTTTGCCAGGCCAAGACGGTCGCGCAGATCCAACAGCTCGTCCTCAGAATCTCGCAATATCATCACAATGTTCTGGCCACTCGCGCCGGACGTGATGTCTTCGACGGGATCCGAGAGGTGATTTCGGACTGCCGCTATCATGAGCTGGCGCGCCTGGTGGTGGTGAAGCCCCGGCCGGTGGCGCAGGTTGGCAAGATCGCCGTGGTCAGCGCCGGGACTTCAGACCTGCCCGTTGCCGAAGAAGCGGCGGTGACAGCGGAAATGCTCGGAGGCCGGGTCAAGCGCATCTATGATGTGGGAGTGGCCGGGATTCACCGACTCCTCGATTCCTGCAGCGATCTGTTCGACGCGAGGGTGGCAGTCGTTGTGGCCGGCATGGAGGGGGCACTGGCCAGCGTAGTGGGGGGGCTCGTCGCGTGCCCGGTGATCGGGGTGCCGACAAGTGTCGGCTACGGGGCCAGCTTCGGCGGTCTCGCGGCGCTCCTGGGCATGCTCAACAGCTGCGCCGCCGGGGTGTCGGTGGTCAATATCGACAATGGCTTCGGGGCCGGCTACCAGGCAGCTGTCATCAACCGTCTGGCCGAAACTCGCTAGCCCATCCCCATGGCAGACAAGCAGTCCTTGACCACCACCGATTAACGCGGACAGGACCGGGAGCGAACTTTCGAAACGTCCTGCCGGCATGCTTCCGGCCGGAAGCCACAAATTGTCTGAATACCGGGTCCCACCGTTACGACGAAAGGCAGGCGGCCACTCATTGGGTGGAACTGCACTTGGCGCAACCTGCAAGCCGCCCTCTGGACTCTTGTGGCCTCGGCCCATGCTATGGTAAAAGGGCATCACCGTAGTTCAGCCGTCACACATTGATACATTGCCGGTGGGTCATAAGTTTTTTCAGGAAATCACCGCTTCAATGTGGGAGCGTTTATGGGCGCAAAACAGCGCGTGGTTATCGCCGAAGACCACACTATCCTTCGGGAAGGACTGAAGATGCTGCTGGGAGCCAGTGCTGCCATCGAGGTAGTGGGAGAAGCGGAGGACGGCCTCGCGGCCATTCGCTGCGTCGAGGCACTGCGGCCACAGCTGATCCTGATGGACCTTTCCATGCCTCGGATGAGCGGTATGGGGGCAATTCAGGAGATCAAGAAGAAATGCCCTGAGACCAAGATCCTGGTGCTCACGGTCCACCGGACCGAGGAATACATCCTGGCCGCCCTCAAGGCAGGAGCCGACGGCTATGTGCTCAAGGACGCCACCCACAGCGAACTCATGCTCGCCATCAACTGTGTGTTATCCGGAAAATGCTATCTCAGTCCGTCGATTTCCGAAAAGGTCATCGAGGGCTACCTGGAGGGCCGGAAGACCTTGAAAAGCCATGCGCCATGGGAAACCCTAACCCAGCGCGAGCAGGAAGTCCTGAAAATGGTTGCCGAAGGTTACCGGAACCGAGCCATTGCCGACTATTTGTGCATCAGTATCAAGACGGTGGAAAAACACCGGGCCAACCTCATGAAAAAACTGGACCTGCACAGCGTCTCCGCTCTAACCGCCTTTGCCATGGAAAAAGGCCTCATCAGCAAGTCGTGAGGTGTGAGAAGTCAGGAGCCAGGGGTCGGAAACGGCGGGAATGATGCCCTGAGGGACTTCTGCAAGCAGCTCCTTCTCCACACGGGTTGCTGCCCGCCATTACCCGTCTTGCCATTGCCATCCGGCCAACCGGTAGAGATTATGGAAGTGATGGACCGGTCCATGCCCTCGACCGAGAGGGAGACCCCGCACGATGGCCGCCGTGATATAAGCTTTAGCGCGGGCCACGGCTTCCTCGACGACAAAGCCCCGAGCCAGACCCGCTACGATGGCTGAAGCAAAGGTGCACCCGGTACCATGGGTGTGCGGAGTATCGTAGCGGCGGTTGACGAAAGAGCGGAATTCGCTCCCGTCGTAGAGCAGATCGAGGGGCGCACCCTCCAGATGCCCGCCCTTGATCACTACATATTGTGGTCCCATCGCTTTGATGGCACGGGCGGCCTCTTCCATGCCTTCGATCGAGGTCACCTCGAATCCGGTCAGGGCAGTGACTTCATGGAGATTGGGCGTGACCACCAGCGCCAGCGGGAAGAGCTTCTCAATCATTGCCGCCACCGCATCCGTGCGCAGCAACCGGTCACCACCCTTGGCCACCATCACCGGGTCAACAACCAGGTTTCGCAGGCCCAGCCCCTTCACGTCCTCAGCCACCTGGCTGATAATTGCGGCATTGGAGAGCATGCCGGTCTTCACCGCATCAACCCCGATGTCCTCGGCCACCATTCGGATCTGCAGGGATACAAAGGTCGGCTCCAATTCCACAATGCCTCGAACACCTTGGGTGTTCTGAGCTGTCATGGCGGCAATGGCGCTCATGCCATATACGCCGAGTGCGGCAAAGGTCTTGAGATCAGCCTGAATGCCCGCTCCGCCGCCGGAATCCGACCCGGCAATGGTCAACGCTCGAGGAATGCCGTTCATCGCTCCTTCAATGCCTCCCTTTTCCCACAATGTTCACCCTCTGTTACCCCCGCTGAGGCCTCGCCAAATCAGCCCCCCCTCTTCATCTCGGCCCGCCTCAACCCGTTCACCCCTTCACCGTTTCACGCCTTCACCGCCCCGCAAAATGATCCCATCCCCCTGCCCCTTTGCTCGACCCCGTGCGTTTTCCATCTTCCAGCCGCACCTGGACCCCTTCAAGTTCCCCTATCACCTGCCCCACCACGTGACAGAGCGTTCCCGTTTCTTCTTTCAGCATTTTCTGGACCTCGGCGGCGCATTCCGAGGCCACGGTAAAGAGGAGTTCGTAGTCCTCCCCACCGGTCAGGGCCCAGTTGACGACGTCCTGCCCGGCAGCCTGAGCCACCTCCCGGGCGGCAGCCCCCACCGGGATATTGCCGAGCCAGAGTTCGGCGCCAACCCGACTGGCCCGGCAGATGTGCCCCAAGTCGCCCAGGATTCCGTCACTGACGTCCGCCATGGCGTGCACCAGCCCCGAACGGCCCAGCACCTGCCCTTCCTGCAACCGTGGTTGCGGCGTCAGATGGCGCTCCCGCGCCAGCTCCCGACACCCCTCCGAAACGGCCAACCCCGCGTCCCGGATGAGCTCACAGCCAGCCCGGGAATCACCCAGAGCACCGGTGACCATGATGAGATCGCCGCGGCGGGCGCCGCTCCGGAGAAGGAGGTGTTCCGGCAGGACTTTACCCAGCAGGCAAAGGTCGATGACAATATCCTTTTCAATGCCGCTAAGGTTGCCGCCCACGATGGCCGCCCCCCCACGCCCGAGTTCTTCCTGCATGCCTTGATAAAGTGCATCCACAAACTCTGTTTCCAGCTCCGGCGGCAGCGCCAGGGACACCAGGGCCCATTGCGGTACTCCTCCCATGGCAGCGATATCACTTAGATTAATGGCTGCAATCCGGCGACCCAGCTGGTACGGAGTGATTGCCGATCGCAGGAAATGTACATTCTCGGCCTGCACATCACAAGTTGCCAGCAGGTATTCCGGGCCGCCGCTCTTGAGCACCGCCACATCATCGCCAATCCCCACGACCACCTCCGCCCCGGGCTGGGGCAGGGCTCGTTTAATGCGTTCAATCAGACCGAATTCGCCGACTTCACTGATGCGCACGCCGCACGCTTCCCTTCCTGGTGAACCGCTCTTGCCAGCCTGTAAATCTCTCTTGCCGTCCGTTCCGGATCAGGCGCTGTCAGAACCGCCGAAATCACGCACACCCCCTGCACTCCCTCACGAATGACTTCGGCCACGTTGGTTCGGTTGATCCCACCGATGGCCACCACCGGGAGACGGGATGCACCGGCCAGGGCTCTCACTCCTTCAAGGCCCAGGGGTGCTTCGTGATCGGGTTTGGTCGAGGTGGTGAAAACCGGTGAGAGCGACAGGTAGTCGGCACCCTCCTGTTCGGCCTCAGCCATGGCCCGGCTATTCCGCACAGAAACCCCGATCAGCTTGTCAGGGCCGAGCAGATGCCTTGCCAGAGCCACCGGCATGTCCTGTTGGCCCAGATGAACGCCATCGGCTTCGACCGCCAAAGCCACATCCAGCCGATCATTCACCAGAAAGACCACTCCCCGACGTCGGCAGACTCGGCCCAAGTCCCTTGCCACCTTTATCATCCGGCGGGTATCGGCCCGTTTTTCCCGGTACTGGATAACCCCGGCACCACCCAGGATGGCGGCTTCGACAATTTCGGCGAGAGCCTCCTCGGCGACCAGCTGCGAATCCGTGGCCACATAAAGCGTCCAGTCAACTTCCGATACCTGTCCCATCAGCTCTCGGTTCATCCCGCTCCACCACGCCGCTCCCGGGATGGAGGGGGCATAATGAGGCTATCTCTTTTTGCGCGGATACTCCTCATCCATCTGCAGCGACTGGATCTGTCCCATGGCCGCCATCTGCTCCCGTTCGATCTTTCGCGAGTACCCCACGTCGACTTTCAGCCCTTCAATATCGGTCGTCCGTTCCCCGCGCGCAGCCTTTCCCTGGTCGATGCCGCGTTTCACCACCGGCCGTTTCGAAGCGTAGGCCAGCGCTGTCTCCTCGGTGATCTTTCCATCCAGGAAGAGCTCCAGGATGTAGTCGTCGAAAGTGGTCCACCCGAAGGGTCTGGCCTGCTGCTGCATGTCATAAAAGGTTTTGCCTTCGGCTTCACCATTGAGAATGGCATCTTTGACGCGCATGCTGGTCCCCATGATCTCGAAGGCCGCCACCCGGCCGCCCCCGACCTTCGGCAACAGCCTCTGGCAGATCACCCAGCGCAGCGAATCTGCCAACCGCATCCGTATCAGACGCTCTTCCTCCAGCTCGAACATGCCGACAAGGCGATTGATCGTCTGACCGGCATCCGAGGTGTGGACCGAACTCAACACCAGGTGACCGGTCTCCGAAGCGCTCAAACCAATCTCTACGCTTTCACGATCCCGCATCTCCCCCACCAGCACGACCTTGGGCGCCTGCCGCAAGGCAGCCCGCAGGCCGTTGGCAAAGGAATCGAAGTCCATCCCCAGTTCCCGCTGATTGAAGGTCGCCGTTTGATGGGTATGGACATATTCCACCGGATCTTCGAGGGTGATCACATGCACGGCCCGCTTTCGGTTGATTTCATTGAGCATGGCCGCCAGGGTAGTCGTTTTGCCGCTGCCCGTGGCTCCCGTTACCAGCACAAAGCCGTTCTTTTCCTCAGCCACCTGCTTCAAAATCTGAGGCACCCCGAGCTCATCGATGGACGGAATGGCCGTGGGCAACTGCCGCATGACAATGGAATAGCTCCCCCGCTGGGAAAAGATGTTCACGCGAAACCGGGCCAGGCCCGGCAACTCGTAAGATAGATCGCACGAACCATGAGTCAGGAGTTGTTGCAGGTTGCGGCGATCATGACCGATCAGGCCGAGCATGATCATTTCAGTATGAAACGGCAGCAGTCGCTGCAACCCCAAGGCCTCCCCGGCAGCGACGAGTTCACCGTCCACTTCGGCCTGGAGCGGTTTTCCCGCCGTAAAATTGATGTCCGAGAGATGCGGATACTCGGTAAGGATGTGGCCGAGCAGGCCATGAAGGTCTTTGGTTCGCATGGCACCCTCCCTGCCTAGACTTCGGTGAAATCAGCGGGCGGTGCCGTGAGGTAGGACCGGAATCGGGCCTTATCGACGCATTTCATATACGCCTCCTCGGGACTGATCCGACCCGCCTGCAGGTGCTCCGCGATGCCGTCATCGAGGGTCTGCATCCCATATTTCTTACCGGTCTGCATGGCGGAAAGGATCTGGTGGTTCTTGCCCTCCCGGATCAAGGCCCGCACGGCATGGGTGGCAATCAGGACTTCCAGCACCGCGATGCGACCCTTGACATCGACGCGTTTGAAAAGCGCCTGAGAGATGATGGCCCGCAGACTGTCGGCAAGGGTCGAGCGGATCTGAGCCTGTTCGCCTTCCGGAAAAACTTCGATGACCCGGTCCACGGTCTTGGCCGCGCTCGAGGTGTGCAGGGTGGAAAAGACCAGATGTCCCGTGTCGGCGGCTTCAATAGCCAGGCGAATGGTTTCCAGATCACGCATTTCGCCCACCAGGATGACATCGGGGTCCTCGCGCAGAGCAGCGCGCAGCGCGGTGGCAAACGAGCGGGTATGGGTGTTGACCTCGCGATGATTGATCACGCAGTTCTTGCTGGTGTGGACAAACTCGATCGGGTCCTCGACGGTGATCACGTGGTCTTTGCGCCGGCGATTGACTTCATCGATGATTGCGGCAAGAGTCGTGGACTTGCCGCTTCCCGTTGGCCCGGTAACCAGAACCAGCCCGCGGGGAAGCATGGCCAGACTGCCGACCACCGGAGGCAAGCCGAGTTGTGCCACCGTCTGAATCTCGTTGGGAATCTCGCGGAACACCGCCCCAATCCCATACTTCTGTCTGAAGTAATTGGCACGATAGCGGGCCAGTCCGGGTATTTCATACCCAAAATCGAGATCTCCAGTTTCCTCGAAGATCTTGATCTTCTCCTCTGGGGTGATTTCATAGAGCATGGCCCTCAGTTCGTTGTCCTCCAGCACCTTGTACTTCACCCGTTCGAGGTCTCCCCGAATGCGCAAGACCGGTTGCTGCCCCGAAATAAGGTGGACATCCGAGGCTTTCTGCTCGTTCATCAGTTTGAAAAACGCATCGATGCGTGCCATGAAGGGGCCTCATTCGTGATCGTGTGGCTTAGAATTCCAAATTCAACCAATGCTTGTGCCTTTCATCAAGGCGCCATAGACCAGCCTGCCGCGCCGAGTCGAGCGCCTCGGCGAACTCACGGGAGGTGATCCGCCGGGCCAGGTGAGGAAGCTTCCGCACCTGGCCGCAGGGGTGAAACTGGTCCATGACATTCACATAGGTATTGCGCGAGATCTCGGAGGCAAGAAAGGCCATCACCGCCGGCGTCCCCGCCAGACCACCCGGCAGGACCAAATGTCGGACCAGCAGCCCCCGCTCGGCAACGCCGGCACTATCCAACCGCAAATCTCCTGCCTGACGGTACATCTCCCGCACTGCCAGGCGCGCCTGTTCGGGATAGTCGGGAGCGGCACAGAGTTCCTCGGCCACCTGCCCTTCCCAGAACTTGAAGTCAGGCATATAGATGTCCACCACCCCATCGAGCAGCCGCAACGCCGGAACCCGTTCATAACCACCACAATTATAGACCAGAGGTATCTTCAGGCCCATTTCCACGGCGAGTGGCAAGGCTTCCAGGAGCTGGACCACAACATGGGTGGGAGTGACAAAATTGATATTGTGGCATCCCTGCCCTTGAAGTTCGAGCATCATGGCTGCCAGTTGCTCCGCCGAAACCGGCGTTCCCGCTCCCCCGTGACTGATGTCGAAGTTCTGACAGAAAAGACAGAAGAGATTACAGTGAGAAAAAAAGATTGTTCCTGAGCCCCTCCGGCCCACCAGCGGCTGTTCCTCACCATAGTGTGGTCCGTAGCTCGCCACCACTGCTGCTCGGCCGGTACGGCAATAGCCCTTCTCTCCCGCCATCCGATCCACCCGGCACATCCTCGGACACAGGGTGCAGCGCTTCAGCCACCGTTGCCCCCGGCGGATTCTTTCCGCCAGTCGCCCGGAACGAAGTGTTTCCAGATAAACCGCCGCCGCCACAGCTTTCTTCCCCTGTAAGGACATTTCCAGACCCGCTGACGGGCGATGGAAATGCCAAGCTACAATTCTTCCCTGGCAAGGATGACCACTTCCACTTCACCCTCAAGTGCGTTCTTGAACTTCTCCGCGTCATCCTGGGAGCCCACAATGGACCCATAGTGCATGGGTATGGCCAGAGCGGGTTTGATAGTGCGGGCTGCCCGCGCCGCTTCCTCGGCCGTCATGACATAGGTTCCCGAAACCGGCAGAAATGCAACATCCACCCTGAGGCCCGTCATCTCAGGGATGAGATCGGTGTCACCCGCATGATAGTAGCGAACGCCGTCCAGAGTCACAACGAAGGAGAGCATCCCCGCTTTCCGGGGATGAAAGTCCTTGTTCAGATTGTAGGCCGGGCCAACCTCAAGATCAACACCCTTGACCTGAAGCTTCTCCCCCGGCGAGACTATCCGCACATCGCCCCGGAGCTTCCCGGCCGACCCCGAGTCAGTCACAATGACCGTCCCTTGCCGCTGAATCTTCGCAACATCCTCCGGCGAGCAATGATCAAAGTGGTCATGGGTGATCAGAATGAGATCAGCGGCCCGGGTGGTGTTGATCTGGAAGGGATCGATGCAGAGCTCGACGCTTCCTTCCAGCCAGATGGCATCATGGCCTAACCAGTGGATTTTCTTTATAACTTCCCCGATATTCATGGCTTCCCTCCCCCCACCTGATGGCTCTTCCCGTGCTTTCTCCGATGTTCTATTATGAACCTGAATCCTTGCCCGTGCCAATCCTTTTGAGTTAACCTGACCCTCGATAACAAGGGGCTCAAAAGCTTGTCAAGGTTCCTTTTCAGATTCTTTCGGAACCGTTGCCGCTAGCAGTCGAGAGAGGGTATCCAGCTGGTGATTCAGCAATTCCTGGAAATGTTGTGCCAACGCCGGTGGCAAGGGTTCAAGATTGCCCACCATGCCGTTCTTCCCGCGCAGGAGGCAACCTATGGCGGACTTGCCGTGCCGCTACCCGAGATCCTCCAACAAGCCCTGTTGCGACTTGGTGTCACCGCCCTCTATGACCATCAGGCCGAAGCCATTGAGTGCATCCGCGCAGGACACCACGTCGTGGTGGCCACGCCGACCGCCTCCGGCAAATCGCTCATCTACAACCTCGCCGTCAGTGAAGCACTGCTTCAGAATTCCGACCAGCGGGCGCTCTATCTTTTCCCCATCAAGGCCCTGACTCGGGATCAACTGGAGGCGCTCACCCTGTTTTTCCAGGCGGTTCGGGACGGTGAGGCCAGCACTCTTTTCCAGGCCGCGGTCTATGACGGCGATACCACCCCTTATCAGCGCACCAAGATCCGAAGCAACCACCCGCACATTCTGCTCACCAATCCCGATATGCTCCACTACGCGCTGTTGCCCTACCATGCCAAGTGGGAAGCCTTCTGGAAGCAGCTGCGATTTGTGATTGTCGACGAATTGCACACCTACCGGGGAGTATTCGGCAGTCATGTGGCGCAGATCTTTCGTCGGCTGCAGCGAATCTGCCATTTCTACGGGTCCCGTCCCCAGTTCATCATGCTTTCCGCAACCATTGCCAACCCCCGGGAGCTCGCTCAGCAACTCATCGGCAGCCAGGAACAGAACCTGGATGTCATTCACCGCAGCGGTGCCCCTCAGGCTCGGCGCCACTTCGTGTTCCTCGAAGCCGAAGCAGGAGAGCACGGCCACGCCTCGACCATGGCGGCCCAGCTGCTCACCAGGGCCGCCCAGGCCGGGCTCAAGACCATCGCCTTCACCCAGGCCCGCAAAGTCACTGAACTGATTCACATGAGCGTCCTGCGCATGGCGCCGCAACTGGCTAACCGGGTCAGTTCCTATCGCGCCGGTTTTCTGCCCGAGGAACGGCGGGCGATCGAGCAGAAGCTGACCAGCGGGGAACTTGCCGCCGTCATCTCCACCAGCGCGCTCGAACTGGGAATCGACATTGGAGGGCTCGAACTGTGTATTCTGGTGGGCTATCCGGGCACGGTGATGACCACCTGGCAGCGGGGAGGGCGAGTCGGGCGAAGCGGGCGGGAATCGGCGATCATCCTGCTGCCCCAGTACGACGCCCTGGACCAGTACATCGTCCGCCACCCCGAAGAATTCCTCCAACTTCACTATGAAATCGCGGTAACGGACCCGCTCAACGAGGAAATCCTCAAAGCCCATCTACCCTGTGCCGCCGCTGAATTGCCGCTCGACAGGAGCGAGATCGACGGGCAGGAACCAGCCCTGGCCAGTCAGGTGGCAGCCTTGACCGCAAGCGGGAAGCTCCTTCAGACCGCCGATGGCAGGCAGTGGCTCGCGGCACTCTACCATCCTCATCGCCAGGTCGATATCCGCTCGGCGGGCGCGGCTTACGTGATTCTGAGGAATGCCGACCGCGAGCGGCATCTACCGTTGGGCAAGAGTGAGGGTCTGCGGGCACTCAAGGAATGCCACCCGGGGGCCATCTATCTGCATCGGGGCGGGACTTACCAGGTGCAGAGCATCGATCTGGCCAACCGAGTGATCCGGGTGGAGCCATCGCAAGCCTCCTATTTCACGCGCGTGAAAAGCGAAAAGGAAACCGAAATCCTCGAGATCGTGGCATCGAAGCCCGTGGCAAATTTCCTAACCCGCCTGGGACGGGTGAAAGTGACCGAAACCATTATCGGCTATGAGAAACGGCGCCTGTTTTCGCAGGAACTGCTGAGCATGAATCCTCTTGAGCTGCCGCCCCAGACCTTCGAGACGGTAGGGTTCTGGATCGAGATCGAACCCGCGGTGGTCAAACATATCCAGGCCGCCAAGCTGCACTTCATGGGTGGTATTCATGCGGTGGAACATGCCCTGATCAGCATGTTTCCCCTGTTCGCCCTGTGTGACCGCAATGATATTGGCGGGATCTCGATTCCGCTTCATCCCCAGGTGGAAAAGGCGGCGATCTTCATCTACGACGGCTACCCGGGAGGAATCGGGCTGGCTGCGAGAGGATACGAAATCATCCAGCCCCTGCTGGAGAAGACCCGTGACCTGGTCGCCTCCTGTCCCTGTGGCGAAGGTTGCCCCGCCTGCATCCACTCCCCCAAATGCGGCTCGGGCAACAAACCCCTGGACAAGGAAGCTGCCCTCTCGATCCTAAAATATCTGGTGGGGGAATGGACCTTTGCCGTTGCCGCCGGACCCACCGAAGATTCCGATGAACCCGTCACACCCTCGCCGCTCCATGCGCCCAAGGCATCGCCCCCGCCCCGCCTCGGGTTTTTTGACATCGAAACCCAGCGGCTGGCAGACGAGGTGGGTGGATGGCAAAACAAACACCTCATGCGGCTTTCCGTGGGGGTGCTCTTCGATACCCAGACCAACACGTTCGAGGTTTTCCGGGAAAATGAGGTCACCACCCTGTTGCAGCGGCTGCAGGATCTGGACTTGGTGGTCGGCTTCAACCTCATCAGCTTTGACTACGAAGTGCTGCGCGCTTACAGCCCGTTCAAGCTGCGCCAGCTGCCGACTTTCGACCTGCTGCAGGAGATTCGGCAGGTTCTGGGATTTCGCCTGAGCCTGGCTCACCTGGCAGAACACAACCTGGGACAGCCCAAGATGGCCGACGGTCTGCAGGCCGTAGCCTGGTTCCGCCAGGGGAACTGGGAGGCCCTCATCGAATACTGTAAAACTGATGTCAAACTGACCAGAGATCTCTTCTATCGGGCGCTCGAAACCGGCCACCTGCTCTATCAGGACCGTCAAGGCCGAAAGCTCAGGATTCCCACCCCGTGGCAACTGGAGGACCTGCTCCGCCGCAGCAATCCCAACGTATGAGGCCCATCCGCCACCTCTCCTGCTGCTCGAACGCCGGAGCTGTCCGCCAGTACACAGCAGAGTTCTTCATCGCGGGCGGCCTGGCCTTTAAGCAACCTTCTCCAGCTTCACCGCGCACACCTTGTATTCAGGCGTCTTGCTGATGGGGTCCATCGCCGTGTTCGTGAGCAGATTGGCTGGAGCCTCCTCAAAATGGAGCGGCATGAAGATCATCCCCGGTTTTACCCGCTCGGTGAGCTGGACTCTCGATACGAGAGTCCCGCGACGACTGGTCACCCTGATATATTCGCCGTTGGCGATTTTCATCCGTTTGCCGTCCTTGGGATTGAGGTCCGTGATGAGCTCGGGCATTTCGCGGTCAAGGGTTTTGCAGCGCCGAGTCATGCTGCCGGTAAGATAGTGCGCATACTCCGTCCCCGTGGTCAACCAGAAGGGGTATTCATCATCGGGAATTTCCGCGGGGGGTATCCACTCGATATCATGAAAATGCCCCAGTCCTCGCGCAAATTTGCCAATGTGCAGGATGGGCGTTCCGGGATGATCCGCGGTTGGGCACGGCCAGCAAATCCCATTACCTTCCAGTCGGGGATAACTGATCCCGGCGAACGATGGGGTCAACCCAGCCATTTCATTGAATATATCCTCCGATGACTGGTAGTGCATGGGGTAGCCGAGGAGCGTGGAGAGCTCCTGGATGATCTGCCAGTTAAATTTTCCGGCAATCGGTTCGATAGCCTTCCGCACCCTCTGCACCCGACGTTCTGAATTGCTGAAAGTCCCATCGCACTCGGCGAAAGACGCTGCCGGCAGAATCAGGTTGGCCAGAGCCGTGGTCGGAGTGGGAAAGATGTCGATGGCCATGAAGAACTCGGTGGTTTCCAGCGCGTGCTTCACATGGTTGGAATCGGGATCGCTCATCACCGGATTCTCACCCAGGATGACCATCGCTTTGATCTTGCCGTCGCTGCAGGCCTGCAGCATTTCCATGATGGTCAATCCCACATTGGGCGGCAGCTCTTTGTTCCAGGCTGTTTCAAACTTCTTCCGATTCTCCGGCACGCTGACTGCCTGATAGCCGGAATAGACATTGGGCAGAGCCCCCATGTCACAGGCTCCCTGCACATTGTTCTGCCCCCGCAAGGGATTGACCCCGGTTGAGGGACGCCCGATCTGACCACAGATCATCGCCAGATTGGCCAGGCTCTTGACGTTGTCCACTGCCGTCGAGTGCTGGGTGATGCCCAGGCAGTAGACGATGGAGCTGGCCTTCGATTTAGCGTAAATCTCCGCGATCTCGATGATGGTCGCTTCCGGCACCCCCGTAATCTCCGCAACCCGCTCCGGGGGATATTTTTCGATCATCTCGATCAGCGCTTCGGAATTCTCCGTGCGCTCTTTAATGAATTCCGGGTTATGCCAGCCGTTCTGGTAGATGACGTGCATCATGCCGTTGAGCAGGGCCACATCCGTTCCGAGCTTGTGCTGGACGTGAATTTTGGCCAACCGGGCCACATGGGTCTTCCTGGGATCGGCGACGATCAACGTACCACCATTCGCCTTGCATCTCATGAGCCGCGTTGCCACGATGGGATGGGCGACCGTGGTATTGGTGCCAATAGCGAAAATGCAGTCAGCGTTTTCCAGTTCATCAAAAGAGTTGGTCATGGCACCGCTTCCGAACGCGAGGGCAAGACCTGCCACCGTGGGGCCATGTCAGAGGCGGGCACAATGGTCGACGTTATTGGTGCCAATCGCGGTACGGGCAAACTTCTGAAGGATGTAATTCTCTTCATTGACGCACCGGGCTGAACTGAGAAAGCCGATGCTGTCCGGTCCGTGGGCATCCCTTATTCTGCGCAGCTCCTTGGCTGCATAGCCCAGCGCCTCATCCCAGGACGCTTCCCGAAAGGCTCCGTTTTCCCGAATGAGGGGGGTCTTGAGCCGATCAGGATGCTGGATAAACTCGTGGACATTCCAGCCTTTGATGCAGAGCTTCCCTTTGTTGGTAGCGCTGGTCTTGGACGGCAATGTCTGGACGATCTGTCCATCCAACACCTCGAGCCACATCCCACAACCGCAGGCACAAATTGGGCATGTCGTGAGTACTGATTTGAATTCCATGGTCAGATAACCTCCCGTTAGATGTGGTGAACGTCCGTTGCTGGCCAAACATCGGTGTCACTATACTCCCGCAGATTAATATGTCAATATTGACATATTAATCTGCGGGACACCACTCACGGTTGGATTCTTCGAGATTGGTCGCAGCGGCGGCGAAGAGAGGCGCAATAACGGCGATGCCGAGGACGTGGCATTTGAAGAAAGGGGCAATGATGTCCTGCGGCTGATGAGTCAGGGTCGGTACCCGGCCCGGACCAGAGCGGTAACGCCTGTGACAGAGATCAATGCAGCAGGCGCAAATGTGACGAATGGAAAAACCGGGAGAGCCTCCTGCAATAGCCCCTCGGGGCGCACTCATTCCGGCGGGGTCTTTGGGCCGGAATCCAGGCTTTAAGATTCAGTGAAGTGGTGCGAGACGTTCCTGGCGGAAGCCACGAAGGAAATGCAGAGCCATGGATTGAGTGTCAACCACGCCTGCCTCGAGGGTGTGCCGGCGCGGGAGATCATCGGTTTCATCGCCGCCACCCCTCACTTGCGGCACCTTATCTGTCTTCTCCCGATCCCAGACACATAGTCAACGACTGCTCCCGTCTTGAGGACATCGGCCATCCCCGGACTTTATCTCTGTAGCGGCAACGACCGCCAGGCTGCGACCGGGCCAGGCCGTGGTTGCCGAGCGTCTCAGGCGGGTACGGGGTTTGAGTCCGGCAGCTACCATGAAGCGGGACCGACAAAGGCAGCTCCAGTCCGTCATGGCGAAAGACGGGCTTAAGGTAGCGGGCACCATATGTTACAAATACAAAGGAAAGATTCTGTACCAGATGCCGACGGTCGGTTGGGCCGAGTCTTTTTGACTTTTCTATGGCCCTGGAGAGTTTGTGCTCGCTATCCCGGGCACAAGAGGAAACATAACGCCATGGCTATGCATAGGGTTACATTCCTGCCCGGAAACCGGCAAACCATGCTTCCTGATGGCGAAACCCTGCTGCAGGGAGCCATGGAAGCAGGGGTCCACGTGAATGCTTCCTGCGGAGGCGAAGGACAATGCGGGAAGTGCCGGGTGATCATCGAAGCCGGGACGGTGGAAGGGGGGGCCTCGAAAGCACTGAGCGACGAAGACCTGCAGAAAGGCTACCGGTTGGCGTGCCTCTCCCGGGTCAGGAGCGATCTGGCAGTGCGCATTCCGGTCGAGTCGGAGCTTGATGCCCGCGTCCTGAACCACCCCCACCCCCCCCGCCATACGGCTAAAATCCTTCAGATCAATCTGGATGATCTGAAGGATCGAGGCCTGTTTATACCTCCTGTGGAAAAGCGGTATCTCGAGCTGCCTGTCCCCTCCGCACGCGACAACCTTGCGGATACCAGCCGCCTCATCAGCTTTCTCAAGCAACGTTACCACGAACATCGGCTGGTAGTTTCTCTCCCCGTGATTCGGAAGCTTCCAGATATTTTGAGAAAAGCCGATTTCAAGGTGACGGCCACCCTCACCAGGCCCGTAGTGGAAGGAGGAAAAAACCAGATCATCAATGTCGAGCCCGGCGATACCAGCCAGCGGAACTACGCCATTGCCGTCGATATCGGCACCACCACCGTTTATGGCCAACTGATCGATCTCATCTCCGGCGAAATGCTCGCGGAATACGGCGATTTCAATGGTCAGATCAGCTATGGTGAGGACATCATCAGCCGGATCATGTATGCCGAAAAACCCGGCGGACTGGATAAGCTGCATGAAGTGGTCACCCGCACCATCAACAAGATCATTTACAAAATTGTCAACCGCTCCGGCGTCAACCGGACCGAAGTCTCGACCATCACCCTCGCCGGGAACACCACCCTGACCCAGATTCTCCTCAAAGTTGATCCCCGCTACATCCGACGCTCCCCCTACGTTCCCGCCTCGACGCTCTATCCCCTCATCCGCGCGGTGGATCTGGGGCTCGACCTGGCGGATCACACGACCGCCCTCGTTTATCCAAGTATTTCGAGTTATGTGGGGGGTGACATCATTGCCGGGATCATGGGCTCGGGCATCTATCTCTCTGACCTGCTGACCCTCTATATCGATATCGGGACCAATGCTGAGATCGTGATCGGCAACCGGGACTGGTTTGCCTGTGCCGCCTGTTCGGCCGGGCCGGCCTTCGAGGGCGGCGGGATTCAGTGCGGGATGCGGGCCATGGAAGGAGCCATCGAGTATTTCTCTATCGATCCCCATACCCTGGAACCCATGAACCTGACTATCGGCAATGTCAGACCCAAGGGCATCTGCGGTTCGGGACTGATCAACATGGTGGCTGCTCTGTTTGAGGCGGGAGTCATCAACAACCGGGGAAAATTCAACCACGACCTGGAATCACCCCGCATTCGCGACGTCGATGGTGTGAGTGAATACGTGCTGGCCTGGCGACACGAAACCCAGGTCGACCGGGATATCGTCCTGACGGAGATCGATATCAACAATCTCATTCGCACCAAGGGTGCCATCTACAGCGGGTGCCAGACCCTGCTCGAGGAGGTCGGGTTGAGCCTCTCCAGCCTGGACCGGATTGTCCTGGCGGGGGGATTCGGCAGACATGTCGATGTAGACAAGGCGATGACCATCGGCCTCCTGCCGGAGATTGACCCCGAACGCATAACCTATATCGGCAACGGTTCCATGATGGGGGCGAGAATCTGCTGTCTCACCAACCGTATCAGGAAAGACGTGGTCGACGTTATTAAAAAGACAACCAATTTTGAGCTGTCAGAGACCCCCTCCTATATGCAGCACTATGTGGCCGCCCTGTTCCTGCCGCATACCGATCTCGGGATCTTCCCAAAATTGAAGGCGCGCCTTGAAGCCAGAACCGTGCTTTAACCCCGCGGCACGGCATAACGGGACAAGGGACTCGGAGCCTATTCCGCGGATAAAGGTCCTACCTCGTAAACGCATATCCAGAGCACCTGTTCGGCGTCAACGTCAAAATAGTGATGTGCGATAATATTGCGGAAACCGATGGCACCTTACCACTCTATCTCGGGATATCCGGAAAGAAGGCCACCGCCGGTGAAGTCGTCCGGGGTTCGGATCGGTGCAGCACGGATCTTGATTCTTTAGGCTCATCTTCTACAGTATTTGTAAAAAGATTGTGCGATATTAAGTAGTTAGGCATGGCGATATCATCTTTGGCACTACAAATCGACGATCTGTTCATCGGGAAACCACCCGGTAATTTCACGGATGGTCGGGGGCACTGCAACGCCGACAGCCTGGAACACCTTGCCGCAGGTTCCCTGGCACTGGGTCCGGATGGCGAGCCTTTTGCCGTCTTCATCGAGGATAACCTCCTAGAGGGATTTGAGGTCCTGCTTGATATCCGACCACTCGAAGCTGTTGCCCGCAGCTTCGAGG
>JAPXSS010000048.1:2058-23363 GCA_033812955.1 Syntrophobacteraceae bacterium | reverse complement strand
CAACTCGTACTCTCTGGCGAAAGCCAGTATCTTTTCGTAGAAGGACCGCTCTGCCGTGGCTCCGGTGGGGTTGTTCGGGTAGTTTATAAAGATCATCCGGGCACGCCGAGCGATGTCGGGAGAAATAGCCGCAACCTCCGGAAGGAACTCATTCTCATTCAGTAGCGGCAGGAAATAGGATTCCCCGCCGGCGAAAAGCGTTCCCACATGATAGACGGGGTATGCCGGGGTCGGTACAAGCGCCAGATCGCCAGGGTTGATGAAAGCCAGGGGAAAATGGGCAATTCCCTCCTTGGAACCAATCATGGTTACCACCTCTTCGATGGGGTCCAGTTCAACCCCGAACCGGCGGCGGTACCAATTGGCGACACTGATGCGGAAATCGTTCATGCCCGAATAGGAGGGGTACTGATGGGTGGTTGGATCCTCTGCGGCCTTCTGCAGTGCCTCGATGATGTGCTTGGGGGTGGGCAGATCCGGGTCTCCAACCCCCAGGTTGATCACGTCAACGCCCTTGCTGGTGAGCTCTGCCTTAAGGCGGTCAATCTCCTGAAAAAGATAAGGGGGAAGCTGCTTCAGTCGTTCTGCTTTTTCAACTGCCATCAAGACCTCCAGAATATTATTTTATTCCCATCACATGCTGCATATCGTACAGGCCGGGTGGCTGCTGGACGACCCAGCGGGCAGCGCGCAGGGCGCCGTGAGCGAAATTGTCGCGGCTATGAGCGCGATGGATGAGCTCGATGCGTTCCCCCAAGCCGGCAAACATCACCGTGTGCTCACCTACAATATCGCCACCCCGAAGCGTCTGCACCCCGATTTCTCTGTCAGAACGCTCGCCGATGAGACCGTGTCGGGCAAAAACCCCCGTCTGGTCCAGATCACGATCCAGAACTTGTGCGATAATCTGAGCCAGCTTGAGGGCGGTGCCGCTTGGTGCATCCTTCTTGAATCGATGGTGAGCCTCGAGGATCTCGACGTCGAAGCCGGTGCCCAGCATACGGGCTACTTCGGCCACCAGCTTGAAGAGTACATTGACGCCCACGCTCATATTGGGAGTGAGGACGCAGGGGATCATCCTGGTGAAGGCCTGGGCTTGTTGAATCTGGCTGGGACTGAACCCGGTTGATCCTATTACCATGGGAACCCTTCGGTCGGCAGCGACTTCGAGATGCTGCAGGGAAGCGGCGGCAGTGGTGAAGTCGATCACTACGTCTGCTTCCGCTACGACCTCAGCGAGTCCCGCGCCAACCCACCTACCGGTAGGCGATCCGCCGATAGCCGCAGCAATGTCCTCACCCACTGCCGAATGGCCAGGAGCCTCGAAAGCTCCAATCAGCTTAAAGCCCTCCGTCTCGTGTACCAATTGGCCAATCCGGGAACCCATCCGACCGCCGATACCGGCCACAACCGCGCGCACCATCTCACCCACTCCTTGATGCAAAAGCGTTTTACAGTCACTTCAACAGGGACAGTGCCGGGGAAGGGGAGAAGAAGACGACAGCGCGTCGTCTCTCCAGTGCCTCCCGACTCACGTCTCCTCTCGGTCAGAGCAGGCCATAGGCCTGCAAGTCCGCCCGCAGCCGCTCTCGGTTGGTTGCAGACAGGGGTACCAGGGGCAAACGAACTTCATCACTGGCGATCTTCTTCATCATGGCAAGCGCCGCCTTGACCGGGGTGGGATTGGTTTCATAGAACAGCGCGTGGCAGATGGGCAGCAGGCGGTAATAGAGGTTTCTGGCCTCGGCAAGACTGCCTTCCAGGGTGAGTCGGCAGAGGTCTGTCATATCGCGAGGAGCCACGTTCGAGACTACCGAGATGACGCCCCTGCCGCCAACACAGATGAGGGGGTAGGTCAGGTAATCCTCCCCCGAAAGCATGACAAAGCGTTCGTCGCACAGGGCGACGATGTCCGTGATCTGCTTCATGCTGCCCGAGGCTTCCTTGACCCCGACGATGTTGTCAACTCTGGCAAGACGGGCGATGGTGGCGGGTTCGATGTTGACGGCCGTGCGACCCGGAATGTTGTACAGAATGATGGGGATGTCGACCTTTTGGGCGACCGTCTCAAAATGGCGGAAAAGGCCTTCCTGGGTGGGTTTGTTGTAATAGGGAGCGATCATGAGGACCCCATCCGCGCCTGCCTTTCGGGCATGGCGAGTGAGGCTGATAGCTTCTTCCGTATTGTTGGAGCCGGTGCCGGCGATGACCGGGACTCGCTTGTTCACCTGCTCCACCGTGATCTCGATCACCCGCTCATGTTCCTTGAAAGTGAGGGTTGCTGATTCCCCCGTCGTGCCACACGGAACGATTCCGTCGGTGCCGTTGGCAATCTGGAACTCGATCAATTGTCGCAGGGAAGCCTCATCCACTTCCCCGTCTTTGAATGGCGTCACAATGGCTACCATCGCCCCTTGAAACATGATACTCTCCTCACTCCCTTAAGGTTTCATCCCACAGGTTGCCGGTGCAAACCACCTTGGCATCTCCTTCCAGGTGGACTTCATTGAATTCCGGGACACCAGGAGCCATTGACTGTCTAAAGTGAACTGCGAGGGTTTCTCCACTTTGCGTTAGAACTTCGACGGGAGAGGTCACCAGCTTGCGGGCGGCGGCGATGAGCGTGGCGGCAATGGAGCCGGTTCCACATGCCAGCGTTTCCGCTTCCACCCCCCGTTCGTAGGTCCGAATCACCAGGTGATGCTGGTCGCGTACCACCGCAAAATTGGCATTGGTCCCAGCCGGTTGAAAGTGCGAATGGTAGCGAAGAGCGCGCCCGAGGCGGAACACGTCAAGTCCTTCCAACATGGTATTGTCCGTTAAAAAATGAACCACATGAGGGACTCCGGTGTTGATGGCATGCAGGTCGAAAGGCCCATCTTCAAGCTGCAGGGAAATGTCCATCTGGAGGTCTCGAGGAGTGGTCATCTGGACTTTAACCCGCTCCCCCATGATTGTCGCCCGAATGATACCGGCCAGGGTCCGGAAAGCCATATCCTGTTTCCGGACAATACCCTGAAGGTGAACGAACCGGGCTGCGCAGCGGGCTCCGTTTCCGCACATTTCGGCTTCACTGCCGTCGGCGTTGAAAAACCGCCACATGAAGTCCACTTCGGAATCGGTCTCGATCAGAATCAGGCCATCGGCCCCCAGCGACAGTTTGCGACGGCAGGCGAGCCGGGCCAGAATGGGCATCTGGTCGGTGGTGACGGACCGAGCACGGTTGTCGATGATAATGAAATCGTTGCCGCTGCCGGTCATCTTACAAAACGAAATGGGATGTACCAAACCAATCATGGCCAACGAGTACTCCATGGTTCACGCTGTGGTCAAATGGCCTCCCTGACGATGTCATCAGGCAAAATCGGGAATTTCCTCTCCCTGAATGAGGTCCTCCCAGGTCTCTCGCTTCCGAATAACAAAATAGTCCTCTCCCTTCACCAGAACCTCCGGGGGGCGCGGGCGCGAGTTGTAATTGGAGGCCATGGTAAAACCATAGGCTCCGGCACTCATCACTGCCAGGCAATCACCAGGTTCAATCATGGGCAATTCGCGGTCCCGAGCCAGAAAGTCGCTCGATTCACAGATCGGACCGACGACATCGACGACCTGGGTTTCGCGGCTGGTTCGGGTCACTGTCAGGATTTGATGATAGGAGCCGTAGAAACTGGGTCGCACGAGATCATTCATGCCGGCATCAGTGATGATGAAATTCTTGATCGCGGTCCGCTTCGTGTAGAGCACCTTGCCGAGCAACACGCCAGCGTTGCCGACGATAACGCGGCCGGGTTCGAAAATCAAGGTACAAGACAGGCCACCGAGTCCCTCCAACATGGCTTGAGCGTATTCTCGGGGGTGAGGAGGGGTTTCCTGGTCGTAAGTGATCCCGAGCCCCCCGCCCAAGTCGAGGTAGCGGATCGGGATGTCCATCCCTTCCAAACGTTCGATGAGTGTTCGCAGCCGCTGCAAAGCATCCACAAACGGGGTAATCTCCGTAAGCTGGCTGCCGATATGGCAGTCTACTCCCAGGATTTCGACAGCCTCCAGATGGCGTGCCTGCTCATAAGCTTTGACGGCGGTGTCGAGGTCTATTCCGAATTTGTTCTTCTTCAACCCCGTAGATATATAGGGGTGAGTCTTCGGGTCGACATCAGGGTTAACCCGGAGGGCGATGGGGGCCTTGCAGCCGAGTACTCCGGCACGCGCATTGATGGCTTCCAGTTCCTGGGTGGATTCGATGTTGAACATCAAGATACCCTGCCTGAGGGCGTAGTCGATTTCGGACTCGGTCTTGCCCACTCCGGAATACACAATCCGATCAGCGGGTATACCAGCCCGGCGGGCTCGGAACAGCTCGCCGCCAGAGACAATGTCCGCACCCCCCCCAAGCGATCCGATGAGGCTTAGAATGGCGATGTTGGAATTGGATTTAGCGGAAAAGCAAATCTGGTGGGGTACTCCGGCAAAGGCTTCATCAAAGATCCTGAAATGCTGACACAGCGTGCTGTGACTATAGACATAGCAGGGTGTACCCACGGCCTCGGCAAGTTGGCGAAGAGGAATCCCTTCGCAGTACAGTTCGTCCTGATGGTAATGAAAATGGTGCATCGTGTCTCCCAACCTTTGCTAGGGGCCGATCATGAGGCTCCTGATTTCCGTCCATTTGGACAGGAGCCCTTCCCGGTGGCCATTGGGGGTCTGTTGGCTGCTCACTGCCGATACCGCGTAACCATAGACGACGTTCTTCTTGACGGTTTGGTCAACAAAAGGAGGTGCCTGCACGGGCGCTGCCGTCAAGCGGACGATGTCTTTTCCCTCCCGTCGGTAGATGTGATACCCTTGTACCGTGCCTTCGCTCTTCAGCCAGTGGACTTCGAGTGCCCCCTTGACCGGAATCACCCAAACGCTTCCCGGTGGTGGCGGCGGCACCGCATCCGAGGCCCTGGCCTGTCTAAAGATCGACGGCTCCCCAAGAATCAGGGATTCTTCGAAGAGATAGGCTGGAGTTACCCGGTAATCATAGGCCTGTCCGCTAGCCACGGTGGAATCCAGGAAGGTGGTACCTCTCACCGGCAACGGGGAAAGCTGTTCCCAGGCCCCATCAGGGCTATGGCGCTCGATCATGAATTGGGCCTCTTGCGGTGAAGGTCCTCCCGCAACACCCTTCCCTGTCCCCGGTTGCCATTGCAGGGAGATGCCCCGTGGATCGGAACCGGCGGCCAGCTTCCGGAGCGGTGGAGGGGGAACTATGACTTTCACGACGGACGGGTTTGAGGTGGAAAGCTGACGACGGTTGTGGTCCAGCACCAGTACCTGGTAGCGATAGGCGCGCTGAGGAGAAACCACGGTGTCCAACCACATGAAGGTGTTTCCTGTGCGAACGGCTGGAGTGGGACTGGCTGGATCGATAAGCTGAACTTCCTGTTGGGACGGGACCGGACAGTCAGGACAGTTGCGGTTACCCCAGTTCAACTCAGCCTTCACCACCACCAATCGGTAGGGAGTATCCTTCAGGGTCTCGCTGAGTTCATTCGGCACCGTCCAGGTCACTTCGACCGCCTTCACCCGGACCTGAGCCCTCAAATCCTGGATGGGTGGGATTGCTCTGCCAGAGATTGGTTTTGGATAGGTCTTGAGGCCGCAGCCGGAAAGCGCCAGCCCCAGTACCAAAACCGGGACCAAGCCACCCCAGCAAGGGTTCTCTGAAAGACGTTCAGCCTGCATCGTGTTTGTCCTCTGAGTCAAGAGACTATGCTTGCGACTTCAGTGCCTGGGCTCTTGCCGACAAATCCTTCCAGGCTTGCTCAATGGCGAGCCGTACCCGTGACGATGCCGTCCCTCCGAGCGATGTCCGGTGATCGATGACACTGTTGAGATCAAGAAAAGGGAAGACATCGTGGTCGAACGCTTTATGGAAGGATTTGAACACTTCCAGGCTGCATTCAGCCAGTTCCTTCCCGTGGTGGAGACAGTGCTGAACAATTTGTCCGACCACATGATGGGCTTTGCGGAAGGCCACTCCCTTCCTGACCAGATAGTCGGCCAGGTCTGTGGCCAAAGTAAACCCCTCGGCGGCCATCGCGACCAGGCGTTCGCGATTGAAGCGGATTTCCGGAAGCAGCCGGGTCAGCAGGCGAAGAGTTGTCAGGACCGTATCCACGGTGTCGAATATTGGCTCCTTGTCTTCCTGCAAATCCCGGTTGTAGGCGAGAGGCAGCGCTTTGGTCAGGGTCAGCAGGGCCATCAGATTGCCGTAGATACGGGCCGTCTTTCCCCGCATTAACTCGGGCACATCCGGGTTCTTTTTTTGAGGCATGATGCTGGAGCCGCTGCAGAAGGCATCGCTGATTTCGATGAAGGCAAACTCGCTGGTCGACCAGAGAATCAGTTCCTCAGCCATTCTGCTGACGTGCATCATGAAAATCGCGGCGGCTGCATTGAATTCAATGAGGTAATCCCGGTCGCTCACAGCATCGATGCTATTGGCCGTGACCCGCGGAAAATTCAGATATCTCGCAGTCCACTCCATATCGATGGGCAGAGTTGTGCCGGCCAGCGCCGCACTTCCCAGCGGCAGCACATTGGTGCGCTGAAAACAGCCGTCGAGGCGTTCATCATCCCGCCCGAACATTTCATAGTAAGCCATGAGATGATGCGCCAGCAGGACGGGTTGGGCGTGCTGCAAGTGAGTGAAACCGGGCATGACCACGTCGAGGTTCTGCTCTGCCATGGACACCAGGACCGTTTGCAGTTCATGCAGAAGAACACGGCATTGGACGAGCACGTCGCGCAGGTAAAGGCGCATGTCGAGGCATATTTGATCATTGCGGCTCCGCGCCGTATGAAGCTTGCCACCCACTTCGCCGACCTTTTGGATCAGGTGCTGCTCGATAGCCATGTGGATGTCTTCCTGGGTGGAGTCGAAGTCGATTTGGTTGCGCTCGATTTCTCGCTGGATCTCTCCCAGTCCGGCTACGATCCGAGAGGCCTCTTCATCGGAGATGATTTTGCACGCCGCCAGCATGCGACAGTGAGCAATACTGCCTTCAATATCATAGCGATAAAGCCGCTTGTCGAAATGAACCGAAGCGGTGTATTCCTCCACTTGTTTGTTCATTGGTTGTTCAAACCGCCCCTGCCAGAGCTTGTCACCCATACAAGTCCTTTTCTGATCGTCACATTGGATTGCTGGTGCGGTTGCGTTTGATGAGCCAAGACCGGCCCGAGTGAAGAGTTTCCACCCGCTCCTCACAACAAGGCCTGGAAATGATCAACCCTGATTGCCCGGCCGTCCCACCAGCGAAGCAATGCGCAGCCGCAACGCATTGAGCCTGATGAAGCCGGTAGCGTCGTCTTGCTCGTACACTTCATCTTCTTCAAACGTGGCGAAACTTGACTGGTACAGGGAGCGGTTGGATTTGCGCCCGATGACCTGACATGATCCCTTGTACAGCTTGAGCCTTGCCGTACCCCATACGTGCTCCTGAGCAAGATCCATCATCCCCTGCAGCAGGCGCATCTCGGGTGCATACCAAAAGCCGTTGTAAATCATGCGTGCATACTGAGGAATCAGAGAATCCCGCAGGAACAGGACCTCTCGGTCCATGGTGATCGATTCAACCGCCAGATGGGCGGTGCGCATGATGGTTCCGCCTGGAGTCTCGTAGACGCCGCGCGATTTCATTCCCACAAACCGATTCTCCACAAGGTCAACCCGTCCGATGCCGTGCTTTCCACCCAGTTCATTCAGCTTGTAGAGCAGGTTGGCGGGACTGAGCCGCTGGCCGTTGACCGCCACCGGATCGCCCCGCTCGAAGTCGATTTCGACAACCTCAGGTCGGTTGGGTGCCTCTTCCGGATCCGCGGTGAGCACAAACATCTTCGGGTCGGGTGCTGCCCAGGGGTCTTCGAGCACGCCTCCTTCGAAGCTGATGTGCAACAGGTTGCGGTCGCTGCTATAAGGCTTTTCCTGAGTTACCGGGACGGGTATGCCGTGCTTCTTGGCATATTCGATCAACGAGGTTCGCGATCTCAGGGTCCACTCGCGCCAGGGGGCAATAACCTTCAAGGCTGGGTTCAGAGCCGAGTAGGTCAGCTCGAAGCGCACCTGATCGTTGCCCTTCCCGGTGGCGCCGTGACTGACGGCATCGGCACCTTCCTCCTCAGCCACCTTTACCTGTTGTTTGGCAATGAGCGGCCGGGCGATGGAAGTCCCCAGCAGGTATTGCCCTTCATAAACGGCGTTCGCGCGAAACGCCGGGAAAACGAAGTCTCGCACGAATTCTTCCCGCAGGTCCTCCACTCGGGCCTTCACGGCTCCGGTGGCGAGCGCCTTGGCGTGAGCTTCCTGAAGCTCCTCGCCCTGCCCCAGATCGGCGACGAAAGCGATGACTTCACATCCGTAATTCTCCAGCAACCACTTGAGAATGATGGAGGTATCCAATCCTCCCGAATAAGCCAGAACAACCTTCTTAACGTCCATTTCGATCCTCTTTCCCCATTACCCATTCAAGCAATGCCATCTGAAGCCACATACGGTTTTCCGCCTGGTCGAAAACAGCCGCCTGCGGTCCGTCCAGGACGCCCGCGGTGATTTCTTCGCCGCGATGGGCCGGCAGGCAATGAAGCACCATGGCGTGGCTCGGAGCGGCAGCCAGCAGTTCTTCATTGATTTGAAAAGACCGAAAAACCTTCTTTCGTTCCTCCTCCTCCCCCTCCTGTCCCATGCTCGCCCAGACGTCAGTGTAAAGGACGTCCGCAGAGCTGACCGCCGCTTTCACCTCGTGGACCAAGTGGATGCTTCCTCGCCCTTCCCGTTGTGCCCAGTCAAGGATCTCATTGTCCGGTGGGTATTCGGGAGGACACGCCAGGTAGAGGGTAAAGCCCAGCATGGCTGCGGCGTTGATCCAGGAGTGAGCCACGTTGTTGCCATCGCCGATCCAGGCCACCCTCAGGTCATCGAGGCTGCCCCGCTTCTCCTGGATAGTCTGGAGATCAGCCAGCACCTGGCAGGGGTGGTAACGGTCCGTCAGGCCGTTAATGATGGGAATGGTCGCGTGACGAGCCAGCTCTTCCACATCGGCGTGAGCGAAGGTACGGATAACCAAGGCATCCAGGTAGCGCGACAGGACGCGGGCGGTATCAGCCAGCGGTTCCTGCCGGGAAAGCTGAAGGTCGTTGGCGGTCATAAACAGGCTTTGACCTCCCAGGCGGCCCATGGCAGTCTCAAAGGCAACCCGGGTACGGGTCGAAGGCTTCATGAAAATGAGGCCGAGAACCCTGCCGGAAAGAACCTGAGGGAGATTCCCGGATTGCCGTTTCTGCTTCAAGGCACGGGCGCGTTCGATGAGTTGCAGGATCTCAGTAATCGTGAGATCGCGTAGCGAGAGAAGATCACGTTTCATGAGTTGTTCTCTCCTAACACCTGATCCAGAACCTGGAGCAACTGATCAATTTCCTCTTTCTCGACAATGAGCGGCGGGACGAAGCGAAGTACCGTATCGTGCGTACAATTGATGACGAAGCCTCTTTCCAGGCACTTCTCGACTATCTTTGCGCCCGGAATGGTGAGCTCCACGCCAATCATCAGACCCCGCCCCCGCACCTCTTTGATCAGTCCATGACGTCGCTGGAGTTCTTCGAGACGCTCTTTGAAATAGCTCCCAACTGCTTGTACCCGCTGCAGGAACACAGGTGCGGAGATTAGTTCGAGAACCCTCACAGCAGCTGCTGTCACCAAGGGTGTCCCCCCGAAAGTAGTGGCGTGACTCCCTGGAACAAAGGCTCTCGCCACCTCATCAGTGGCGAGCATGGCGCCAATGGGGAGGCCGTTTCCGAGAGCTTTAGCGAGGGTCATGATGTCGGGCGTGGTTCCTTCCTGCTCGTGAGCAAAGAGGGTGCCGGTTCGTCCCATACCGACCTGGACCTCATCAAAGATGAGCAGGAGATCGTACTGGCGACAGAGAGCCTTGAGTTCACGCAGGTAACCGGGAGTCGGAAAATTGACACCACCCTCCCCTTGAATGGGTTCCACCAGAACCGCACAGGTCCGGTCGGTGATCGCCTTTTCCACCGCTTCCGGAGAATTGAAGGGGACAAAAGTGAAGCCGCCCACAAGGGGTTCGAATCCCTTATGAACCTTTTCCTGACCGGTGGCCGACAGGGTGGCGAGGGTGCGCCCATGAAACGAGTCCTTCATGCATACAACATGGAAGCGTCCCGCCCCGTGGCGATCCCTGCTGTGTTTTCGGGCTAGCTTGATGGCCGCTTCATTGGCTTCGGCCCCGCTGTTCGAGAAGAACACCTTGTCTGCGAAAGAAAGCCGCGTCAATTCAGCAGCCAGTTGTACCTGCGGGCGGGTGTAAAAGAGATTTGAGACATGGACCAACGTCTCGGCCTGGTCACACATGGCCCTGGTCACTTCGGGATGACAATGACCCAGATTGCAGACCGCGATGCCAGCCAGAAAATCCAGGTATTCTTTGCCGGTATCATCCCAGAGCCTGATGCCCTGACCTCGGACAAACACCACCGGCAAGCGCGCGTAAGTGCGGAAAATGTGCTCCTGGTAAGATGATGGTATATTTTCCATAGAGAAGTCTTCCTAATGAATAGTGCTAGTGTTCTTTCACGATTTCGGTTCCGATCCCCGCGTCGGTAAAAATCTCGAGGAGAATCGCATGGGGTAACCGTCCGTCCACAATATGCACCTTTTCGGCGCCCTCCTGCAAGGCATCAACGGCACATTGCACCTTGGGAATCATGCCACCACGCAACGTCCCATCCTGCATCGCCGCCGCCGCTTCGGCAATGGTCATGCCGGGAATGAGCTCGCCCTCGGCGTTGAGCACTCCGGCGACATCGGTCATGAGCAAAAGTTTCTTTGCTCGAAGCGCCCCGGCAATACGACCCGCCACCAGGTCGGCGTTGATATTATAGGTTTCCCCGTGCGGTCCCACCCCTACGGGGGCAATCACAGGAATCATGTTGCTCCGTTCGAGAGTGCGGAGGATCTCCTCATTGATACGCTCCACCTCTCCCACCAGCCCGATATCAATGATTTCCGGCGGCTGATCGGTGCCGTGGTTGCGATAGACCTGGAGCTTGCGCGCCTCGATGAGCTGTCCGTCCTTGCCGCTCAACCCGATGGCCTGACCACCGTGACGATTGATAAAGGAAACAATCTCCTTATTGATCTTTCCCACCAGGACCATTTCGACAATGTCCATGGTGTCCCGGTCAGTCACTCGCATGCCCTGATGAAAGGTGCTGTGGATACCGAGGCGCCCCAGCATTTCACTGATCTGAGGCCCCCCGCCATGGACCACGATCGGATTGATCCCGATGTATTTCATCAGGACAATGTCCTGCGCAAAACTCTCCTTCAACTCATCGGCCACCATGGCATGGCCACCGTATTTGATTACCACGGTGCTCTGATAAAAGCGACGGATGTAGGGCAATGCCTCAATCAGAATCCTTGCCTTCTCCACCTCATTCCCCTCTTCTGAGGCCGGACGCCTCATTAAAGAATGTACCGGCTCAAATCCTCATCCTTCACGATATCCTGGAGTTTTTCCCGAACATACTCCCTGGTGATGGGAATGGTTTGCCCCTTGAGGTCGGGGGCACTGAAGGAGACATCCGACAGGAGTTTTTCCATGATCGTATGGAGCCGTCTTGCGCCGATGTTTTCCATCCTTGAATTGACCTCGTAGGCAATCTCGGCGATTTCTTCAATAGCCTCGTCGGCGAAAACCAACTCCACCTCCTCAGTCCTGAGAAGGGATTCATATTGCACAATCAACGCATTCTCAGGTTCTTTGAGAATGCGGACGAAATCCTCCCTGCTCAGCGAGGTGAGCTCGACCCTGATCGGAAATCGGCCCTGGAGCTCAGGAATGAGGTCGGATGGCTTGGAGATATGGAACGCGCCAGACGCTATGAAGAGAATGTGGTCGGTCTTGACCATGCCGTACTTGGTGGTAACAGTCGAGCCTTCCACAATGGGGAGGAGGTCTCGTTGGACTCCCTCACGCGAGACGTCCGGGCCGCGGCCGGATTCACGGCCGGCGATCTTGTCGATTTCGTCAAGAAAGATGATTCCAGAGTGTTCCACCCGTTCGATGGCCAGTTTGATGACCTTGTCCATATCGATAAGGCGCTGCGATTCCTGCTGCACAAGGATCTCCCGCGCTTCGGGGATTTTAACCTTACGGCGTTTAGTGCGTTGCGGCAGCATGGAACCCAGCATGTCGCGCAGGTTGAAGTCCATTTCTTCCATGCCGGTTCCGGCAAAGATCTCGATCATGGGGAAGTTGCGATCGGGCACATCCAATTCCACATAACGGTCATCGAGCGAACCTTGCTGCAACAGCTTACGGAGTTTGTCGCGGGTGGAGTCGGCCTGATTGGCTTCGTCCTGGGCCGCCTTGACCTCGGCGGGGGCTTCCAACAGTTGCTCCTTGGGCTCCTGCTTGCGTTTGGGCGGCAGGAGAATATCCAGCAATTTCTCTTCGGCGAGCTCTTCCGCTTTGAGCTTGACTGTTTCCAGTTCTTCCGAACGAACCATGCTGACTGCCAGTTCCATGAGATCCCGGACCATGGATTCCACATCCCGGCCCACGTAGCCGACTTCGGTAAATTTGCTGGCCTCGATTTTTAAGAACGGCGACTGGGCCAGCCGGGCCAGCCGACGGGCAATTTCCGTCTTGCCCACTCCGGTTGGCCCAATCATGATGATATTCTTGGGAGCGATTTCATCACGCAGATGTTCCGGAACCTGCTGGCGGCGCCAGCGGTTTCTGAGGGCGATAGCGACCATCCGTTTGGCGTCGTGCTGGCCGATGATAAACTTGTCGAGCTCTCGAACGATCTCGGCCGGAGTAAGCAGCTGCTGCATGGGCTCAAAGCTCCTCGAAAGTGAATTCCTGGTTCGTGAAGATACAGATGGATGCGGCAATCTTCATGGCTTCCTCAGCGATCTCGCGGATGGGAAGGTGAGTATGGCGCAGGAGCGCGCGAGCGGCCGCCAGGGCATAGGGAGCACCCGAGCCGACTGCGGCAAGGCCGTCGTCAGGCTCGATGATGTCGCCGGTCCCGCTTAAAATGAAGCAGTCGGTCCGGTCGGCTGCGATCAGCAGGGCTTCCAAGCGACGCAATGCCCGATCCATGCGCCAGTCTTTGGCGAGTTCGACGGCAGCTCGCTTGAGGTTCCCGTTATATTGCTCCAATTTCCCTTCAAGCCGTTCGAACAGAGTGAAGGCATCCGCAGTCGATCCGGCAAAGCCAGCCAGGACCTTATCGTGGTACATTTTACGAACCTTTTTGGCCTGATGTTTGATCACGGTTTCACCCAGGGTTACCTGACCATCTCCGGCCATAACCACCTGTCCGCCTTTATGGATGGCAAAAACGGTGGTGCTGTGAATGGGCTTTCGGTCCATCTCAGGGTTTTCTCCAGGGAAAAAGTGGTGGCTATTGCTTTAGCCGGCTGCGAGGGTGGGTACGGTCATAGGTCTGCTGGAGCTGGTCGAAATGCACATGAGTGTAGCGCTGAGTGGTCGACAGCGAGGCATGCCCCAGCATTTCCTGGATGGCGCGAAGATCTGCAATGTCACGCTCCTCCCTCCCCGAATTCAGGATGTGGGTGGCGAAAGTGTGACGCAGCCCATGGGGGCTGAGATGCTGCCAGAGACCGCAGTGCTGCATTTCGGCCCGCAGAATCCGATGCACCGACCGGGCTGTGAGGGGACCACCGGAAGCATTGAGAAAGAGCTCGGAACGGTCTGCTCGAAAGCGCGGGACTTGGCGTTCCATGGCGTCAAGATAGGCCCGCAAGGCTTCCCGTGCTTTCTTGCCGATGGGAACCACCCTTTCTTTCCTCCCTTTTCCCAGAAGGCGCACCAGACCCTGCTCGAAATCGACATCCGCGACGCTCAAGCCCACCAGTTCACTCACCCGTGCCCCAATGGAGTAAAGACACTCGTACATCGCCCAATTGCGAAACCGTCGCCAGGAACTGCCCGGCTGCCCCGCGCTTCGCTCCAATGCGTTCAGGAAATGAAGGGTATCGTCGACGTCCAGGAAAGCTGGGGTTTTGGCTCTCACCTTAGGGCTGGCCACGCGTTCGGCCGGGTTGTCCGGGCACCAGCCACGATCCAGCAGGTGCTTGAAAAAAGAACGAAGGGCCGACAATTTCCTGGCCCGGCTGGAGCTCTTCAAATCCTTGGGAAGCGCGAACATGAAGCTGCGCACCAAATCCGGGGTAACCTCCGTTACCGGTAGGAACTTGCTCCCGGTCTTGTGCTGGAGATGGAGACGGAATTGGTCGAGGTCGCTCTTATAAGCTCGCCAAGTCTCTTTGCTGACGCTCCTTTCAGCGTGGAGGTAGCCAAGGAAATGCTCCTCCGCCTGCTCGACCGTGATCACCATCTCCGTCTGCAATCCCGTGCCCACCTGCAATGCCCACTCTCTTCCGATACCCCGGCATCTCGCAAAATAGCTGACCCCGTGATCTAAACCAAACAATACGGGAAAAAATCCCATTAACACAAGAAGTGAAAAAATCAATGAAAAACTCACGATGCTCCTCATTGTTGACACTTCCGAGGGCATGATACGCGTTCCTTCAGGCCGGAAAGAAGGAACGCTCGCGAATAGCCCCTATCATTGCGGAGACAGGACGCACGGGGATGACGGCTGAACAGGTTTTCCGTTGTGCCATCCTGAAGCAATACCGGAACCTGACATACGAAGAACTGGCTTTCCACCGGGAGGATTCGCTGAGCTTTCAGGCATTTGCCAGGTTGCGAATGGGGCATAAGCCGAGCGGTTCGACCCTCCAGGAGAACATCAAAGCTCTGAGCGAGGCCGCCTGGGAGGCGGCCAACCGGAAGGAGAAAGGGATCTCCGATGTATGCTTTTCCAAGCTCAGAGGAATCCCCGTCCCGGACATGGTGAAAAGCAGCTGGGTCTACAAGAAGCTTCGGAATTTCCGCGCCGGCATAGAGGCCAATATTTCGGTACTCAAACGTGCTTTCGGTCTGACTCGGTGCACCTGGTCGGGTTGGATTCAAACAACATGTGTGTAGCGCCATCGTATCCTACAACTTGTTGAGGTTGGCGAGGTTGAAAATAGCAACCACGGTTTAAGGGCAAGGGTAACCTTGGTTTACCAACCTCAAAGGAGTGGTGTGCCCAAAAATCATCATAAATCGACAGAATCATGGACCAACCCTTAAATCACCGGATGTCAGATGCCTTTCCAACCTCTGACACTCCCTATCGAGCTCTTACGTTAGGTCACAAATACAAAACACGGGGTTTCCAGATGGACACCAGATAAGAACCGCTTGACCTGCAGCGTTGGTCCTCTTCTCTTCCTTCACTTCGACTCACTCCATGATCCTACCCAATAGGCGGTTCAGCTCCGGTACTGAGTACCTACTGAAACGAACGAGTTTCTCTGTCCCGGGAAATGGTCGATGATCCAACTCTGAAGACTCGTGCGTCAGCACTGCGACTGGGAAGACCAAATCGACAAGAATCCGTCTATCCCTGCTCAAACTCCACGCCTGATGGATTCGGCTTTGTTGCATTTGAATCGTGTGTTATTGACTAAAACAGTTCCGTTTCTAGAAACTTGGAAGACCGGAAGATTCGCCATTCCGGCCCGACGGGGGAAAATGTAACAGCACCGTCACACAACCGTCACTCTTGCGCCATCTTCTGATGGTTCATTGGTATGTCTCGGCAAAGCCGGAGGAAAGGATGGCCAAAGTCAACATTCTGATTGTGGAGGATGACCGCGATATCCTCAACCTCCTCGCCTACAATTTTCGCAACGGGGGCTATGAGGTCATGACCTGCGAAACGGGCAGCGAAGCCCTCAATCTGGCGAAGGAGCATTTGCCCGACCTGGTTTTGCTCGACCTCATGATACCGGGGATGGATGGCCTGGAGGTCTGCAGGGAGCTGAAAAGGAGTGCGACAACCCGGCACATTCCCGTGATCATGCTGACCGCCAGGGGCGAGGAGGTTGACCGCATTGTGGGTCTGGAACTGGGGGCTGACGACTATGTGGTGAAACCGTTCAGTCCCCGCGAACTGATGCTTCGCGTGCGCGCCGTGTTGCGCCGTTCCCAGGATGAGCCTTCAGCAGCCGCCATGTGGCAGAACGAGGGCCTGCGCGTGGACTTCGAAGCCCACCAGGCTAGCGTCGACGGCCATGAAATCCCGCTCACCGCCACTGAATTCAAGCTGCTGGCGGAGCTCATCCTGAATCGCGGCAAAGTGCAAACCCGCGATCAATTGCTGGATAAGGTCTGGGGTTATCATTTCGAAGGCTATGCCCGCACTGTCGATACCCATGTCCGCCGGTTGCGCCAGAAGCTCGGAAGCTACTGCCGTTGGATTGAAACTGTGCGGGGCGTCGGCTATCGATTACGGAGCTAGGCGATGAGGAGTGGCGTTTCCCTGCGCATGCTCGTGACCCTCTCGCTTTGGGGCCTGCTGGCAATCACTGCCGTCCTCCCCTCGTGGTATGCCTTCGACAGACTCCAGCAGGCTCTGGAAGCTGAAACCAAGCGGCAGCTGATACGGGAGTTGGAGCTGGTTTGCCTGCTCCTTCGCCAGCAGCCGGGTTTTCAGGACCCGCAGGAACTGCAGGAGTGGTTCAAGGACGTGGCTCGCCCCCTCGAAGTCCGCCTCACCTATGTCACAACAGAGGGTCAGGTTCTGGCTGACTCCGAAATCCCGTTCGAGCAAGTCAAGGACCTGGAGGATTTTTCCGGACGCCCCGAGATTGCCCAGGCGCTCCACGGCGGGGTGGGGTATATGACCCGGTTCAGCAAGACTGGCCAATCGGAACAGGTATTTGCCGCCAGAAGCGTCCAATTCAACAAGAAAATCCCCGCCGGGGTAGTCCGTATGGCTGCCTCCGTGAAGCCTGTCGCCAGCCTGCTCGATCATCTCTGGAAGGTGCTGCTGCTGGTCTTCGCTGCAGCTTCGGTCCTCGTCCCGATCCTCGCCCTCCTCCTCATCAGCCGCCTCAAACAGTCCACGCACACCATGGTCGAGGCTCTCGACGCCCTTGGAGAGAAAGACTTTGGGCAGCGCCTGTATTTTTCCACCGACGACGAACTCTACCCCCTCGCTCACGCCTTCAATCGCCTGGCCGAAAACACCGGCAGCAGCTTCCTGGAACTCATCTCGGAAAAACAGCAGCTCGAAGCAGTCTTCGAAGCCATGAGCGACGGCGTGATGCTAGTCAATGCGGGGGGAAGAATCGTGAGCGTCAACGCCGCCCTCGGTGCCCTCCTCGATCCACACGCCCGCCCTCTTGGCCGTCGGCCCCTCGAAGTCCTCATGAGTCTGGAACTGCAGCATGCCTGCGAACGAATTCTGGGTTTGAGGGGCGCCCCCGCGGATGTTCCGCAGATCCAACTGACCATTGAAAGTGGCGAACGCACCTTCGAGGTCAATCTCGTTCGCCTCAAGGACCCGGACCAGGGGCCCGGGGCGGTGGTGGTTTTCCACGACCTGAGCCGCCTCAAGCAGCTCGAAAAGGTTCGTCAGGACTTCGTTGCCAATGTTTCCCACGAACTGCGCACCCCCCTCACCTCCATCAAGGGATATACCGAAACCTTGCTGGCCGAGCCTGAACCAACCCCCGAAGTGCTGGCCTCATTTCTGGAAGTCATCCTTAAGAACACCAATCACATGGCAAAAATGGTCGATGATCTGCTACAACTGGCCAGAATGGAGGCACACCAGGAAGTCTTCAAGCCGGCTGCCGTCAACCCCACCGAGGCGCTCAACACCGCCTGGAAGGCCTGCCTGCCCGGGGCCGGGGAAAAACAGATCCGCCTGGAAAACCACCTGCCCCAGGAAGCGCTCGAGGTCTGGGCCGATTTTCACCAGCTCACCCGGGTGTTTCGCAATCTGCTGGAAAACGCCATCCGGCACAGTCCCGAAGGGGACGCCATTACCGTGGCTTGCCGCACCCAAGAAAATGCCGTCACCATCGGCGTGGCCAATAACGGACCCGGTATCTCCAGGCATGATCAGCGCAGGATTTTTCAGCGTTTCTATCGCGTGGAGAAGAATCGCACCGGTGATTTGGGAGGCACCGGCCTGGGACTGGCCATCTGCCGCCATATCATGCTCCGCCACGGCGGCTTGATCTGGGTCGAAAGCCCCAATCCCGGCAGTGAGTATGGTGCAACCTTTTACTTCACCCTCCTGATTCCGCCAACGGATGAGGGATCAGGAGTGGAATGAAGGCAGATGACGGACGGGTGAATCAGTACCGTTTCCCACACAGCGACAGGACAAACCGATGAGTGCACTCGTGAAAATGACGGCAAAGCATCTTGATTTCTATTACGGTGACTTTCACGCGCTGAAGGACATCTCCCTTGATCTTCCGCTCCATCAGGTGACGGCTCTCATTGGGCCTTCAGGGTGCGGCAAGAGCACCTTCCTGCGCTGCCTGAACCGGATGAATGACCTCATCCCGATCGGCCGGGTGGCGGGGGAGATCATCCTGGACGGGGAGAACATCAACGATCCGAGACTTGACGTGGTCACTCTGCGGCGCCGGGTCGGGATGGTCTTCCAAAAGCCCAATCCCTTTCCCAAAACCATCTTTGAGAACGTTGCCTACGGCTTGCGGGTCAATGGCGTGAAGGATCGGGATTTCATCGCCAACCGGGTCGAGCGGAGCCTCCATCAGGCGGCGTTATGGGATGAGGTGAGCGACCGGCTCCACCGGTCGGCCCTCAGTCTTTCGGGAGGCCAGCAGCAGCGCCTCTGCATTGCCCGCGCCCTGGCCGTGGAACCAGAAGTCCTGCTGATGGATGAACCCGCCTCCGCGCTGGATCCCATTTCGTCCCAGAAGATCGAAGAGCTCATCATGACCCTCAAAGCCGACTACACCATCGTCATCGTCACCCACAACATGCAGCAGGCTGCCCGAGTCTCCGATCATACCGCCTTCTTCTATATGGGAAAGCTCATCGAAGTCGATGTGACCGAGACGCTTTTCACCAAACCCAAACTCCGGCAGACGGAAGACTACGTCACCGGCCGGTTCGGTTAGGAGGTAAGCTCATGGAGAGTCGTTTTCACCAGGACCTGGAAGAGCTCAGGATGATAATCCTGCAAATGGCGGCACTGACCGAAAGAGCTCTGCAGAAAGCCCTGCAAGCCCTTCTTGAACGGAACATGCAGCTGGCGGATGAAGTCATCGAAAGCGATCAGGAAATCAACCTGCTCGAGGTCAACGTCGACCGGCAGTCGCTGCGTCTGCTCGCCCTGGATCAGCCCATGGCCCGCGATCTGCGGTTCATCGTCGGCTGTATGAGGATTGCCGTGGATCTCGAACGGATTGCCGACCAGGCGGTCAACATCGCTCAGCGAGCCCAATTCCTGAGCAGCCGGCCACCCCTGCCCCCCCATCCCGCCATGGAACAGCTGGGAGAGGTGGCCGCCGACATGCTCCGAACCGTTCTCCACGCCTTTGTGAACGAGAACTCGGAGCAGGCCATGGAGGTCTGCCAGATGGACGATACGGCCGACGATCTGAACGTCAGGATCTTGAAGGACCTCCTCGAACATATAGGCAAGGATGTGCCGTCCGTGGAGCAATCGGTACAAACCATCATCGCCGCCCGCTGCCTCGAACGCGTGGCCGACCAGGCCACTAACATCGCCGAAAGCGTCATCTTCATCAACAAAGGGGTTAACATCAAACACCATTGCCAGCAGTAGCTTTCGGATGGCGACACTCAGAACCTTCGCTGCAGGCGGGCGCGGTAGAAGATGGCAATCAGGTTCATGCTGAAGACCAGGGCAATGAGCACCAGGGCAGTACCGTATTGAAGCGGTCGGGTAAGTTCGATCTGGGTGCCGGCGGTAGCCAGCACGTAAATATGGTAGGGAAGCGCCATGACCGGGTCAAGCAGGGATGATGGCAACTGGCGCGTGAAAAAAACCGCAGCGGTGAACATAATGGCCGCCGTTTCTCCTGCCGCACGGCTGATCCCCAGGATGCAGCCCGTCAGCATGCCGGGAAAGGCAGCGGGCAGCACGACCCGGTAGATGGTCTGCCACTTGGTTGCTCCCAGGGCCAGCGAAGCCTCCCGGTAGGTCGCGGGAACCGCTCGCAGGGCTTCTTCGGCCGTCCCGATGATGACCGGCAGAATGAGCGCCGCCAGCGTCAACGCCCCCGACAGGAGACTCACCTTCAAATTGCACCAGATCACAAAGAAAGCCAGCCCAAAGAGGCCAAACACAATGGACGGCACCCCTGCCAGATTGTTGATCCCCAGCCGGATCACTCGCAGCATGAGGCCCGGCCGCGCGTATTCATGGAGGTAGATGGCCGAGGCCACACCCCAGGGGAAGGCGATCACCATCGCTCCGAAGCTCAGCAGAAAGGTCCCCGCTATGCAGGGAAAGATACCCCCTTTGGTCATCGAATCCCGGGGTACTTCGGTCAGAAATTCCCAGCTAATGGCACGCCAGCCGTTCACGAGCAGGAAGAACAGGATGATGACAAGCGCCAGGCCGTTGATCAGAGCTGCGAGACGGAACAGCCCGAAAACCCCGACCTGCTGCCACCGGCGATGCGGTGCCAGAGACGGGCTCACTCTGGCCCCGAGCGAATCCCCCTCGCCTTCTGCCTGAAAACGCAGCCTTTCCCGTTCTCCAGCCGCATCGCTGCGCCGAACCTCATCTACAGTAGCCCCTTTGAGCGTCATCTATCTGCCTCCATCAATGCCAACCACCCGCGCCATCTCCTTCCCAACCCACCTCTTCAACCACCGCCTCACCGCTTCAGCGCTTCATAACGTTGCCGCCCCCACCTGCTTGTGCTTCTGAGCGATATGATCAGCCAACAGATTGAAGCAGAGGGTAAAGACAAAGAGCACGATACCGATGGCAAAAAGGGCATAATAGTGGTCGCTGCGAAAGGGGGCTTCGGCCATTTCCGCCGCAATACTTGCGGGCATGGGCCGGACCGGCCGGAAAATCCCCGTCGGGATGATGGCTGCCCCACCGGCCACCATTAGGACCACCATGGTTTCGCCGATGCTCCGGGACATCCCCAGGATCACGGCCGTGCTGATCCCGGAGAGAGAGGCCGGGAGTATGACCCGCAGAATGGTCTCCCAGTGGGTGGCTCCCAACGCCAGGGAAGCCTCTTTCAGCTCGTGCGGTACGCTGTAGATGGCGTCTTCGGAAATGCTGCAGATGGTCGGGACCGACATGAAGGCCAACATCAAGGAAGCATTGAAGAG
>JAPXSS010000048.1:0-2048 GCA_033812955.1 Syntrophobacteraceae bacterium | reverse complement strand
GGTTCAAACCGGTGGCGAGGTCCAGGTACTCCTGCAGGAAGGGGGCCACTACCACCATTCCAAAGAAACCAATAACCACCGAGGGCAACGCCGCTAACAGCTCGACGACCGGCTTCACGACCTCTCGAATCCGCGCCGAGGCAATTTCGGCCAGGTAAATGGCGGTCATGACCCCAAGCGGGATCGCCATCATGGCGGAAAGCAGGGTCACCGCCAGGGATGCCACCAGGAGCGGGAAAATACCGAAATCGGGAGGCGAGGAGGTAGGGTACCACTCCTGGCCAAAGAGGAACCCGGATACCGAGACCTTTTGGAAAATCGGGAGGCCTTCGACAAAAAGAAACAGCAGGATCAGAAAATGCACCAGGATGGAAGTGGAAGCGGTTACGAGAAAACCCACGCGAATGGCGTTTTCCCCAGTCTGGCGAGTCTCCATGAATCATTGCTCCTTTGTTGCCTCACCGCCCTGAACGGCCAACACTCCGGCGGATCAGTGCAGCGGGACAAATCCAGCTTCCCGAATGAGTTTCTGGCCCTTCGCGGGGTTGAGGACGTAATTGATGAAGGTGAGCGTATCGCCGGCAGGCCACCCCTTGGTGAACATGAATAAGGCGCGGGAAATGGGGAATTTACCGCTGAGCGCCGTTTCCTCGTTGCCGGGAACCCCGTTCACCGTAAGCGCTTTGACACTCTTATCCAGGTAGCCGATGCCGAGATAGCCGAGCGCGTATTTGTTCCTGGAAACCGCCTGCGTCACCGCGCCGTTGGAGGCCTGAAGGAGCGCTCCGGCAAACACCCGCTCTTTCCTCATCACCTTTTCATCCCAGACTTCATAGGTCCCTGACGAGGTATCCCGCGACACCACTATAATTTCCTTGTCGACGCCGCCGACTTCCTTCCAATTCTTGATCTCTCCCATATAAATCGCCTTGAGCCGGGCCATGGTCAGGTCAGTTACGGGATTGGCCGGGTGAACCACGGGAACGATGCAGTCATAGGCGACTGCGAAGGGAACCGGATAAACGTTCCTTTCGAGCGCCAGCTTGACTTCTTCATCCTTCAGAAAGCGGGAACTGTTGGCGATGTTGGTCGTCCCTTCAATGAGCGCCTTGATGCCGTTGCCCGAACCACCAGCCGACAGACTGATGTTCACCTCGGGGTGCTTCTCCATGAAGGCTTCCACCAACTTCTGAACAAAGGGTAGAACCGTGGTCGACCCGTCAATCCGCAGGGTCTCGGCAACGCCGCAGGCCGGTCTCAACCCTGCCATGAAGCTCAGCGCTAATAACATTGCCGTCCATTTCATTATGGTTATCCCTCCCTTCCCACGGTTACCGGGTCTGTGTTCGATTATCGCCTCACGCAAGTCCTCCGGATCGTGGTTTGTGGAGCTATTCTAGAAGCCAATTGTTACAATTGCGTTACAGAGAAGCAAAGATTTCCCGGTGAGCATGATACCGGAGCAGCTTTCGACCGGCTGCCGCACTTTCACCGCCGGGTAGTCTCGAGCCGGGTAAAAACCGGGGTCGAATAGAACCAGAGGTCTCGGCAGGCTTTGGCCGCGTCGTTGACCCCCATGAACGCATCTGCCAGGGGATTCCTTGAGCGTCGGTTTCATTGGGGGTCGAGGGGGCCAGGTTGGTGCCCCTGAGTAGGAATGGTTGAAAGGAGGACTGGGGTAGCGGATCGTCAAGGTCAGCGGCCGCCCCTTCCTGACGATGAGAGTCTGGCCCATAACCACCCCCGCTCTATTCCCCAGCTCATCATCGGACGGTTCCCGCAACCAGGCCTCCATGGCCGGGCTCCGTCCCATAAGGACCCATCGACACCCCCACGGTCACACCGAGCCGTGTTCCATGCACTCATGAAGATCAGCACCGGAAGCGATTGTGGGATCTTTCAGGGCAATCGCATGAAATTCCCACAGCGGGGGAGAGCCGCAACCAAACCGAACCACGGAGACACGGAGGCACAGCGCGGCAAAGCCGCAACCAAAGTGAAGAATTGAAGGCGTTTTCCAACTGTTGTAAGTTTCGAGTTAGCCGCTC
>JAPXSS010000047.1:0-23454 GCA_033812955.1 Syntrophobacteraceae bacterium | reverse complement strand
CCGTCATCGCCTCCGGAGGCAGGTAGCCAAACGCCCCCTGGATGTCCTGCAGAACCGGAATCAGCACATCGCGCTTCCGATAATGCCGGGAAAAAATCTCCTGCAGTTTCTCCTGCATCACACATTTCCTCCCTATCACGTTGATATAAGGAACAGAACGGACCTCACCACTCCGGCCGAGTCGAAGGGAACAGCGACCCACCGCATTGCCAAAAGCTTTACTGTTAACGGTTTAGAGTTTGTATCCAGTCATTTTCCAAGGGCACGGCAGATGCGCACCGGGAGGTCCCGGACCGGAGCAGCTTCCAGTCCTGCACCACTAAAATGACGGACACCGAGGGTATTCCAGGATTGTTTAACGAAGTTCGAATGGAGGGCGATCAGCTCAGCACGCGGACTTCGCAACGCCAATAACCTATTGGCCTGGAAGCCCTGCTTCATAGATGGAGGTTCATAAGATGTCCCGTTCACTTCTCAAGTAAACAGCAATCAAACGTGCTTCTAACAAGAATTGCATTGAATTCGATCCAGTTAGCGCCTTATCACATCAACAATCATTAACAACAGCCTCTGAATTCGCTTAATCTGATATTTTCTCAAATGATTCGGACCTAGCCTATATCATATATAGCGATTGTCAATCTGTTAATACTAGCATAAATGATTTTCAATATATGTTACAGATAATATAATTATGACATTATCTTTTAGACTCTTTTTCTGCACTGTTTTGCCACAAATGGCCTCGTGCAATCTGTAAACCCGAATGCAATCAATCTAGGTTCTGTTTTTTTAAACCTAAAACATATAGTGCCAGGAAGCGGTCACTGTTTCCTTTTTTACATTTGAATCCAGCTTGTTATGGCGATTTATCAAAAGTTGGGCGGACAGCGGTGAGACAAAATAACAGGTGAGTAGTTATAACCGTTCGTACGCCAGCAATTCCCGGAAGTTCCTCTGAGGAGGCCTTTTTGGGGTATTGTGAGCTTGGGCAGAGGTGATCGGCACTCAGATGCTTTCTAACGTGGGCCCGATTTTAAGCAGCAAGCCAGGAAACACTGATGGCGGGGTGGCATTTTGTGTTCACGGGACATTACGCTACCAGAAGATTGCACGAATGTCCCGCACATAATGAACAGGCAACCAAAAAATCTGGTGATGGTGGGGTTGTCCGCCTTGTGGGTAAAAAAGTCTACGAAAACTCAAGGTGAGACCCTAGCCCAGACAACCATCTACTGGGGCTCCGGGAATTGCTGGCGCATGAACAGGTTCGAGCAGTTTGAGAGATCGGCGGATAGGCTTCACAGCCGTTGGCCATGATCACTGTCCACCTTCAGTGTCATGTCATTTGGCTTCTCATCATATTAGTATTCGCGCGGAGTCTGGTTGATTTGGGCCAGGGTAAATACCGGCCCATCCTTACAGACCAACTCCCGACCGATGTTGCAGCGACCGCACATCCCGATCCCGCATTTCATTCGGTTTTCAAGCGACAGGATGATATGATCATGGTCATATCCGAGCTTTTCGAGCACCGGTTGGGTGAATTTGATCATGATTGGCGGACCGCAGACGATGGCATAGCTGTCTTTGTCTCCCGGCGGGGCTTTTTGCTCAGTGACGGAGGGAACGAACCCGACGTTGTACTTCCAATTGGGGTCGTTTGATCCGTCAACGGTGATGTGCATGTCGATATCATCCCGTTTTTCCCATTCGATGAGCTCGTTTTTATAAAGCAGCATACCGGGGGAGCGTGCGCCGTATACGACCGTTATTCTATTAAACTTCGGCCGATTGGCTGGGTCGAGCATATAGATAATGGAAGATCGTAAGGTGGTAAAGGCAAACCCGCCGCCGACAATGAGGATGTTTTTCCCTTCAAGCGTTTCCCACGGATAGGAATTTCCGAGGGGCCCTCGGATTCCCATGATGTCTCCCAGTTTCATATTATGAAGATGACTGGTTACGAGACCGGCCCTATTGACGGTAAATTTAACATATCCCTTTTCTACGGGTGAGGAGGCGATTCCGATGGGAATTTCACCTTTCCCAACGATGGAAAGCTCCGCGAATTGTCCGGCCCGGTATTTGAATTTGGCCTCATCTTCAGGATTGAGAAAAACGAACTTGAAGGTTTTCAGACTACGGTCTTCGTTTTCGACGACGATATCATCGATTCGAACCGGATATGGTAAATATGGATTGCTCACGCCTTCCTCCATTTTTTTACCTTCCTACGGCGCAACAGTTGTTGGCCCGCATACTGTTCATCAGGCCGCATATTTTACGGATATCGATGTTGACGGGGCACTCGCGGATACAACGACCGCAGCCCACGCACATAGGACCGGCATTATATTTGTCGACAAAATACTTCAGCTTGTGCATAAAACGCTGACGCACCCGGTGAAGTTTGGTCCCGCGCGGGTTGTGTCCGGTGGTATGAACGGTGAAAATCGGGAACATGCAACTATCCCAGTTTCGCATCCGCTTTCCAGCCTTGCCGTGAACCTCGTCTTGAATGTCGAAACACCAGCAGGTCGGGCAAACGAAAGTGCAGGTTCCGCAATTGATACAGGCAAAGGAGACATCCTCCCAGAAAGGCGCCCCATAGAGGGTCAGGGTGTCGATCTCGGCGAGGTTGTCCGTGGCTACGACGGCGCAAATCCTGTTTTCCGCTTCGGCCTTTCTTTTTTCCAAATCTGCATCCGTCGATTTGGACCACCCGGCGGTTGCCAGCAACTGTTTCCCTGCATCCGTTATCGGTTTTGCCAGGTGATGGTCGCCTTGATCAACCAGCAGGACATCCAATCCTTCTTCATGGTAGGGACCACACCCGGCCGTTGTGCAAAAGCAAGACTGGCAGGGAGAATCGCAGGCCATACCGACAAAGGTGGTGGCATCAAAGAGTCCTAACCAGTAAGGGTCTTTGTAATCCTTGGTGTCGAAATTCATGCGAACCAGCGACACCGCTTTGGCATCGCACGGTCTGATCCCAAAAACAACTCGGGGGCTATAATCCTTCGGTGCCGTCTTAGCCTGATCCACATCTTCCCGGGTTTGGTCCAGAGTGTAAGTGAACATATCCTCAGATTGGGGGAAAATGATCGCTTTGGGGGATAACCGGGTATTTTGAAATGAGAAGTCCGGTTCTTGATCCTTTCCGAGTTCCTTGAAGAGGTAATACGATTTTTCGGCAACCGGTCCGAACAGCTTGTACTCCTTGCGCAGGGCCGTCAGGCCTTCCGTCAGTTCGGTCTTTGTAATGGTTGTGACCGTCATAGCTAATGCCTTCTTGATGTTTATTTGATAGATTCTCCAGAGTCATTGGGCTGATAGACATCCAACGCCGGTCGGGTTTCCACTGATAAACCGGCTTCCCAGCCATATAATTCCAGACATTCCTTGTTGAGCTTTTTGGTAAACATCCTCATATTGATTCCTACCGGGCAGGCACGCTCACAGGCTCCGCAATCGGTGCATCGGCCCGCACAATGGTAGGCCCGCAGGAAATGGAATGTCCGAATGTCGATTGGGTCCTGGCTCTTCCCGAGCCACTGGGGTTTGGCCTCATCAACGAAGCATGTCGGGCAGTAGCAAAGCGGACAGGCATTGCGGCAGGCGTAACAACGAATACAAGGAGCGAAAAGGTTTTCAAAGTATTTCCACTTTTCTTCCGAAGACATGGCCTCGATCTCCCGAACGTCCGCATACGGGTCGCTATTTTTTTGCTCGGGAACCGGGTCCGCCACCATTTCATCGTGGATCATCGGATTGCGATGAAGACAAACCCGGCAATTGGATTGCAACACCTCGGTTTTTGAAAAACTCAGTTCTCCGGCAACCGTCTTTACTTGGATATCATTTTCAGATTCGCTTACCGACACCACTTCATCTTTTGCCATCCCGGCAATTTTTCTCTTATCAATCATCCCGAGACAGGGAACGCCGACGATGACGAGTTGCTCTCGCTTTATTTTATTTTCAATGAGGTGGTTCACAATATTGCGGGAATCACATCCTTTGGTAAATATTGCAATTTTCTCTTTACGATCGGTGAGATAATTTGCCAGGTTGATGCCGCAATTGCTGTCCCAGATCAACTGATCCACATCCTCGGGTTTCCGTACAAAGCAGGGTTCGCTCATCATGGGAACAGAACCCTTTCGGAAGCCGATCACCATTTCCACCTGGCAGGATTGAAGCAGGCGTTTGGCGATTTCTCTGATTTTATCTGTATAACCTGTCATGGTTAGGTGACCTTCGCCTCTTGCTTGACAAAATGCTGACTCGGCCCGATGGCCTTGACCTTTGCCGAAATTTCATTGACCACGTCAACGAATTTGGTCGATTCAGCTGACGAGATCCAAGAGAAGTGAATACGATCAGCCTCTATGCCCATGTATTGCATAAGTTTTTTCATTAATACGAATTTCCTGCGCGCATAGTAGTTACCTTCCAGGTAATGGCAATCGCCGGGGTGGCACCCCGATACCCATACGGCATCGGCCCCTTCACGCAGGGCTGCAAGGGCGAACTTCGGACTCATCCGACCGGTGCAAGGGATACGGACCACGCGAATATTGGGCGGATACTCCATGCGGCTCACGCCCGCCAAATCCGCCGCGCCGTAACTGCACCAGTTGCACAGAAAAGTGACGATTTTAGGTTGCCAATTAGACATATCATTGCTCCATAACTGTTTTAGATAGCCTGGGTCAGGCTGTCCTGCCATGGTAACAGATTAATTTGTCTGAATATTTGATCGTTGTTAAAATCTTTTGGCGGGCTTATTTTCGACAGGCTGATAGTTCAGCGCTTAACAGCCGAATATGGCCCATCTCCTCCTTGATGATATCAGAGAGTCTCTCACTACCGAATTCCTTGGGTACTGCGTCCCACATACCCAAGTAGAAAAGAATAGAGTCTTTTTCAGCGCCAATGGCGTCTTTTAGAATTGTTTCCATGGAGGAGGTGTCGATCTCTTTTTGAAAGAAAACCCTCATATCGGCAAGCGCATGCAGATAAAGAACCGCTTCGTTTTGTGGATCAAAAACCGTTGCGGTTTTTTCCTTTTCCTTGAGCTCGGCCCTCATTTGAGCAAAGGTTCTCTTGTGATCGTCTTCCATCACGGCCAGTTTTTCCAGAAGCGCCTTTGCCTTATCATCCTTAACGGCATTGGCTGCGGTACGATAAAATTTCGCTCCGTTTTGCTCCATTTTTTCAGCTATTTCAAATATCTCATCGGCGTTAAAATCATACATCATCGGTCGTTGGCTCCTTTCGAAATGAACCTCTTTTTCAGTGATGTCCGGTTAGAGAATTGCGTAACATTGCTATGCGTATGGGGCAGTTTCATGAAGCGCATAGGGCGCCTATCTGGGCGAAGATCTGATCGCTGTCAAACCCTTTGAGCCTGATGGCGCCGGACCGGCAGGAGGCGGCGCACAGTCCACAGCCCTTGCATAGAGCCGGATTGATTTTGGCTTTGCCCGGAAACATCCGTTCGCCCGGATCGATCAACGAGGGTGCCGAAAAGGGACAGATCGACGCGCAAACCCCGCAGCCGCTGCACGTCGTGGGACCAACTTCGGCGATGGTTCCACTGGTAAAAATCGTTTTCCGGGCCAGCAGGGTCACTGCGCGCGTAGCGGCCGCCACCGCCTGGGTGATGGATTCATCAATCGGTTTGGGCGCATGTGCCAGGCCGCAGATAAAAACACCGTCCGTAGCGCAATCCACGGGCCTGAGCTTGATGTGCGCCTCCATGAAAAAGCCGTCGTCGTTTAACGTGACCTTGAATTGCTGGGCCAGTGGATTTTCCTTAGGGGGTGTGATGGCGGTCGCCAATATCAGCAGATCGGGCCTGATCTCCATTTTGCGGCGGATACCGGTGTCAATGAAAGAGACACTCAGTGCCCCTTCCTCTTGGTCGACGGCCAGACCTTGGTCGGGGTTATACCGCAAGAAGACAATTCCTTTTTCCCTGGCTTGCCGGTAAAGATCCTCGCGTAAGCCATAAGTACGCATATCCCGGTAAAGGATATACACATCCATCCGGGGGTTGAGCTTCTTGAGCTCCAGGGCGTTTTTGATCGCATGGGTGCAGCAGACCTTTGAGCAATAGGGGCGCTCCGGAATTCTGGAGCCGACGCATTGAATGAAGAGAGCGGTTTGCACGCGGGTAAGTTCCAGGTCCTTGTCCAGCAATCTACGGTCCAGCTCAAGCGCCGTCAACACCCTCTGATCCCGGCCATAGAGGTGTTGATCGGGTTTCAACTCCGTGGCGCCGGAGGCGATGATGGCAACCCCGTGCGTCAGTTCCTCGGTCTGGTTACCGATCCGGATAGTGGTTTTGAAGTTTCCCACAAAGCCGTCGACTTTGACGATCTGCGCACCGGTAAAGATATCGATGTTCGGATCAGCCTCGACTTCGGTGATCATTCGCTTCAAATTCTGCTGAACATCCGCTCCCTCCCAGGTTTCATGAATCGAGAGAGCTTGGCCCCCCAGCCGATCGCTCTTTTCGATCAGATAGGTGTGATACCCTTGATTGGAAAGCGTTTTGGCACTTGTCATGCCCGCGATGCCCCCGCCGATGACGAGGGCCGCCTGGTTGACTTCCAGGGCGACCTCCTGGAGCGGCTCCAAGAGCTTCGCCTTGGCCACGGCACTCTGGACCAGATCCATGGCCTTCTGCGTAGCCAGCTCGGGGCTGTTTTTGTGGATCCATGAGCAATGGTTACGAATATTGGCCATCTCGAAAACGTACTTGTTGAGACCGGCACCGGCGAGGGTCTCCTGGAAAAGCGGCTCGTGGGTTCTGGGGGTACAGGCAGCCACCACCATGCGATTCAATTGATGTTCCTTGATGATATTGACCATGTTGTTGAGGGAATCCTGGGAACAACTGAACATATTGCGTTCGGCGAAAACAACATTATCCAGCGTTTTGGCGTGCTCCACCACGGCCGGGACATCGACCACGCCGGCGATATTCGTTCCGCAGCAGCAGATAAAAACGCCGATGCGGGGCGGCTCGCCCCGGGTATCGATCTCCAGCGGGGTCTCTTTTTTGCGGGTCAGGTTCCAGCGAGCATCAATCAGGTTGCTGCCGGCGCTGCCAGCCGCGGCGCTGGCCTCGATGACCGAAGAGGGGATATCCTTAGGACCTTCGAAAGAGCCGCACACGTAAATGCCGGGCCGGGAGGTCCTGATCGGTTCAAAGCTGCCGGTGACGGCAAAGTGGTAGTGATCTGTGCGAACGTCGAGTGCGGTCGCCAGCTCGGCCGTAGTTTTGTTGACCCCCAGTCCCACGGAGAGCACCACCATGTCGAACACTTCTTCCATCCGCCGGCCGGTTTCATCGAGATACCGGATCATCAGCTCGTCACTGTTACCCGGAATGATATGGGTAACCTTGGACTTGACAAAACGCACCCCGGATTCACACCGAGCCCTGTTGTAAAACTTTTCAAAATCTTTCCCATGGGTGCGGATATCCATATAGAAGATCACGGTATCGAGCGGCTCCTTGCTGTGCTCCTTGGCCAGCACGGCCTCTTTGATCGCATAGGTGCAACAAACCGATGAGCAGTACCCCTTGGCGCCGATATGCAGATCCCTGGAGCCGATGCACTGCAGCCAGGCGATTTTCTTCGGCTCCTTTCTGTCCGAGGGGCGGACCAGATGCCCGCCGTAAGGACCGGAGGCTGAAAGGATACGTTCAAACTCCAGGCTGGTGACGATATTGGGTGACCTAGAATAGCCGTAGGCGTCGTGGGCCTTGGGGCTGTAAGTTTCACAGCCGTTGGCCATGATCACCGCGCCCACCTTCAGCGTCATCTCTTTGGGCGTGTCATCATAACGAATGGCGCCGGTGGGGCAGGTTTTTTCACAGAGTTTGCATTTCCCCTTGGTTAAGAAAAGGCATTGCGTGTCGTCAATGGCGTATTTCAATGGCACGGCCTGGACATATTTGACATATATCGCCTTGCGGTCACACAACCCGCCGTCGTATTCATTGCGGACTTTCTTGGGGCATTTTTCCGAACACAGTCCGCAGGCAATACATTTTTCCATATCCACGTAGCGCGGATACCGTATCAGCGATACCTCCAGATTACCTTCTTCTCCCGAAACGCTTTTCACTTCAGATAAGGTGAGCAATTCTATATTGACATGTCGGCCGACCTCGACCAGTTTGGGTGAGATAATACACATTGCGCAATCATTAGTGGGAAAAGTCTTGTCCAGTTGTGACATTAGCCCACCGATGGAAGAAGATCTTTCTACCAGGTAGACATAGTATCCGGAATCGGCAGCGTCCAAAGCCGCCTGCATGCCGGCAACGCCGCCACCAACAACCATCACAGCGCCAATCGTATTTCGAGACACTTGTTCTCCTACTCCAAGAAGGATTCAATCGTGCTGATGTCCAGCATGTTCATATGAAGGCCGAGGTCACACCCCTCGATGCCCATGGCAAGGCCAAGAAGCTGAGGGTATACAATGCTGGGAAGGTAATGGTTTGAGTTCGATGCCGGTGCCGTCATCTGCTGAACCCGGTCAAATTGCATCTGGCAATAGGGACAGGCAACGCAGAGATAATCCGCCCCGGCCTGTCTGCCGTTGTCAATCTTCTTGCGAGTCAAGGCCGTTGAGAGGGCGTCGTTGACGCCCAGCATCGGCGCGCCGCAGCACTCGAGTTTCAAGGGCCAATCCAGGCTTTTTGCCCCGGTCACGGAGACCAGTTGGTCGAACACGACAGGCGCGACCGGATTGTCAAACGCGGTGATTTCACTGGGCCGCAGGGCATGACAGCCATAATGGGTCGCGATCTTGAGTTCCTTATAGGGTTTGGTGCTCTTTCCTTTCAAAACGTCTATGCCGATATCATGATAGAGGACGGATAGAAAATGTTTGACCTCGGCCATTCCCGAATAGCTCAACCCCTCTTTGGCCAGCTGTTCGTTCACTTCCTCGCGGACGGAGGTGGTTTTCATCACGTAAGCCGCATTTTTCAGACTGCCGAAGCAGCATTTGCAAAGCACCAGTATGTCCAGGCCCTGTTTTTCCGCCAAGGCCAGGTTGCGAGCCGCCATCAGGATAAAGGTCTTGTGGTCCGTATTGCGAATCGGATTACCGCAGCATTTGAGCTCGCCAATATCGGTAATGCCGACCTCAAGCCTATCCAACACCGCTCTGGCGGAAAGCTCATATTGCGGTACCCGGACCGGAATATTACATCCAAGAAACAGTGCAAATTTCATCTTTCCATCCCTATTTATCCGTATGGTCAACGCAAACCGGTTGGACCGTCCCGCACTTGGCTTCCACAGTGGCCATGTTCTTGAGCTCGTAAAAAATGTCGGTCACCTTAACACCCTGAGGACAGTGCTCCTGGCATTGGTAGCAGGTTAAGCAAGACCATAGCATCCGTGAGCCTAGGGCCAGATCTCTGATACCCATGCCCATGGAGCGGATGATCTGGTGCGGCAGCAGATCGAGTTCCTTTTGCGGCTCTTCGTAGTTCCCAACGACCGGACAGACGGTGGAACAGTTTTCACAGGAGAAACAATAGGCGTAAGTAGCGGCGTGACTGGAAAGACCTGCGTTCTTTTTGAATTCACTGTGGGCTGGAGTCAGGGCCAGTAAGGCATCGGTTTGACCTACCAGTGGGAAAGGAGCGACAACAGCGGCCAGGGTTTTGTTCAAGGGCTTGTCATATTCCGCCGTGTCCAATTCCATTCGCTTGAGACCCCGGTAATAAGAAAAAGGCGTCAACATCAGGGCGACGCACGAACCGCTCCGGATCATCTCTTCGCGCACATTGAACCACAGGTCCCGCAGGTTGATCCCGCTCGGGCAGATCACCGTGCAGCGGTCGCAATTGGTGCACAAATAAATCCCTTGTCGAAGTGCGGCCATCCCCCGGACGCCGATATGTTTTTGAGCGGCATACGCCTTGAGAAAAGCCATTCTCTCCGACGGCAAGATCATTTCGTTGCCGAGGTTATCATAAGCAACGGCTACTGAGCAGGTGCGGCTGCAGTTTGTACAGTGCATGCATGCATCCAACTCCATCACCTGGCGGGTCTTGATATTGGCAGGCCGGGAATCTTGATCCATGACGGCGTTGCTCATCAGGCTGAGTGGGGTGGTAAAGATGTGGAACATCTTGCTGAAGGGCAGGAGAGCAAGCCCGATCATGCAAGCCGTAAAATGGATATCCCAGAATTTCTGATAATGGGTATAGGCGGTGAGTTTAATCATCTCCATGGTGATGCCGGATAACAGAATCACGGCGAGGAGGATGAGCACGTAGGTATCCATTGCATTGGTCTTGAGACGAGAGGGTTTAAGGACCAGCCGTCGATAGGCGGCGATGGCCAGACCTGCGATCATCAAGCAGCCGGAAACGAGCAGGTAAGGGTTGAGCGACAGGTAGTACTTCTCAAAAAGCGAAGTAACAATGATCTTGTCCAGGGCGTGCATGAAAAAGAGAAACGTAAAGGCTGCGTAAATCAACATGTGCATGATCCAGCGCAGCCCATCCTGTTTTCGGATGTGGTTTTGAAACAGCACATCAACCACGAACACCCGGAGCAGCGTGAGGATCTTGGGGCTGAATAAAACGACCGGTGTCCCCGCCAGGGCAGCCTTGACCCTTGTCGCTACTGTCATGCCCGGGTTAGAGATGCCGAGATTGAAGCGAAACCAGCCGGAAACCCTGTAAATCAGCCCGAGCCCGAAGATCGCCAAAGCGCCATACAGCAAGCCATCATGAAACATTTGTCAGTTTTCCTTTATCGCTTGTTTACTTATAATTCTCTATCTTTGATAAAATTCCAATACCAAACGATTAAGATCAAAAAAATGATGACAACAATATATTCAATTCCTTTGGTTGAAAAAATATCTACATATGTGAAATTGTCCATTCGTCCACCTTGGTTATGAATGATTAATGGTCATTGGTTGCCCATACAGGCGGTTTTCTCATAACCGGCATCCTGTTTACAACCCAGCGGAACATCCAGATCTCTAGAAATATGACGGCAAGCGTTATTTCAATCTCGATCCAAGAAGGAAAATATCTTGCCGGTGCATTCCACTTAAAGGCGATAATACAAACATTCAGCCGGTTCAGTACGATTCCCAGAGCGGTCAATATCGAGGCCATGCGAACCAAAGAAACCTGCTTATTTCTGATGCCGTTCACATACATGATCAGCGGAAGAACGATGAAGCCGCCAATTTCCGTTAGAAACCATCCCCCCATGGGAGTGGCGATGAATTCCCATTGATGGCCATGGACAAAAACCAAGAGTTTGATGAAAAGGTAGGCAAACATGGCGATTGCACATCCCTTGCCCAAACCCAGAATAATTTCTTTTTGCCCCGCATGGTGTTCCTCGGGAATTTGATCCGAAAATACCTTGTGGCTTATGGAGCCTTCGATAATCACCAGGGAAAGGCCAGCGAATATGCTGGACACAAAAAACAGGAGAGGAATGAATTCCGTATACCAAAGCGGATGAATCTTGTCCCGAGCCATTAGAAACAACGCCCCAAGGCCCGCTTGATGCAAGGTGGACAGTGTAATCCCGAATATTACCGCTCCAACGGTGAGTGAAGAGAGAACCTTTCGGAGCTTGGGCCAGCCGCCCCACTCCGCTATGACCGGAGAAAATTCAATAAACTGCGCCAGCATGTAGAGCAAAAAATGCCATGCCACTAAAAAGAGAACCGAGCTGACGCCGAAATCATTGCCGATAATGGGATTGATCACGTTCCAGGGTCTTCCTAAATCCAACAGCAGGGCGCCTGCGTAAAAGACATAGGCCAAAAAACCATTCAATACGGTCGCCCGGATAATGGGATGATACTTATCGACGCCGAGTATATAGACGGCAAAGGTCAGGGTATAGGCGCCGCCGGCAAAAGCGACGCCGGTCATTACATCGAAGCCGATCCAGATTCCCCAGGGAAACTCCTGGGAAAGATGGGTGGTAGCGCCCAGACCCTTGAAAAGTCGAAAGGCAATGAGTATTGCGCCCACAAGAATTATGGCCCCGGAAATGACATTGAAGGGCGTGAAGATTTTTCCCTTAGGTTTCAATTCCTGAAGAAAAAAAGGAATAAACTCATTGATTGCTTCACCCAATTCACTTCTTCCGGAGGGGAGCGCCAAATCATTTTTCATCGTATACCCCTTTGAGTTTCCTCTTTCCCGGCCGTGTCCGCTGTTTCCCCTCGATCCTGAGCGATACCGTTTTTTCGGTTTGTAAGGTAGTTGATGCCGAGCAGGAAGGTCGGCAACAACACAAAAACAAACGGTACGCTGTACAAGAATCCTTTGGTATATTCCGGATAGGGGGTCTGAGCGATATCCGTATTGAATCCGATCCGATCAAAAGAAACGCCGGAAAGATATATCCACCCGGTACCGCCTGCTTCCATTTCACCGTAGATATGGTTGTGATATCGATCAGGGTATCTGTTTATTCGGGTTTCAGCAGTTTTTACTAAGCTTCTCCGACTACCGAAGCTGAGGGCTTCCACCGGGCAGGCATCCACACAGGCGGGATTCTTCCCCTCCTCCAATCGGGTATAACAGAAATGGCATTTCTGAATTTTGGGAACAGGGCTTTCGTATTCGAATTTCGGAACATCAAACGGGCAGGAAATCATGCAATAACGGCATCCCATGCATTTACTTTCGCGCCAGATGATGGGGCCCTCCTTTTTTTTCAACATGGCCTTTACAAGGCAGGCCGAAGCGCATGCCGGTTGATTGCAATGCAAGCATTGTCTCTTGACAAAAATCGCACCCTTTTCCGTCTCATAGCGATTGACCACCGTCCAAGCCTTGGTGCTGGTGCTTCTGGGTGATTCAAATACGGATTTATCCTCTATATCCGGTATGGGGTTGCCATTGACGGACGCACACGCCAGCTCGCATTTTCTGCAACCGATACATCGGGTGGTATCGACAAGGACGCCTGAGAATTCAACATTTTCATCTGCAAATAGTCGGGTGCCGGGTACCATGGATGCGGCTCCAGCGGTTCCAAGCGCCCCCAGAAACTCTCTTCTCGTTAAGGCCATAGGGTTACCTCAGCTTCTTTTTCTCTTCATGACATTTCGTGCAACCGTCAACTTTTGTAATGTTCATGATACCGTGGCACCTGATGCACTGAAGATGATAGGCTCCTTTGATTCCCGGCTTTAAGGGATTATTGACATCGTGAGTTTCCGCATGACAGTTGCCGCATTGCGGCGGTTTCTTGGAAAGCGGGCTGTTATGGTGGCAACCCTTGCAGATGGTACCTTCCCGATTATGGAAGTACCCGGCGAGCTTATTGTCTTTGATATTGCTTACCAAGGTTTTGACGATTTTGCGGTGTGGAAAAAGAACCGCCCCATACTCCCCGGAAAGATTATTCATGATCACTTTCTCGGGAATGTCGTTATCACCGTAGACACCGGCCACGAGGTTTCTTGACTTGAGCAGGTCGGCAGTCAGTTTCTTTTCCATTTCCGGGTCCATCGTTTTTTCTTTTTCAATGGTCGATGTCATGTGACACTTGAGACATGATTCATCTTCTTTCTTGCGTGATTTGACCATGGAAACATGGCAACCCGCACAGTCTGCCTTTTCCTGCTGTATACCGTGGCAACCCATGCAGCTCTTTTTCGTATTCCCCTGATGCATGGCTTTTTCAAACGTCACCCCTTTCCCCTCCTTTATACCGGCAAGGGTATGGCATTGATTGCACGGCTTGAAAGCTTCGTGGTGGCAGACCCGGCAAGTGTCGTTAGACGCCTCGTGTCCCTTATGATCGAAGGGCACAAAATTCATGCTGGCCGGTTTTCCGGCTTCGGTTCCGGTACCGTCCTGGGTGATTTTCAGAAGAACATTATCCGGCTGTTTACGTTCCATTCGCGGAACAGGCGAAATTTTTCTGATCTTCTTTTGAGCTTCAGGATCATGGCATCCCCAACAGTTCAGCGGACCGGCTTCAATCTGTTTTGCCAGACTCTTTCTGTGGCAATCGATGCAAGCCGTATGGGAGGCCAACGGCATTGAAATGATGTTGTCCTTAGTTTCAGTCCGATGACAATAGCGGCATGTTCCTTCTTTTTCTTTGGCGTAAAAAAGCTTTTTCTCTTTCTCATCATATTCATGATGGCAACGCCCGCATTCATTCTTCTGCGCTTGCGCATGCCGAGAGTGCAGGGATCGATCGAAGCCCATGGGTTGCCGTAAGGACGTAAAGCGCGCGTCTTCCCTGTGACAGTCGTTACATTCCACCGGACCAGCTTTTGTGCCGGCGATTCGCATCTCGCCGTGGCAGGAGATGCAGGCCTCGTGATAGAGGTTCATGACCGTCAGTTTATCGGTATCCTTGAGGCGCTTGAATTTCGGTGAGAACCGGTCGTTCTCCGTTAGATGGCAGGTGGTGCAGTCGCGGTTCTTTTTGGCTAAGGCTTGGGTGTGGGCGTCATGGAGGAATTCAACCAGTGGTTTTTCGAGCTCCCCAAAAAGCATTAAAGTATCGATGCGGATAAGATCGACTTTTGCCCCGGGCACCGCCGGGAGGACCTGCGCTGAACCGAATTGCTCCGAGCCACTTAACAAGACGATACAAACGGCAACAAGAGAGAGTCGGAAGAGCCCCCAATTCCCCTTCATCACACACTCCATCCCTATCACATTGATATAAGAAACAATATGGAACTCACCACCTCGGCCAAACCGCAGGGAACCACGGCTTGCCGCATTGCGCAAAACTCTGCTGCTAATGGTTTGGAGTTTGTGCGCTGTCAGTTCGAAAATGTCGGGCGGGTGCGCACCGGGAGGTCCTAGACCGGGGCAACTTCCAGCCCTGCAAGACTAAAACGACAGAGCACCAAGGGTATTCCAGGATGGTTTAACGAAGTCCGAATGGAGGGCGATCAGCTCGGCAGGCGGACTTCGCAATGCCAATAACCTATTGGCCTGGAAGCCCCCTTTCAGAAGTGGAAATGTGTGAGATACATCTAATGGTCCTTTCGCGTCACAGGCTCATTATGATCGAGCATATTCTTATAAAGATCCACCATATGCCCCACCCTATCAAAGACCATCAAGATCGCTTCTAAATCGGTCTTAATTGGTGAAGCCTGAGATATAGTGGGCGCACGCTAGCCGATACAGGATATGCTGTCAAGGAAAAAATCCCGTGATTGCCAGGAGACGCCAGGAATTCTGAATTCCCGTTTCACTACCGGACATCACTGACACAACAACGTCACTTACAAAATGCTGCATCGCACGAACTTTCCCGTCCTCGACTTGAAGAGCGATCGGTTCACTGGCTTTCCTTTCCTGCAGGCTAAACTGACCAGACATGTAGAGAAGGAAGTTTGCCCTGGCCATAGCGCGAAGGTTGGTAGTGACTGAATAGAATTCATGGAATACCGATTTGGAGGGCGGGGCTGGGCTATCAAGATCGGGGATGCCCGGCCCGCCGGGTTGCAGCTCACTCTTGTGCGCCCATGGCGGGGAGCGGCGCTGAGACCGATGCTGTGTCGCACGAAAAGGAAAAAGGGGTTGTCTCCCTGGCCAACCGGTTATTCCTGTTATTCCTTGCCGATCATGACACTGGTTGCCTTGATGAGGGCGCACACCTGGTCACCGACCTTGAGGCCGAGTTCCTTGACGGCATCAACGGTGATGGCGGAAGTGATGACGTTTCCCCCGCCGATGTCGACTTTCACTTTTGCCGCTACCTGGCCTTCTTTCACCTCTACGACCTTCCCTTTGAGACAATTCCTGGTGCTCAGTTTCATGATTTACTCCTTTCTTGATGAGTGTTGTCACGACCTGCCGGTCCCGACCTCAATGCTACCATTGACCTGCAACATTGCCTGATACAAAAATCCACATTAAGTGAGACGGGCGAGGGTCACTCGTCCTTCCTTCACTGAGGCCTTCCCGCCTCAGGGGGCGAGCAGTTCTTCCAGGTTATTCCCGTTGCTTTTGAGAAAATGCCGGCTCTCGCGCACCCTACCGACATCGAAAACCACCAGGGTCTCGGCGAAAGCGCGAATATCTTCAGGATCGTGAGTGACCATGATGAGCGGAATATCAAAGGTGCTCTGAATCTTGGCCAGCTCTTCCCGAAGCTTGACCCGCAGCAGTGTGTCGAGGGCGGAAAAAGGCTCATCCAGAAGCAGGAGGTCCGGCTTCTGGATGAGCGCGCGTGCCAGTGCAACGCGCTGTTTCTGGCCTCCCGAAACGTCGGCGGGAAAGCTGTGGGCAAGTTGCGGGATTTCGAAAAGCTCGAGAAACTCCATGACGTGGCGCCTGTCATCCCGAGTCAGGCGCCACGGCCAGTTCTGTTTCAAGCCGAAGCCCACATTTTCCAGCACCGTGAGGTGAGGGAATAGTGCATAATCTTGGAAGAGATAGCCGATGTTCCGATGCCGCGATGGGACATTCACTCCCTTCCGCGAATCAAACAGCACGCGGCCGTTGAGCGCGATTTTCCCGGCATCGGGCGACACCAGGCCGGCGATGGACTGGAGGGTGAGCGTCTTCCCGGAGCCCGAAGGGCCGAACAGGACGACACACTGTTCCTCTGAGGAGAAGGCAACCTCAAGTCGAAAATGCCTGGCTTTTGAGGCGAGGCTCTTTTCCACCATCACCTGAATGACCATGCTACGGTTTCCCGAATCCGTACTTGGCGAGGATCTTCTGACCTTCCTCGCTCAGCACAATGGTAAGGAAGCGTTGGGCGAGATCCTTCTTTGGAGTTCCCGCCACCACCGCCACAGGATAGAGGATGGGCTTATGCTTTGCCAGGGTGGCAACGACCTCCACCTTGTCTTTGGCGATGGCCGCATCGGTGGCATAGACAAAGCCGGCGTCCACTTCGCCCCGGCTCACATAATCAAGCACCTGACGGACGGAATCAGCCGGGATGAACTTGGGACTCAGCTTCTCCCAAAGCCCCTCGTTCTTCAATACTTCCTGGCTGTAGCGGCCCGCGGGAACCGTATCAGGATTTCCCACAGCCACCTTGGTCACCTCTTTGGCCAGGAGATCCTGCGGGCTTTTAATGGGGGCTTTCGAGCCTGCGGGGAGAATGAGGACCAGGCCGTTGCTGACAAAGTTCTTCCTGGTTTCCGGCAGGATAAGCTTTTTGTCGTTGGCCTGATCCATGGTCTTCTGGTCCGCGGTAGCGAAAACATCAACCGGGGCCCCTTTCTCAAGCTGCTGCAGCAGTGCACCGGAAGCCGCAAAATTGGGTACGAATTTGACTCCGGGATTGGCGGCTTCGAACTTCTGGCCGATTTCCTGGAACGCGTTAGTGAGACTGGCCGCAGCCGAAACAAGCAATTCCTGGTCGGCCGCCTTCGCCTCGTTCATCGAAAACGTGCCAACAAGTGCCAGGACCACCACTAGACCAACCATCAGTTTCCGTTTCATCGATCAACCTCCTTAAGATATTTAGTTTTGAGAATCCGCCCTGATGAGACCAAAATCATCATACAGACCAGCGAGGTAATCACGACCAGAGTCATGGCCAGCCGGTCGTTGCCCGCCTGGACCGCTTCATACACCGCCAGCGACAGGGTCTGGGTCTTGCCGGGCAGGTTGCCGGCCACCATGAGGGTGGCTCCGAACTCACCCATCGCTCGCGCAAAGGCGAGCATGGCGCCCGCCATGATCCCGCGCCAAGCCAAAGGGAGCGACACCCGAAAAAAAACCCCCGCCTCGGAAAAGCCCAGTGTGCGCGCCGCCCGTTCCAGGTTGGGATCGACCCCTTCAAACGCAGAGCGGGCGGCCTTGAACACCAGTGGCAGGGAAACCACCGTCGAGGCCAGCACCGCTCCCTGCCAAGTGAACATGAGGGTTACGCCGAAGGTTTCGTAAAGCCATTGGCCGATCCAGCCTTTCCGCCCGAATACCACGATCAGATAATAGCCCATCACGGTGGGTGGCATGACCAGGGGCAGGGTCAGCAGGGCATCCGCCCATTCCCTCCCTGGAAAGCGCACCTTCGCCAGGAGAAAGGCAAAGGCCACCCCGATCAGAAAGGCCGCCAGGGTGGCTAATCCTGCTACCTTTAGAGTCAGGAACAGCGGTATCAGGCTTTTCGACATAAACTGGTGCTTCCCCCTTCAATCCGATCCCTCTCACTAAGTTTAAGCGTCACTATACCCATGAATGCAGTTAGTGACAAACAAAATATCATCTAAAAACTCTCTCGAAGCCCTCATCCACGGTATGAGGAACAGCTTTTAGTGCTCAGGTCGGCTGGGGCAGGCAACTTTCCGGTCCATCGATTCAGGTCGAGGGCAAGGGGATGCCGAGGGTGACCGGGCGAGATCCCGGCAAGTGGGGGAAAGGATCCTGTTGGAGAAGCGGCGATGGGGACAGCTTTAGAGCCTGCCGATGACTTTGCCGGTGGTAGACGACTCGTAGCCGGGCAGAGACGCCAGTTCCTCGCGAAAGGCCCGCGTCTGAAGCACATCCAGGATCACTTTTACGGCCGGGTGTTCCATGAGGTCAAGGGGAATGACCAGGTCACAGCGGACGGCCTCCATGGAAATAAAATCAAGGCCATAGGCGGCTGCAATGGCGCGCAGGCCCAGGGCGGCGTCAGCCAAGCCGTAGCTGACCGTCAGGGCGCCCTGCGTATGGTTGGTAACCAGATTATTGTAACCTTTGATGGTCTCGGTACGCACCCCCGCCCGGGCAAGGTGCTCGTCCAGCAGGATGCGGAGTGCCGCCCCTTCTTCCCGGTTGACAAAGCGAATTCCGGTTCGGGCCAGGTCGACAACGCTCCTGATAGCATGGGGGTTGCCCGGTGCCACCATGAGGCCTTCCTCGAAGAACGAAAACGCCAGCACGGTTGCATTGGTCTTCTGCAGGGAGCTTTCAGCGAGGATGAGGTTGGCTTCTCCGTGCCGGGAATTGTGCAAGTGAGTTCCCGCCAGGTGGGCCACTCCTGAAGCCAGCCCCTCAAGGGCCTTGAAGCTCGAGGAGAACCTGCAGGCGACGTGCGTCTCGCGCGAGCGCTGCTCAACATGGGAAGCCAGGATGGCGAAGGCCGGATCGCAACCGAGGAGTATGGCGGTCCGGCCCAGGCGGCCTTCGTTTTGAAAGAGACGGATGCTGCCGCTCTCGGGGTTGAAAAAACCGTCGGCGGCCTGCAGGGTGTCGTTCAGCATGTCTTTGCCGTCCAGAGGGAATCCCACCAGACGATCGCGCACTCTCCCCAGACGGAGGCGCGACCCGGCCGGAGAGGCTGTCCCCACCAGGGTGACGGGCTGGTTGAGGTCGGGTTCTTCGACGGCGAAAAGGTCTTCCACTTTGCAGTGCAGGTGCTTGGCCAGGCGCAGGGCCACGCTCGTGTTCGGCAGGTAGCGACCCGACTCGAGATCGTAGATCGCCTGCCGCTGCACGCCCACCAGTCCGGCCAGTTGACTCTGAGAAAGCCCTTTGGCCTTCCGGATCGCCTTCACATTGCAAATAAGCCGTTCAGCCGGTGCCTCCATCGCCCTTCTCCTCATTACTGAGACACTGTCCAAGAATAAAGGTTACTCATAATCCCAGCCTAGAATGGGCTGAGCCTACATGCTGCCATCGGTGGGCACAGACCACTCTGCAAAAATGGCAGGATGGGTTTTTGACGATCACTGAGTCTCAAGCTATCCTACCATGGCCACTTCAATGTTGGTCAAGCCTTTCACATAACGAGAACCCATGAACATATCCTGCGCCGAAATCAGATCGACCCGCTTTCGCTCCCGGTCCAGGGGTTTGCCGTCCTTCTCGAAGAGAATCAAAACCCCACCACCAACCGGAGAATTAAAAATCTCCTGCCACGAAAAGACCACCTTGTAGCCGTCGGAAGCCGAGGCAACGAGGAACATCTTTTTGGTATCGTCGTGTTCTTCCTTGATCACGTCGGCTTTACGAATGAGATCTTCGAGCAGTACCCCCCGGCAGCTTCCGATAGATCCCTTGGGATCGCCGCTGCCACACACCACAAACAGATCCTCCAATACCTCGCTCTCCATCTTGCAGAGTTCTTCCATACTGACCAATAAAGGCTTCCGCACCCTGCCGTTGATTTGAATGACAGTCCCATTCCGAACTTCACATGCACTTTCTGGTTGAGCCTTCATGCGAACCTCCCTGGTGGCTGTTTGGGGATGGCAAACTCAGGTGAACTTTACGGCTGAAACGATGAATGACCGGTGTCCCCGCTCCGTGTCGAACCGCCTTCAAAACCGCTTCCCGGTCCACTGGCACGGTTCCTGCCAGCAGATGAACCGGTAAATGACTGAATGCCTCAGGAATCATGGGAGTGCTCGGTCCAACCATGGCGACTTTCACTTCCGGACCTGCTTTCGCAAGAACATCTTCGGTAGTATAGTTCAGAATGGAGGTCGAGGTGACGATCAGGACTTCCGCCCACTTACCCAGCCTCTCATGAAAGCGGTCCCGATCGCCTACGCCCTGCATGTCGTCCAGCACCTCCACTACCGCTCCGGATTTCTCAAAGAGATGGATGAGTGGCCGAAAGAATCCCACCATCGCTACTCGCGTGTCACGACCAATGCCCAGAGTGTTTCTCATAACGTCATTGTCCGGATCGTCTGCGCAAGCGAGCGCCTCACGGTGGTTCAGGGCATTGACAAGGGCCAATCCCATGCTGCGATGCAATGGATCCGGATGTCTCAGCTCGCTCAACAGCTCGCTGGCCGACTCTCCCTCATAATCTCGATAACTCTTGCCAATGGCGCAGCACTGCTTGTTGGTGAAGTAGGTGTAGGCAACCCCTATGCCTCCATCATCCGTGACCGCGGCGGTGTATCCCAAGCCGACGGAAAGGCAGGTTACTTTCGCTGTCGCTGCCTTCTCACAACAATGGTCGTAGAGCTTCTGGATCAGCTGCATCGAATCGATCTCCTCTCTCGCTGGTATACTCCATTCCATCCTTACATCATGTCGTGTTTACACAATATCCTACCCCTCTTCAACCCGGGAATCAACCCGGAACCCTCGGAAGGATGGTTAGCGTCGCATATCGGTCTTCCTCGACCGGCAGAGCGGTCGCGGCAGCGGGGCCAGAGGTGGCGACAAAGCCTTTCGCTCACTGGCTGAGCCGGAAGTTGATGGGGAGCACCACCCAGGTTGCCACCGCTTGGTTCCTATAATACCCTGGTTTGAATTCCCATTGTTTCAGAGCCTTCAAGACGTCCTGCTCGAAGATGCCGTGCGGACTGGCTTCCAGGATGCTGATTCGGGAGACATGCCCATCTGCCCCTACCAGCAGCTTTGCCACCACCTTGCCGGTAAGCCCCATGGTGCGGGCTGCCTCCGGAAACTTGGGTTCCACCTTGCGCAGGACCACCGGAGCCCGGTCTACCTGCTTGAGCGTGAATTCACCCGCCCCTGTGCCAAGTCCATGATGTGAGCCGCTCTTCCCGCCGGTCGTTCCTCCTCCATCGCCCGTGCCGGAACTTTCCGTATTCATCGCTCCGGGCTTGCCAGCGGCGGTTTGACCGGCGTCCTTTGCCGTCTGATTCCCCGGTGAAGCTTCGGGCTTGGCCGGCGTGGGAGCTGGTGGGGTCTCGGTGGACACGCGAGCGGCTTCTCTTTTCTTTTCGACTCTGGGCTTAACCTTGCGGACCGGCTGTCGGATGACAGGCTTTGCACTCACCGGAGCACTGGTTGGGTGTTCCGGGAGCTGCCATTGCGTGATCTCGGGCTCTGCCGGCTCGGGAACGGCGGGTTGTTCCGGTTCGTGGGTTGGTGCGGCCAAATTGTCGGACGAGAGATCGTGATCTGCGCCTTTGCCACTGAGACCACCTGGCCCACCCTCCGCACCATCCGTGCCCCCGGGTCCCGCCTCCTCGAGACTGACCAGGACGAATTGCGGTTCCGGGATGGGTTGGGGCAGCGTTTGGGCGAAGAGCATTGCTGCCAGCAGCAATGAGGCGTGCAGTCCGATGGAAAGAACCAGCACCAGCACTGCTTCCCAGCGGTGCATCCGGTGAAATGGCTGCAGGAAAGCTCCCAGTGCAGACGACAGGGTTTCTTCCGGTGGCGAGAGGGTTAGTGCCAACCCCTCAAGGAACGCAGGGAAAGGTTCCGCGGCACAGTCTTCGAACAACATGTTTCCCGCCTTGCTGCCTTTTTCCGGGATTCCCATCTCCCGATTTTTTATAAGGGTCTCAAAGTTGGGTAGCGCTTCTTCGTGCTCCGTTCAGCATGGCGTGAGGAACACACATGCACAGTGTGTCGCCTACCGATACGACGCCAACCCGGGTGTTGTAGAGACGGCTGATGGCATCGCCGTTGATGACGTCCTGCGGTTTTCCGTCGGCGATGACGGTCCCTCCCTTCATGATGACCACCCGCTTGGCGATCCACAGGGCATGATCCGGGGCGTGAGTGGACTTGATGAAGGTATAGCCGTCCTGCGCCAGATCGGAGATCCGGGTCAGCAACCGGATCTGGTTGCCGTAGTCCAGGCTGCTCGCCGGTTCGTCCATGATCAGAATCTTGGCGCCCTGGGCCAGGGCTCGCGCAATGAGGGTGAGCTGGCGTTCGCCGCCGCTGATCTCGTTGTAGGGCCGGTCGCTCAGGTCAGCTATGGCAAGCCGCTCCAGGCAATGGAGGGCGACTTCCACATCCTGCCTGGAATAGTCGGAAAAGAGACTCTTGTGAGGAGTTCTTCCCATGAGAACGACATCCAGAACACGGTAGGCGAACCCGATACGATGGGTCTGCGGGACATAGGCCATGAAGCAGGCCAGCTCCCTTGGGCTCATCGCCGCCACCTCTTTTCCCTGCAACAGGACCTTTCCCCTCTGAGGCCGGAAGATGCCGAGGAGGATTTTGAGCAACGTGGTCTTGCCACACCCATTCGGGCCGAGCAGGGAGACGATTTCTCCTGCGCGAATGCTCAGCGACACGTCCTGCAGCACCGGCGTTCCGGCATAGCTGAAGTAGAGGTGAGCGGCATCGATCAGATCCATCAACTCCATCCTTTCCGGGCGTTCTTCAGGACCAGCATGAAGAAAGGAATGCCCAGGAGCGAGGTGAGGATGCCGATGGGGATCTCAACCCGAAAGAGCAGGCGTGACAGATCGTCGACCCCGAGCAGGTAGGTCGCCCCGAGCATGCCGGCCACGGGCAGCAACACCCGGTTATCCGGCCCCACCAGCATGCGGCCGACATGGGGAATGACCAGACCGACCCAGCCCACAATCCCGCCGAGGGAGACGGTGAGGCTGCTGATGAGCGTGGCGCTGAGAATGATCGTCGTTCGCATGACCCCCACATTGATCCCAAGGGACCTTGCTTCCTCCTCGCCCATACTCAGCACGTTCAGCGTGCTCGAGAGCGCAAGCAGGACCGCGATCCCGACGAGCATGGGC
>JAPXSS010000046.1:0-24412 GCA_033812955.1 Syntrophobacteraceae bacterium | reverse complement strand
GGGTGGCGACGGATATCGCTCCCGGGGGAGCTTACAAGGCTCCCCCGACCCCGATATCCAGAGCTTCCCCTAATGCCTTTTAAACTCCGGGGGTATGGGGGTGGAACCCCCATGGTGATCAACCTCATGCAGGAAGACACGGCCAAAAGTAGCTTATTTGATGAAGGCAAAATTCCATTTCACGCTGAACCAGGACAGATTCCCGACGAAGAGGAAAACGTTTACCCTTTTCCCGGCTGCGAGGGGATAGGCTTGCCAGGAAGCAGCCTTTTCCATTATGCTTCATCGTAAACGCCCTGGTTACGTAGCAAGCGCCCCTGAGCGACCGGCATATGCCGCGCCTGGTGCCAGGGATCTTTCAGAGGTTTGGGAACTTCGGTCCGGGTGGTGCAGGTGAGGCCTCCCGAAAGGCATCAACAGACCAAATAGATCTGTGGAGGTGAAAGACATGAGTACGCTGAAAGTGGATGGTCGTCCGGCGAACGTCAAAAAGCGTTTCCCCAACAGTATCGTACCCCTTTTCAATGCCCGCCCGATGTTGGAAGCCGCCAGAAAACATAAGGCCATGATCATGGCGTGCAATATGCGCTGCCGCCTGCCGGTGGAGGGCATCGTGCTCGCGTCCATGGCCACCAAAGCCCCAGTCATGTACGAGATCGCCAAGTCCGAACTGGGCTATACGGAATTCACTCCGGCCTCCTTCGTCGAATACATCGTCCAGGAAAACGAGCGGCTGGGAAACACCGAAGTTCCTTTCGCCGTTCATGCCGACCACATCACCGTGAAAAAGCTGGAAGAGGTGGAAAGCGTCGGATTGCTAATCGCCCGGCAGATGGAAGCCGGATTCACTTCATTCGCCATCGATGCGTCGCACATGGAAAACCAGCACAATCTGGCTGTTACCTCAACCCTCGCCCAGCCCATCATTCAAGCAGGGCTGGCGCTGGAAGTGGAACTGGGGGAAATTGGAGCCAAGAGCGGCAGCGCCGATGGCTTTACCCAGCCCGAGGAAGCAGAGTGGTTCATCGGTGAGTTGGATAAAAAGAAGATCCGACCCGATCTCCTTGCCATCAACAACGGCTCGATCCACGGCACCTACTTCGGCACCACTCACGAAGGCATTCAACTGGACCTCACTGCCAGCATCTGGAAATCCATCCAGCCCTGGACCGTCGACATCGCTCAACACGGCATCACCGGCACCTCTCTCGACAAGATTTCCTCCTTCATCGACTTCGGTATTCGCAAGGGCAACGTCGGTACCCTGTGGCAGAACATTGCTTTTGGACTGGCCATGAACCAGAACGGCAACGCCATCACCACCGAGAACCGCGAGTACATCAAGCGCCCCTACCGCGGCATTCCGGATGAATTGTGGCAGGAAATGAGGGCCTGGGCCGTGGACACCAAGAATACCGGCGGCAACATCAAGAACGCCAACAAACCCTTTGCCGCCAAGCTGAACGCCATTCCACAAGCCTACAAGAAACGGATCTCGGATCACGCCTTCGAAGAGGCCCTGCGACTCTTCGAAGCCACCCGCTCCGCCGGCCTGGCCGAAAGTGTGTGGGACTTTGTTTAGATAAGTTCGGGTTATCCCATGGGTCGGTGGCGAAGGGTTGCGAGGGGCCGGTTGCAGGTTGCCTGTCAACCGCTTTCAGGCATTTTGACCACTTTCATCCACGAAGATACACCAAAACCTCCGAAGGCTTACGAAATACCTACTTCATGCGGTTCGTGTGCTTCGTGGTGAAAGCTGGCGGTTGATTGTTGGGACTGAGTCAGAGTCGTTCCCAGCGGGTACCGGTGGTGGTATCGATCACCCGCAGGCCGCGGTGGGCGAGTTCGTCCCGAAGACGGTCGGATTCGGCCCAGTCCCTGGCTTGGCGGGCTTCCTCGCGCTGCTTGATGAGCGCCCGCTCCTCGGTGCTCAAGGGTTGCAGTTCCATGTCAAAAACGCCCATGAGCCCGTTCAGCTTCTTCAATACCTCCAGAATCTGGGTGCGTTGCGCTTCGTTGAAGGTGCTTTGATCGAGGATGGGATTCACCTGGCGCACGAAGCGGAAGAGTGCCGCGACGCCCAGTGGCAGGTTCAAATCGTCGCCCAGCGCCTCGAGAAAGCTCTGTTCCAGAGTGAAGACGAGTTCCGGGAGTGCTTCGTTCTCGCGTTTGCCGCTTTGGGCGTGCTGCACACGGCTGATGAATTCCTTGAGACGGTTATAGCCGCGCCGGGCGTTGAGAATGTTCTCGGCGGTGATGTGGATCGGTTTGCGGTAGTGGGTGGTCAACAGCCAGTAGCGGATTTCCATGGCGGTGTAGCCAGCGGCCAGGAAATCACTGATGGCAAGGTTCTCGTCCATCTGGCCGGCCTGCTTTTCAGTCTGGGCGGACCAGATGCGTTCGCAGAGCATCCAGATATTGGCGAAGGGCTTGCCGGTTAAAGCTTCGCCGATCTCACGCAGGTTTTCCAGATGCGGAAAGAGGAAGTCGACGCTGCTCACGTGGATGTCGATGGGTGAGCCGAGGTCATGGATTGCCACCGAGGCGGCAGCGATATGCCAGGTCGGCAGCACGTTGCCCCAGTCGGTCTTGAGGAAGACCCCCTGCTTCAGTTCGGCCAGAGTGGAGCGTTTGAGCAGGGTGAAATCTCGGGGGTTGAGCTTCTCGTAGGCCTCGAGGTCGACGGTCTTGCCGAGATGGATTTTCTTGGGATCGACCTTCGAGAGCACTCCATAGTTGCTGCTGGTCGAAAGGTCGAAGTAGACCGACCGCAGCTTCTCATAAGCCATGCCCTTGTTGATGAGCGAGCGGGTGAAGTCGATGATCGTGTCGACATGCTCACTGGCCCGGGGGCAGCTGAAGGTGCGCTGGATTCCGAGGGTTTGCAGGTCGTTCAGGAAGCGGTCCAGCTGCTGCTGCGCATATTCGGTATGGTCGAGACGGGCCGTTCGCGCTTCCTGGATGGCACTGCTGTCCAGATCGGGGGCCAGGATCACGGCATTGACGGCGAAGTCTTTCAGGTGCAGAAAGCGAGTCAATAGGTCAGCCAGCAGAAAACGGCGCAATTCCTGGATGGAAAGCGGCTTATCGAGGGGCGGGCCGGTGACGAAGATGCGCGCCTTGCCTTCCTGGAGCGGCTTGAAATCCACCTTCTGGCGCTGCATCAGATTGTAGAACCGAAAGTCGGGTTCGAGGAGGGTGGTGAACAGGTTGGTGCTGAGATAGCGGTCACCGCCGTCGGGGAGAATGGCCACGATGATTCCTTCAGTACGTTGGGCCGCAAGGCGGACGGCTACTGCCATGGCCGCCCCGGAACTCATCCCGGCAAAGATGCCTTCCTCCTTGGCCAGTCGACGAGCCATCTCGAAGGCCTCTTCATCCTTGATATTCTCGATTCTGTCCAGGGCGTGGCGGTGGAAAATGCCGGGAACATAGGATTCCTTCATATTCTTGAGGCCCTGCACCTTATGGCCGGGGTAGGGCTCGACGCCGACGACCTGAATCGCCGGGTTGCGTTCCTTCATGGCCTGCAGGATGCCCATGGCCGTTCCTGTAGTGCCGAGCGTCACCACCACGACGTCGACCTTGCCATCGGTCTGATCGTAGATTTCCGGACCGGTACGAAAATGGTGGGCGGCAGGATTCGCCGGACTGTTGAATTGGTCGGGCATGAAATAGAGATCCGGGTGCTCGCGCACAAGATGATACACCTCTTCAATGGCGCCGTCCGTCCCCTTGTTGCCCGGTGTCAGCAACAGCTCCGCCCCGAAGGCCTTGAGGATTTTCTGCCGCTCGAGGCTGGCCGTTTCCGGCATCGCCAGGACAATGCGGTATCCCTTGACGGCCGCCACCATGGCCAGGCCGATTCCGGTGTTGCCGCTGGTGGCCTCGATGATGATCTTGGCGGGCGTCAGGATACCCTCCCGCTCAGCGGTTTCGATGAGGGTGAGGGCTGGTCGGTCTTTTATCGACCCACCAGGGTTCTTGGCCTCCCATTTGGCGTAAAGCATGACCTGCGGGTTGGGATTCAGACGATTGATCCGAATCAACGGTGTATTGCCGATGGCCTCTAACACATTGGAGAAGACGTTTTTCATGATCAGGGCAACCCCGCTCTGGCATTTCCTTTTCCTGCCGAAATCGCAACGATGATGCTCTATATAGGCAGTCAGGCGAGGCGCTGTCAAAGGCTTTCCTCGCAGGGAGGGGTCATTGTTTTCGAGGCTGATTGAAGGCGTGTTTTGCCATTGACCGCGACATGAATCTTTGCTAAACGTTTCACGAATTTCGTGAGCTGCCCATGATCGTCTTTTCAACGAGGAGTTTGGTTATGTTACCTTTCGGTGAATTTCTGTGCGCGGATCTCAAGCGCAGCGTTGCCAGCATGCTGCCCCAAGACATCCCCTGGTATGATCCCAGCCATGTCATTTTCTTTGGCGCGCTTTATGCCGCTCTCACGTTCATCGGGGTTGGCCTGCTGGCGGCGGCAGTCATCACTTTCAAGCGTTTGAAGGAAGGGGGCGACGGGGGGCATCACTGATCGAACACTTCTTCCGTACCACCGCTGATCGGTGCAGCATCCGCTGATCCATGTCCTCTTACCGACTTCAGGTACGGGCCGTCCGAAGCAGTGTCCGAGGCCTCGGACCATCGCGCTTTGTGGGCGGACCGTGCCGGCAGTGTCACCTCCGCCCCAGGCTGCCGGGTCTTACTGAGTCAGCAACGCCGCTTCCCCTCATCATTCAAGGAATCATTGCCGGTCGAAGGAGATGCGCAATGAATCCCAATACCTTTCGCGAATACGATATCCGGGGCATCGTCGGGGAAGAGATTCAAGAGGAGGATGTGGTCCTCCTCGGAAGAGCTTTTGGCACCTACCTGGCCCACCAGCAGAAACGACACGCGGTGATCGGCCGGGACTGCCGCCTCAGCTCCGAGCTTTTCCGCGATTGCCTGGTGGCAGGCATGCTGACCACCGGCCTGGATGTCATTGACATTGGCGTTGTGCCGACCCCGGTTTTCTACTTCGCCATCCGCCATTTGGACCGGGATGGCGGGGTCATGATCACCGCCAGTCATAATCCGCCCGAGTACAACGGCTTCAAGATCTGCAACGGGTTCGACACCATCTACGGGGCTGAGATTCAGAGCCTTCGCAACCTCATGGAGGAGGGTGATTTTGCGACCGGCACCGGTCAGTTTTCGCTGTACGATATCCTTACCCCCTATATGGATTTCGTGGTGGGCAATATTCAAATGCCCCGGCGCCTGAGGGTTGGGGTGGATGCCGGGAATGCCACCGCCGGTCCGGTGATCCTGCCCATTCTCGAGCGGCTGGGCTGTGAGGTATTTCCGCTCTATTGCGACATGGACGGTACCTTCCCGAACCACGAGCCGGACCCGACCGTCCTCGACAACCTGGTTGATCTGAGCGCTCTGGTTAAACGTGAAAGGCTCGATGTAGGGATTGCCTTCGATGGCGACGCCGACCGGCTGGGGGTGGTCGACCATCGTGGCAAACCGGTTTTCGGCGACAAGCTGATGCTCATCTTCGCCCGCGAGATCCTCTCCCGTCGTCCCGGCACGACCTTCATTTCGGAGGTGAAATGCTCGCAAACCCTTTACAACGACATCCGGGAGCGCGGCGGTGAGGCTGTCATGTGGCGTACCGGCCATTCCCTGATCAAAGCGAAGATGAAGGAAGTGGACGCAGTCCTGGCAGGTGAGATGAGCGGCCACATGTTCTTCAAAGACCGCTATTTTGGCTTCGACGATGGGCTGTACGCCGCCTGCCGGCTCCTGGAAATCCTGGCCAACAGCGGGAAGACCATCCCGGAGCTGCTGGAGGGGGTTCCCGTTACCTTTACCACCCCGGAAATCCGTGTGGACTGCCCCGATCCCATCAAGTTCGAGGTGGTGGAACAGGCCAAGCGCCGCTTTCGGGAGATGAACCTGGAGATCATCGAGGTGGACGGCGCCCGCATCGTCTTCCAGGATGGCTGGGGCCTGGTCCGGGCATCAAACACTCAGCCGGTGCTGGTGCTCCGTTATGAAGCGGGCACACCCGAGCGGCTGAACGACATACGGGCACTGGTCGAAGGTGTTATCGAGGCAGCCAGGGAGGCGATTTCGCCTTGAGCGCAAAAGGCACCGGACTGGGGGCAGACGGTATGGGGCCATATCCAAGGACGCGGTGTCTGGTCACCGGGGTGGCTGGGTTCGTCGGGAGCCATCTGGCCGAACGATTGCTCGCTGAACAGCACTATGTAGTGGGGGTGGACAACTTTTTTTCCGGCCACCGGGAAAATCTGGGCTCATTCCTGGAACACCCCAACTTTGCATTTCATGAACGGTCCGTCACCGAGAGCGGACTGCTCCACAATTTAAAAAACCGGTATCGCGACCTCGATACGTGTTTTCACCTCGCAGCCATCGTCAGTGTGCCCTATTCGGTAGAGCACCCCGAAGCTACCATGGAAGTGAACCAGCAGGCCACGGTAAACCTGCTCCACGAAGCGACAGCACTCGGGTTCAAGGCCTTTGTGTTCGCCGGTTCCGCTGCGGAATACGGTGACGATCAACGATTGCCGCTCCTGGAAGAATATGCTGCGGATGACACCCATCATCTGAGTCCCTACGGTCGGGCCAAGTATTTGGCATCCCGGGAAGTGGCCGCGAGTGCCTGCGGAGCGGCACTCCGCTGTTTCAACATCTACGGTCCTCGGCAGGACCCCGGCAGTCCCTACAGCGGCGTGATCACACGGTTCGTCTCTCTGGCCTTGGCCGGAAAGTCGCTCACCATCTTCGGTGATGGGCAGCAAATAAGAGATTTCATTTATGTGATGGACGTGGTGGAAGCCTACCTTCATGCCGCAAGGCTGTGCCGTGCCGGCGAGGGCGGTTCGAAAAGAGTGTACAACATCGGCACGGGCCGGCGGACGAGCATCCTGGAGCTGGCGGAAACCGTGAATCAACTGGCGGGAAATCTCGAGGGCGTGATTTTCGGCCCGGAACGTCCGGGCGATATCCGGTTTTCTCTGGCGTCAACCGCGGCCTTTGGCAGTGCCACGGGCTGGGAGCCGCGGGTATCCCTCCGAGAGGGCTTGAGATGCACCTGTGAGTGGGTGCGGGGGGGGGACGGGTTGCGGGTTATGGGTTGATACGCTGCCGGCGGAGGAGTGGCGGCTAGACGCCCACTGCGGCACGGTCTTTGGCGCAGCCTTGCGGCCACAACCTGTGAATCATTCTCGCCAGGTTTTTCGAACCTCCTCCCCGCGTTCATCGAGGAATTCCTTGATTCCTCTGATGGTATAGGTGCCATAGTGCACCATGGAAGCGATGAAGGTGGCATCGGCTCGGCCCTGGGAGTGGACTTCGAGAAGATGGTCGGGTCTGCCGCCAGCGCGGCGCACAACTTCGAGCATGATCGGCCGCCGATCGCTCGAAAAGGTGGGCCGCTCTTTTCCGGATGAAGTTGGACTGCCGCCAGGTTGCCCTGAGCCACGACGGCTGCAAAATGGATCCCATAGCCAGTGCGGCCCACGACATGGGCCGGATCAGCGGGATCGAGATAGTAAAAGCCAAGGATATTTAAGCCTCTTGCCACACTGGTCCGATTGCCTGCCCGATAATCCAGGATCGCAATCACAGCCCATTCCTCATTTCGCGCCTGTTCCCCAAACATGCCGAGGCGTGTTCGTGGTGTCTTCATGGTATCCATGAATAATACCAAGACTTCGCTCATTACCGGCTGCGGATAATTCTTTTGACATGGTTTCCTCCGTGCAAGATGATTGAAAGGTGCTTTGTGGAACCTGATAGGGCCTGGCACGGAGAAAGGAGCCAGGGACCTTCGCTTGCCCCCTTTCCTGCAAGGGGCCGCAAGTTTCCGGCTACCCCCCCCCCGCACGAGAATGAGGAAAGCGGCATGCAGAGCCTGTTAGAATCACTGAAAAATCAGCGGGAACAGATTCTCGGCGATAACAGTGAGGAGATGTTGAGTCGGCATACGAGTTTTCTCGAGATCGCTGTCATTTCGCTCTACAACCGTGTAGCCAACCGGATGAGCCACAATGCCGAGCAGTTTCGAGCGAGCGGCGCGGTCCTGGCCGCCGGCGGGTTTGGACGCGGCATCCTGGGCCCCAGTCAGGCCGTGCCCATCCTGTTCTTGAGGGCAGAGGCCAGCCGCGAGTCGTGGATCGAGGAGATCTCGTCGCCGCTGGTGGAAGCGGGGTGGACGGTCGAGGTCCACCAGGGCGGCATCGACTCCCTCTTATCGCGGGCCATCGAGGATCTTGAGTTTCTCCCTCTTCTCCTGGAGTCCCGCTATATTTCTGGCAGTCGCCAGCTGGTGGAGCGCCTGGATGAAGCCCTGGATGGGTTCCTCGGGGAGCGCCAGGAGCTTCTTTTGAGCGCCCTCTGCGCTACTTCCCAAGCCCGCCCGGAGTGGCTGGATGATCCAGGTAACTGGATGGAACCGAACCTTGAGCAGAACCCGGGGGGGCTCGCGGAAATCTCGGCGATTCGCACTGCCTGCCGGGTCGTTTCGAATGTGCGCAATCTCGAAGACGCCATTTTTGGAGGGTATCTGACGCGCCAGGAGGTGGACATCCTCCAGCAGGCTGAAAAGACTTACGCTCGCATCCTCAACCTGCTTCGCCTCCTGACTGGCCGTTCAACCAACACTCTCAGCTTTGAGCAACAGGAACACCTCGCTGACAAGCTCGGCTACCAGGCACGGTCGGGATTTCTGCCGGTGGAGAGTTTCATGCAGTCGGTGTATCAGCTGTTCCATGGGGTCGCAGCGGTTGCGCAGGAATTCTGGGAACGTTTGCTGGAAAGTCGAGAGGATCCCCAGGAGCAGGCGGAGCCACTGCCGGGGGTTGAGGAAGCTGGCATCATCGTGCGCTCCGGGCGTATCCATGTCCAGACCGATCGCTACCCCGCCACGGCCGCTCAGCTTACTCACCTCTTTGTGCTGGGGGCAGCAACCGGCAAACCGCTGGCAAACGTTACGAAACAGTGGATTCGGCACCATCGCAATGTCCTGGATGCGGCGGCGGGTGACCCCTTGGTGCGCGACAGCCTGCTTGAATTGATTCGTCGGGATCACCCCCGGTTGCCTTTCGTGAGAGCCTTCTACAATCAGGGGCTCATGGTATCACTCATTCCCGAACTTGCCGCCAGCCATGGGCTGGTCCAGCACGATGCCTTCCATCTCTACCCGCTTCAGGAACACCATTTCCGGACCCTCACTGAGCTGAAGCGCATCTTCCTGGGCGAATACCGCGAGGTCGAACCCGAGCTGACGCTCATGGCAGAGGGATTGGACGATCCCACCGTGCTTTATCTGGCCGCCCTGCTCCACGACCTTGGGAAGAGCTCCGGACGGGGCCATGCCCGCCACGGAGGCGAGATGATGCCCGCCGTGGCCAGGCGCCTGAGATTACACGAAGACCAGGCCGAGTTACTGCAGTTCCTGGTCGCACAGCACCTCCTGCTCATGGATAACGCCTCCATGCGGGATCTGGCCGACGAGGAAATGGTGGCGAACTGCGCTGCTGCCGTCGGGAGCGCCGAGCGGTTGGACCATCTTGCCCTCCTGAGTCTGGCCGATATGGCCGCCACCGGCCCCAAGGGCTATCAAAAATGGCGGGATACTCCGGTTGTGGCGCTCTATAAAAGGATCCGTCATCTTCTGGAAAAAGGCGAACCCAGTTCGCAGGCGATCACCGAACGCCTGGCGCATCTTCGCAGTCTGATTGTAAGGGAAGCGTCGGATCTGCTGAGCCCAGCCGAGCTGGAAGTCTATCTAGCTAACCTGGCCCCTCGTTATCTTCTCTCGATGTCCTCGGGAGCGGTAGCCAGGCACCTCCGGATGGAATGGCAGCTCCGCCGCAGCAATGAACCGGTTGTTCTGGAGGCTTCGGTAAAAGAAGGGATCGCTGAGATCACTCTTATGAGCCAGATGACCAACGGCCTGGTATTCCGCTCCGCCGGTATCCTCACCCTCCACCAGATGGACATTCGGGGAGCTCAGGTGTTCGCGATGAACGACGGGGTCGTCATCCTGATCTTCCAGTGCCGCTTTGCCGAACCCTCCTCCGGCGAACCCAACTGGGATGCGGTGAGAAACGATCTCAAGCGGTTGCTGCAGGGCCGGCTGGCTCTGCACTATCGTATCGCCGCGCATGCCGCCGCCCGTCGAAGCGAGCTGCTGTCGATGCGCCGCTCTCCGAGCAAAATCTTGGTGGATAACGAATCCAACGCCAAATATACGATCCTCGAGGTCTATACTCTTGACCGGGTCGGGCTGCTCTACACCATTGCCCGCACTCTCTTCGAACTTCAGATTCGGATCTATGTAGCGAAGATCACGACCAAAGTGGACCAAGTGGCCGATGTCTTCTATATCCGAACCAAACAGGGTGAAAAAGTGGTCGACCCGGTACAGCTCGAAGAACTCGAAAACGCACTGCTCTTCTGGCTGGATAGGGGTGAGGGGTGGGGCGATCCGACAACCATTCCCATTGCATTCCCAACCTCTTCGCACCTGGCGCCTAGGGAATCTTCAGTTTCTGACCCGGGATCACGATATCGCGCTTGAGACTGTTGGCCCGGCGCAGCTCCGGAAGGTTCACCTGGTACCGGTGGGCGATACCGGACAGGGTTTCGCCCTTTTGCACGGTGTGCTGCTTCACTGCCGGCGCGGGCGGTGTTGAGGGGGATTTCGCGGGAGGCCCCGGCGAACTTTTCGGACGTTTGCTCTCCGTGGGTACGGGGGGTTCCACCGCGACCTGCGTTGCCGCCGTGGAACTGGCGGACGGTCGGGAGGCACTGAAGTTTCGTTCGAAGTTCTTGCCGTATCCGGAAGGGAATTTCAGCTCGTGATTTCCCGCCGGGACATCGTCCGAGCGGAATTCGGGATTGAGGCGTTTGAACTCGCGGTAGGTAATCCCGGCCGCGCTGGCGACAGTTGTGATCATCACCGGGCTGTCCAGGTTAACCCTCACCCGATCTAGATTGAGTTCGGCATAGCCGGACCCTTTGGGCAGGTGGAAGCCGTACTGCTTGGGATTGCCCAGGACCGCCTTGACGGCCAGGATTCGGAAGACATAGCGTTCCGTTTCCAAGGGCAGCCTCAGATGGTAGTAATCGGTTGCACGCTGGCTACGCATGGCCTCGTAGATGCGCCCGTCGCCGCAGTTGTAGGCGGCAATGGCCAGGGCCCAGTTCTTGTGGCGGGCGTAGAGGTCGCGCAGGAGGCGGAAGGCGCTTTCGGTAGCCCGCTCGAAGTCATAACGGCGATCGCAGGACCCATGCTGAGCGAGCCCGTAAGCGGTGCCCGTGCTGGGCATGAACTGCCAGGGGCCGGCAGCCCCCTTGGGCGAGCAGACATTCGGCTGCAAATCGCTTTCGACTATGGCCACATATTTCAGATCTTCGGGTAGACCATACGCACGCAGGCGCTCTTCAATCCAGGGGAAATAGCGTTCCATCCGCTTCAGCCAGAGATACACCTGGGCGTGGTTGTAGACGATGAGGGTGAATTCCCGGTCGAAACGTTCCTGAACGTCCTGGAAATCGAGGGGCACCGGTTCGCCGCAGAGGTCCAGGCGGTCGGGAGGAGGGAAGTAGGGCGTTATGACCTGAATTGGCCTGTCAGCCACCACGGCCTCCTTAGCCTCCTTGCTGGGAGGCGGCGGAAGGGAGCATGAGGAGGGCGGAGGGGGCGGCGTACCGGCACAAGCGACCAGCGCTCCAACCAGAACCATGACCCAAAAAACGACGCCAAACGACCGAATGCGATGCTGCTGCCTGACCATACCTGCTCTCCTCCGTTTCGAGGTTCATCGGTGAGTTGCCTATCCCTTACCATCGGTACTCCTGGGATGTCCATGTAAAAGCGCACGCCAGCCCGCTGGACTCCCGCGCCTCCGACCTCAAGGAGGAGTCCCATGGCGAAGGACCGAAAGCAGCTCAATCGGATTGTGCCCCATGAACTGATCCTTGTAAACCGCCCCCTTCCTGCGGCATAATGAGGCTGTTCCTGCGGAATCCGGGAGGTCGGGGAAGGCGAGGTTTGTCTGACCGGGCCCGGTGACTCAAGGACAGTACTGCCGGGACCCGATGATCCCCGCAGCGTTCCCGTTTTGCCGGTTCCTGCCATGAAAGGAGTAGCTATGCCCCAGACAATGCAGCAAACCCTGGTGCTGATCAAGCCCGATGCCTTGAAGAATTCCCTCACCGGCTATGTGCTTTCTCAGCTGTCCGAATTCCATACCGGCCTGACCTTTGCGGCGGCCAAGGTGGTTCATGTGACCCGGATGCTGGCGGAGGAGCATTATGCTGAGCACCGGGGCAAGTCCTTTTTCGAAGCCCTTATCGAGATGATCACCGGGCAGCTCCACTATCCCGGCGAACTCGATAAACAGCGCGTTATCGCCCTCGTCTACCAGGGGCCTGATTCCATTACAACCGTCCGGGGAATCTGTGGACCCACCAATCCTCATGTGGCCAGGGACGAAAAACCGGGTTGCATCCGCTCCCTGGGCACGGTGATACCGATTTTTGACGACCAGGGGAAAATGGTCGGTGATCGCATGGACAACCTCATCCATGCATCCGCTACAGTTGGAGAAGCAGAGCGTGAAATCAAGCTTTGGTTCAAGCCGGACGAGATTCCTCCCGGAATGCGCGCCTTCCCGACGGTAGACACCGACGACCATTTCTATTACAGGGACAACAGGATCTCAAAAGCGTATGAGCCCGGCAGCCTTTGTGTGTTGGCGCCCGGTGATGTGGCTTGGGAATCCGACCTGAAAATTCTGCATGATGCTTACCGGAATGAACCCAGCCGGGATTCCCTCCAGCCAGTTGTGGCCAAATACCTGCTGAATCGAAGAATCTCTCTCTCTTGGTGAGTGCCATCCGTGTTGAAGAAAGGGCGCAAGGCCCGCTGCGGCTTCGAGCCGACGAATAGGGATGGGGGGAAAATGCAGCCGGAGATGGATCAACTGGGCCTCCTGTTCAAAGCCATGGTTGTTTCCGCCAATCGGCACCGGAATCGGCGACGGAAGGATGCTGATGCCTCACCCTATATCAACCATGCCCTGGAAGTAGCCGATGTCCTCATTAATGTCGGCAAGGTGGAGGATCTGACCATTCTGATTGCCGCCGTGCTCCACGACACCATTGAGGATACCGGGACCACTCCTGCAGAACTCGAAGCGCTTTTCGGCCGCCGAATTCGTCTGCTAGTTGAAGCCGTCAGTGACGACAAGAACCTCCCCAAGGCGGAGCGCAAGCGACTCCAGATCGAACATGCGCCGCACCTCTCGGCACCGGCCAAGCTGCTCAAGCTTGCCGACAAAATCTGTAACGTTCGTGACGTGGCGCAGAATCCGCCCACTGGCTGGTCGCGCCAGCGGCGGGAGGAATACCTCGAGTGGGCGGAACAGGTTATCGATGGGTGTCGCGGGATCAACGAGGCCCTCGAACGCTACTTTGACCAAGTGCTTCAGGAAGGACGGAAGGTGTTGTCACCGGAAGCGGAGGGTGTCGGGACATGATTGGAGCCGTTGCCGGTGATATCATCGGGTCGGTGTACGAACATCACCCCATCAAGACTGCGGATTTTCCCCTGTTCGATCCCAGGTGCCGGTTTACCGATGATTCTGTCCTGACGGTCGCGATTGCCTCTGCCATCCTCGACCAGCTTGACTATGCAAGTGCTCTCAAAGCCTTCGGCCGAAAATATCCTCATGCCGGCTATGGGGGAGCATTCCTTGGCTGGCTCTTCGCCGCCGAAAGCCGCCCCTACAACAGCTGGGGAAATGGAGCAGCCATGCGCGTCAGCCCGGTCGGGTTCGCCTTCCCTGACGCAGATCGTGTGCTGACCGAGGCCCAACGGAGTGCTGAAGTGTCCCATAACCACCCCGAAGGGATCAAGGGCGCCCAGGCCACAGCGCTGGCGGTGTTCCTGGCTCATCACGGCGAATCCAAAGCCGTTATCCGCCGCGAAATCAGCCGCCGCTTCGGCTATGAGCTCCAGCGAACCGTGGCGCAGATCCGCCCCGGCTATCATTTTGATGTGTCCTGTCAGGGAACGGTGCCGGAGGCGCTCATCGCTTTTTTTGACTCTAATGACTATGAGGAAGCGCTCAGGAATGCCATCTCGCTGGGAGGCGACAGCGACACCCTGGCCTGCATCGCGGGCGGTGTGGCGCAGGCCTTTTATCGGGAAATTCCGAAACATATTCTCGAAACGGTCTACGGCCTGCTCCCGGCAGAGTTCGTGACGATCATCGAAAGGTTCAATCAGGCCTACGGCCTGTGATCGCGCATTGATGCACACAATGCAGGGGCAGGCTTTACACTTTCCTCATTCTGGACTTTGTATCCCGCGGCTTCTGAGTATTCCCGGTTCACCAGCCCGGATGGGCGCTAAGCGGTGGTTGTTCACCGCATCCCATCTCTCTTCTCGATGATGCCGGGGTAGGGAGGTGATGCCGGAGGCTTCGTCCGGCTGATCGATGGTGACGGACGCATTCTGCAGGAAAAGCCGGTGGCGATGGTCAATACCATCAGCTACGTCGAATGGAAGCCGGAGCTCGTTCGTATCGGGCTTTTTGCAGATTGGCCACTGCCACCTCCCCCTTCATCCGACCACTGAAGGGATTCGGACATCGCAGAGCCGAGCAAGCCCTCAGCGTGAGAACATGAGAGGGAGGCTGTCTGCCACGAGAAACCCCCTGCGGGTGGGTTGGAGCCTGTCGTGGTGGACGGTTGCCAGCCGAGACTGTTGCAGCATTGCAATGGTCCGGCTTCCCTCCGGGCGGTTCCCGGCCAGCGCCAAGGCAACCCCCTGGCTGGTCCTGAAGCCAAGGGCGAGGGCTTCCAGGGCGAGTTGGTCGTGCGTGAGCGTTTCGGAGGCTTTTACCGGCACCTGGCCTGCCGCCAGGAGCTGGCAGTAGCGGGTGATCGACCGCACGTTCCACCAGCGCCTGCCAGCCCGGAAGGAATGGGCCGAAGGTCCCAGCCCGAGGTAGGGAGCATGACGCCAGTACTTGCGGTTATGGCGGCACATGGTTTCCCAGCTGCGGGCGAAATTGGAGATTTCATAGTGACGGTAACCGCGTCGCTCAAGATAGCGGGAGGTGAAGATGAAAAAGGCCGCTTCCCATCTTTCACCAATGGCTCGAACCCGGCCATCGGCTTGCCGCTTCCCCAGGGGGGTGCCCGGCGCAAGGGTCAGCTGGTAGCAGGAGAGGTGTTCCGGGTGGAAGGAGAGCACCCGGTCAAGGGTTCTTTTCCATGCCGCAAGTGTCTGCCCTTCCATCGCGTACATGAGATCGACCGCAACCTGGGGCCACCCAACGGAGCGGATCAGTTCGAGCGCCCGCAGGGCTTGGTCGGCGCTGTGCTTACGGCCGAGGTAGGCCAGGTCGCGATCGTCGAAGGACTGCACACCCAGGCTGATGCGGTTCAGGCCGAGTTCCCGGAGGGTCTGCAAGGTGGGCCGGGAAAGGTCGTCCGGGTTGGCCTCGATGGTCATCTCCGAATCGGGATGAAAGGTGAAATCTCGGCGAAGACACGCCATGAGGGCGGCGAGTTCCGCCTCACCCAGGATGGTCGGCGTACCACCGCCGAGATAGAGAGAATCGAATACCGGCCAGGCTTCCCGATACTTCCGCACTTCCCGATTGATGGCCTGCAGCCAGGCGGGAACAGCGGCACGGAAGGTGACCGAATAGAAGTCGCAGTAGTGGCATTTGGAGCGGCAGAAAGGGACGTGCAGGTAAAGTCCGGCGGGTTCCCCGCTATTCATCGCGGGCCTTCAGGACGGATATGAAGGCGCTCTGAGGGATCATCACCGAGCCCACCATTTTCATCCGCTTCTTGCCTCTTTTCTGCTTCTCCAGGAGTTTCCGCTTCCGGGTGATGTCCCCGCCGTAGCATTTGGCCGTCACGTCTTTGCGAAAGGGGGAAATGGTGGACCGGGAGATGATCTTGCCGCCGATGGCGCCCTGGATCGCGATCTTGAAGTTATGTCTCGGGATTTCCTCTTTCAGCCGGTCGCAAACCTGTACCCCCCACTCCCGCGCCCGCTCCCGGTGGACAATGAGCGACAGGGCGTCCACCTTTTCCCCGTTGACCAGGATATCCAGCTTGACCAGGTCGCTTTCCCGGTATTCGCTCAGCTCGTAGTCAAACGAACCGTACCCTTGGGTGACCGTCTTCAACCGGTCATAGAAGTCAAAGACCACTTCCGCAAGCGGCATATCGAACTGGATTTCCACCCGGGCTGGAGTCGGATAGGTGATCCTGGGATTGACCCCGCGGCGCTCCAGGCAGAGTTTCATGACCACCCCCAGGTGGCGCTCGGGAATGATGATGGTCGCCTTGATGAAAGGCTCCGCCGAACTCCGGATGAACACCGGATCCGGATAGTACTGGGGGTTTTCCACGGTCACGGTGGCTCCATCAGCCAGCGAGAAGCGGTACTGAACGCTCGGCACCGTCATGATGATGGCCTGGCTGTACTCGCGTTCGAGCCGTTCCTGGACGATTTCGAGGTGCAGCAGCCCCAGAAAGCCGCAGCGGAACCCCTGGCCCAGGGCGGCTGAAGAATCTTTCTGATAGACCAGGGCGGCATCGTTGAGTTTATACTTCTCGAGGGCGTCTGCCAGCGACGGATAATCATCAGAGGAAATGGGATAGAGCGATGAGAAGACCACCGGCTTGATTTCCTTGAAGCCGGGCAGGGGGGAGGCGACGGGACTGGCATCCAGGGTTATGGTGTCACCGATGCTGGTATCGGCCACCGTCTTGATGCCGGCAATCACGTAGCCCACGGAACCTGCCGGAAGCTCTCTGTGGGGTTCTCTGGCCAGCCGAAAGACCCCCACCTCCTCGACCTTGTGGGTGGCACCGGTGGACATGAGGCGAATGACGTCGCCGGGTCGAAGGATGCCGTCGAAAACGCGACAACTCACCACCGTTCCCCGAAAAGGATCGTAGTGAGCATCGAAAATTAGGGCGCACAGAGGTTTTGCAGTATTTCCCGAGGGGGCCGGAACACGATAGACGATGGCTTCGAGAATCTCCTCTATACCGATCCCCTCCTTTGCGGAGCAGAGCACGGCCTGTTCGGAGTCAAGTCCCAAATCGTGTTCGATCTGTTCTTTGACGCCTTCGATATCAGCCGAAGGCAGGTCGATCTTGTTGATCACGGGAATGATCGTGAGGTCGTGCTCCATGGCCGCATAGAGGTTGGCAATGGTCTGAGCCTGAACGCCCTGGGAGGCGTCGATCAGCAGCAGGACCCCTTCGCAGGAAGCGAGCGCCCGGGACACCTCGTACGAGAAGTCCACATGCCCCGGGGTGTCGATGAGGTTGAGCGCGAAGGCTTCACCTGCGCGGCTGGTGTAGGAAAGGACCACGGTCTGGCTTTTGATCGTGATCCCGCGTTCCCTTTCAATGTCCATGTTATCCAGGATCTGATCGCGAAACTGGCGCTCATTCACCAGCCCGGCGTACTGGATTAACCGGTCGGCCAGGGTGGATTTGCCGTGATCGATGTGGGCGATGATGCTGAAGTTCCTAACATGCTGCATGGTCAGTCTCTTGCACGGAGTTGCGGGTTGCGGGTTACAGGTTGTCGGTTAACCCTGGTCATGTTCATGCGTCTATGGGGGTCCGATGATGGACCGATCTTGCTCGGGCTCTTCTGATAGCATGATGCACCGGGTCGTGCCAAGTCCTTCGAGGGACGGTGAAGACCCCGGAAGAGAAGCTGCCGTCTTTGCGGTCGGTTACTGCCCCGCCAACTGCTGCAAGATCTTGTCGGTGATGTGGCGGTATATCTCGTCAGGACTGATGCCCGCGGTTTTCGGTACCTTGAACGAATGATCGGCACCCTCGATGACTTCCAGCTGCCAGGGAGCGTCAAGGTGTGACAGAACCTTGCGGAGCAGTTCCAGATCACAAAGAGAGTCCCTGGTGCCGGCAAAGAAGTGCATGGGAATCCTGATTGCCGAAAGATGCCGGTCGCGAAGGCGCTCTTTCCGGCCGGGAGGGTGGAGGGGATAGCCAAGGAAGATGAGCCGTCCGACCTCGAGCTGACCCTCGGCAACCATCTGGGACGCAATTCTGCCGCCCATGGATTTGCCGGCAGCGATAATGGGCGTGGGTGGACACCGGGGATGCTCCCGCAGAAAGCGGTGAGCAGCTTTCCAGGCCTGGTAGAGTTTTTCCGGGCGATCCGGGGCGGTCTTACCCTCCTGCCTGTACAGGAAGTTGAAGCGGAGCGTAAGATAGCCGGCCTGAGCCAGGTGGTCGGCGAGAAAGACGAGCATCGGCTGGTGCATGTCGTTGCCGGCCCCATGTGCCAGGATCAGGCCGGTTTTGACCGGCTCCGCAGGAACGTTCAACACACCGGAAACTTCGCCGGCTTCCCCGACCGGAAACCTCACCTCCAGGGTTGAGCCGATTCTAACGCCTGATCCCAAGGTCATCATAGGTTGGGTTCTTCTCCCTCGTAGCCGTAGGCCTTGAAAATGTCGAGGATCGTGCCGCTGACGTAGGATTCCTCCCGGTAAAGGAAGGCCTTGTTGAAGGCCCGGGTCACTTCCGAAATCCGTCCGTAGGCGCCGGAAACACCCTCATGATAAGTGCGCAGGTTCTCCGTGACTCCTTTCATCCGACCGGCAATTTCCTGCGCCGGGGCGCCGCCTGCGAGTTCGTCCAGCAGCGCTTCCACGGCCTTGAGTTCCTCGCCCAGAAGTGCCTGTGAACCGTCGAGCTGCATGAGATGGGTATTGAGGTAATGACACATGGCCCCGGCGGCGTTGCGCAGCACCCGGTTGCGCTGGTCTTCAAGGGCCTTGGTGATGTTGGAGGCGATGCCCTCGTAGTAGAGGAGATAGCCGGCATCATCAGTCTTTGCTCGAGCCGTCACGGCAACCTCGATGATTTCACCGGCCTTGTTCCTGAACCTGACCCGCTTGTTCTCGACGTGCCCTTCCTCGTTAAGTTCGGCCAGGAATCCCGCCCGTTCCGAGCGGTCGACATAGAAATTCTTCAGGTTGCTGGCGAGCGCTTCCTCCTTGCTCTCGAACCCGAGCAGCTTGAGACCGGCATCATTGATATCGATGAAGATCCCTTCGGGAGTTACCGCGTAGGCCATATCGTGGGTTGATTCGAAGAAGTCGCGGTATTTGGCTTCACTTCGCCGGAGTGCGTCGAGGGCATTCTTTTCATCGGTGATGTCCCGGATCACATGATCCATCCGGCGGATTGTGCCCTGGTCGGAATAGACTACGTGGCCTTCATCGAGTACCCATTTGACCTGTTTGTTGGCGCTGATGATCCGGTATTGAGCTTCGTCGAACTCGGCTTCGGGCAGGTTGCGGTAGAACTGCTCCATCAATTCGGCATCTTCGGGATGCACAAACTTCATCACATGCCGTCGACCGCTGGTGAAGTCGCGCAACGGTACCCCGTAGAGCGCCTCCGCGGCTGGATTGATGGCCAGGATGGTAAAATCCTGGGGAGAAAGGGAAACGACCACCTCGTTCATCGCCCGCAGGATGCTTTCAAGGCGCCCTTTGATACGTTCCATTTCGATGCGGGCCTTACGCCGTTCGGTGATATCCGTCAGGGCGGCGAGGATGGATGGGGTGCCGCCGCACTCGACGATGCTGACCTTCATTTCGATGAGCGCATCGCAGGGTGAGCGCGGCATGGTGAACTCGATCCGGTCGCCGAGCTCTTCGGCAAATAGACGCTCGGTCAGATAACGGGACACCTTTTCCCGGTCGGGTGGGGTGATGAACTGGGCGAAGTCGGTTTTAATGACCTCTTGTGCACTCTTTCGCGAGATCTCGCAGAAGACGTCGTTGGCGAACACGATCTTGCCCTCCCGGATGATCACCACCCCTTCGTTAATGTGTTTGATGATGCCCTGATAGTCGACATCGCCCCGGCATATGCTGATGGGTTCAGCTTCTTCATGGGTCTTGTGGTTTGCCATGCAGGTCCTCTTGCTTCAGATGAAAAACTGATCAATGGTCAGCGGCCAGTGATCAAAATACGATTTGGTACCACACCATCCGGCAGCGAAACAGCGGGGTCTTGGGATTTCTTGGCGGCATACGATGGAATTCCCACAGCCAGTAAAGGGTGATCATAATCAAACCTGAGGAAAATTTAAACCCGCCTGGTAGAGAAAGATGTGCGAAGTTGAAACCCTGAGTGCAGCTCCACCCGGTTGGTGTCCACCCTCCGTAACCGTTCAGTGGGGTAGAGTATTTTCCAAGCCTCCACTTTGGACGGGACATCCTCATCGGAATCTGATATGGGAAGGTTCAATGGAATGAACGAACCGCATTGGTCAGATTACGAGTCGATGAGGATTTATGGACGTCAGGGAAGCGGAGCTCATCTACGAGGCGGGCAGAGAAGCCGTTGCGAAGGCGCTCTTGGATATGGATGCCAAGATCACAGCCTTTGCCCGGCAAGTCCTTGACCTGCATAAAAAAATCGCTTCCCTTACGACCAATTCCACCAACTCCTCCAAACCGCTCTCAACGGACAGACCAAAGGTTGAGAAACCCAAGAAGAAGAAATCTTCCCATTCTCCAGGAGGCTAGAAAGGACACAAGGGCCTCAAGAGAGATTTGTCCCCCTCCTGAAGAAATGGACAGAATTCATGACCATTACCCTCCGAGTTGCGAGAAGTGGATGGTCTACTTTTCCATTGCGGCAAGCCGGGGAGCCAAGGTCTTGCGCTCGGTCCTGGGGAGGTTTTCAACGGTGTCATCACCTCCGATGATCACTCGGCATGCAGTTTCTACCACAAGAATGGTATTGACATGGACCTCATGGAAATCATTCCCATCATCGTCTCGAGCATACTCTCCAAGGCCGCGGCAGACCAGTAATTCCCGGAGCCCCCGTAGATGGTTGTTTGGGCTAGGGTCTCGCCCTAAGTTTTCGTAGACTTTTTCACCCACAAGGCGGGCAACTCCACCATCCCCAGTTTTTTTGGGTTCATCTTGTTTGCTGGCAATCGAACATGAGGGGAGAACAAACCATGTCCACATCGATACTGTACCATGCTTTTAGGCTGCAAGGGATCTGCTATACCTCGACTCACTACAACGCCGATGCGGTGATTCTTCGTGCCAAGATGACCGACGCTCTGATCAAGTGCCCCAAATGCGGCTGTCGCAAAACCACAATGAAGGGCCAAAAGACCCGCTGGTTCTTCATGAGCCCCATTGGTCGCAAGAAGTGCATCCTCGTTCTTGACTATCATCGCTTGCGATGCGTCGATTGTGGCACGCTTTGGTGGCCACGGTTGCTTTTCATGCCGGGAAAGCACCGATATGTCCGTTCCTTTGCCCTTACTGTTCCGGACCTTCTCCGGTTCGGGACAATTCGCTCGGTTGCCCATTACCTTGGAGTAGGCTGAGACTTGGTCAAGGGGATCCATAAATCCAAATTGCGCCTTCTCTATCGGACTATCCCCCTACACAAAGTCCGCTACCTTGGCATTGACGAGTTCTGCATCAGGAAAGACCATGAGTACATGACGGTCGTTACCGACCCAGAGCGGAAGGATCCTTCATGCGGTGGCCATCGTCTTCGACCCCTATCACATCATGGCTCTCATCAATCACGCCATCGAGGATCTGCGCCGAGAACAACAGCGGGAACTGGATCGTCCGGGACAACAGACCCTCAAAGGGAACCGCTTCCTCTTGCTGAGCAACCACGAGGATCTGAAACCTGACCGGAAGGCCCGGCTTGATGCTTTGCTTCAAGCCAACCAGCCGCTCATCCATTCTATGAAAAAGCAACTTCGCCTCTTCCGGGAAAAGGAGAACCTCCCTGCGGCGAGAGCATTCCTGGAGACTTGGTGTGCAGACGCCCTCAGATCCGGAATCAAGCACCTGGCCAAAGTTGCCAAAACTTTGTCCGCCTACCGGACTGGGTTGCTCAACTACTTCACGCATCCCATCACCAACGCCGTGGTCGAAGGCATCAACAACAAAATCAAAACCCTGAAAAGGCAGGCCTATGGATTCAGGGACCAGGAATACTTCAAGCTCAGATTGTACCATCTCCATACTCTGGGGTACTCGTTAACCGGATGAACCCAAAAGCTAACCGTTCCCTTGGTATTGTAACCTTGGTCTTTCAGGGTGTTGAAGGTTTCATTCTCAACCTTCCACCTTGCCCGGCCACCGCGCATGAGCTGATAGACATTTTCGGGTGTGATGAGCAAGTCGGTAACCAGGTATGCGTATGGCGACCAGGTGGAATCTTGGATGGCTTTGAATTTTCAGTCATTCCAAAAAGTCAAGATTTTAAGGGTTTTATCTCACAATGGGCAGGATCCTTCGGAAATCTTCCGTATTGGCACGCCAGGCCCATTGGAAGATAACGATCTCGGTTGAAGTGACCACAGCGCCGGCCTGCCGGAGAAGCTCGATGGCAAGATCGCGGTTCCGATTCGCTCGGGAGCCCACGCCATCAGCCACAAGATGAATCTGATAACCCTCTTTGATGAGATCCAGGCTGGTCTGTAACACACAAACGTGAGTCTCCATGCCAACGACCACGATTTTCCGGCGTTGGTAAGAATTGATCAATGCCCGAAAACCCGCTTCCGAAAAGGCACTGAAATGCTCTTTAGGAAACACTCTGGGAGAGTGAATCGGGTTGATCACCTCGGGAATCGTAGCCCCGAGACCTTTGGGGTACTGTTCCGTCAGCAGAATCGGGATTCCCAGGACTTCAGCAGCCTGTGTGAGCTGATTGACCCGTCGGACGACCTGCTGCCAGGTTTCAATCACCTTCACCATCGCCTGTTGGATATCAATGACCAGCAGCAGGCAATCATCACGATCAGCAATGAAATCATGCCGATTCATAGCGTCCTTCCGGTTGATATCACGGCACCGGACCCGAAGCAGTGACAGCCTCAGCAGCGAAAGCTTGTAGAGGCCTCATGCCAAAAACAACCCGATGGCCATCAAGACGGGCGTTGCCAGCGTGATCACCACATTCAGGGTCAGTAAGGGGATCAGGCGTGGCACCTCATCGGCGTATCGGAAAGCTCCCAGAAAGGCGTAGGCTGCAAGGCCGTAGGTGAGCAGTCCCAGCAGAGCGGCTCTCGGCAACCACCCCAGGGTAACACCCAGGACCATACTGACGTAGGCCAACAGCAGAAAAGCGCCATAGATAAGGCTGCAGGCGCGCCGGCCGAGGAGAACCGGGTAATGTCTGCGGCCGATACTGCGGTCCGCCTCAACATCCGGAAACTGATTGAGTAGGAGCAGGTTGTTCACCAGGAAAAACGGCACCAGGGAAGCCATAAAGGCCGACCAGGAATAGCTTCCTGACAGGACAAAGCTGGTGCCCATGACCATCAGGAGGCCAAACCCCAACCCCGGAAAAATGAGGCAGCACCAGGGATGGTAGGTCGCCCAGGGAGTGTAGGCTGCGACCACCAGCATGCCCATCAGCCCCAAGGGTAGCAGCTGGAGCCCGCGGATCCAGAGAAAATAGACCCCGACCAGACCGACCAAGGCGAGCGTGATCACCCCCACTACCAGGGCCTGGGGCGCTGCTTCAGGCCAGCGTGGCAGGGTACCGGAACCGCCACTGAAGGGGGTTCGCTGGGTGCGAGTGTCAAGTCCGCTGCGGAAATCAAGGTACTCATTGAGGGCATTGACACTGATATGGGCAGCCAGGGCTCCGGCCAAGGCCACCGCCAAGTGCACCAGGTGCACCGGGCCGGATGTCCAGTGGGCGGTACCCCAACCGAGTACGACACACGCCGGGGTCAACAGCAGGAAGGGGGGCTTCATCGGCCCCAGTAATTGTTTTAGAGCATCTCCCACGGCAACCTCTCATGATCTGACCGGTTCAGCCTGAATTCGACAGCAGCGTCCGTTCCACCCACGTTCTCCTGGTGCACACAAGGAGCATCATCATAAAACGGAGATGTCAGAAACTCAAGGATACAGTAAGAGCGTTGCGGCTGAGCTGGATGGCTCCTTCGGCGAACAGGCTGCATCATCACCACCTCCTGCAAGAGTCATTCGTGCCCCTTCGGGACACCCTGAAAAGGTATTCCTGAAGCGGGTCAGAGGTTCCCTCGGGAAGGCCTCCAGGGAAAAGCCGGACCGGGCCTGGCTGGCGTAGTCTTCGTCACCCCGTTCATACCCCCGCCTTTCACCTGAGTCAGCCCCGAACAGCGCCAGGAAATGAAGATAGTGTCCTGCTTCAAACGGAATTGGAATTTTCCTTCGATTGATTTAACTACAAGCAACGGAGGAAACCGGCATGGTGAAGAAGCGCAAAAAATACAGTTCCCGGGAGAAAGTGGTCATCCTCA
>JAPXSS010000045.1:0-24497 GCA_033812955.1 Syntrophobacteraceae bacterium | reverse complement strand
CATGGATCAAAAGCCATCACAGCCCTCCTTGCATCTCTAAATGCCAGCTCGGATTTACTAATTAAATCCGCAGCATGAAGGAAAATCTTGGCAAAAAAACAAGAAACTCAGGATTAGTATCACAGGGAAGTCGCCCTCACCTTTGAGGTACGAGACAAATTGCCGGATGCGCCGGCCAAGCCCAGTCTGGCGCGCTATCCTGAGGCTGGCAGCCTCTGTATCGTCCGGGACGCGATAGAGCCATTTGTCGCCATCTTTGAATCGGACCAGATACTCTTCCAGAAATTCAGCGAGGTTGCGTCGCGGGACTTTCCCAGCCGGTCTCCCCTTGAGAAACTGGGTCAGGTAGAAGAACAGGCAATCGTAGAATTCCACTCCCTTGAGGCGACCACCCAGCTTGAATTTCCTGGCTACCTGGGGATCGCTGATCGTGTTCTTGATGAAAATTTCGATCTCTTTTTCATCAGTATCAACAGAGGCGAGGTGGGAAACGGTGAGTGCAATGTGAGCGGCTACTTTTGCCGGCACGCCAATCGAGCGAAGCCGTGCGAACCGAACCAATGCATCGCCGGCCGCCTCTTCATTATTGATGTCGCTTCCCGAGAGTGTTTCAAACTCCTCCTTAAGGAACCATCGACCCGATTCAGACCGAAAAGCAACTTCCGAGAGTATATCATCGAACCTGTGTTCGGCCATTTGACCTCGGGTGAGCAATCGCTTGAGTAGAACGTCCCATAGTCGATCACGGGTCTGACCACCCTTTGTTGACAGCGTTTGAACGACTATTTCGCGTACGCGATATGACACACGGTGATCCGGATGACGAACCTGTTTCCTGGGGTCATCGCCATTTGAAGGCTTGTGGCAGTTAATCACCAGATCAGACTTAACGACTTTTTCCGCGAAAAGCTGATTTAGACTTTTCTGTTTTGGGTCCAGAACTGTCACCGCGTGAATCTCAAAGCCAGTATCAAGCAGCATATCTTGGAGGCGAGTCCAGGTAGCAGGGTCTGTATCGTGATAACACAGCGAGATCCAACGACCGGGCTTGAGCACTCTGAAGCACATAGACAGTGCGCGACGCAAATCAAGATCCCACTCGTCGAATCCCTTACCACGGAATTGATTAACAATTATCTCGTCGGCAAGCCACTTCCCATTAAATCCCAACCAGGATTCCCAGATGAAATTGAGCTCGCCATATTGGACTTTATCGACGTATGCAGGATCAGTAAAAATATAGTCGACACTGCTGGGCGGAATCTCTACTTGATTCACATCAAAGTTGTTTACCATGGCTGCTGAAGCTTGTAGGTCCCTCAGAGATTCCTGGGCCGACTTGATAACACCTAATTTGTTTACAATCTGAGGCGCAATATTGACCTCTGTCGAGAGCTGAGGCAGGTAATACGTGCCTGCCAGTATACGATTTTGAACAGACCAGTGCCCTGGAACGTATCGGTTCATTCTACTTATGCCAAGGGCCATTGCTATGATCGCCAGTTGAATCGGCTGAGGATAGTGATTGGAGCGAGCAGCACGCATGGCTGCGCTCATGGCCCAGAGGTTCCGCTTTGTATAAAGCTCAGCTATGGTCCTGAAATTACGTCCGGGTCGCCACTCGACGCCCCACGGTTTGGAATCGTCCTCCACATCCATCATTTTCCTATCTGGGTACCAGTGTGGAAGCTGTGCAGCCTCAATGGCCTCGATCTTTCCGATATCCATCTCACGGAAATACTTAAGCTTGCGTGTCGTGTGCTCCTCGTCATGGCGCCGTTCACTACGTGCGGGCTTGCACCCACCAAGACATCTATAGCTCACCATCACAGGTACTGATCCGAACTTCTTGCTGCGAGTTGAGATCACGAAGCCTCGGTGCGGTTCGTTATGGTTCTTTGCCAGGCATGAAGGGCATACCCTTCGCTTTTTCAATTCGGTCTTTTGGCTGCTCTTGCTCCCGATGAGATAGGGAACCTTCACTTCCGGACAATCAAAAAGGGGCACGATCTCGCTACATCTGGGGCATTGGAAACGCTCGGAGTACACAACATACTCTGTGGTGGCCTTGCCGCCGCATCGATCACACTTTGTGGCATAGAGCCAGTCGAGTTCTTCCCGAAGATTGGCGATCTCTTTACCCGTGATGTCCCGCAGTTTCGTGCGCAGATCCTCTGGATAAGGCTCCGTCATCATCTGCTCATAAGCTGCTTTTAGTTCCTCCGGATCGACGGGATGCGTATAGCAATGGGATATGAAAGCGGCAGCCGGCGAAGCATCAATGAGGACCGAGGGCCTTCCCTCCATCATGGCCGCCACGCCGGTCATGCCCGAGCAGGAAAAACAATCGAGTATCAGGCCGGTGCCCTTGGGATAATACTGCTCGGGCAGGTAGTGACGGATATAAGTGCGGATGGCAGCCCAGTGTTTCTTGGACCAGTAGGAGTGCATGTCATAGATGGCCTTCGGCGGGTAGGCCTTGTCCACAACCAGGTCGCGCTCGAACGCCGGGACATCGTAATCGTCATTTTCGGGGTCATAGGGGGTGGCATGCTGCCGGATGAACTCTTCAAGCTCCGGATTTGGTCCCGGCACAAAAGGCGTATAGTTACTCAGGTGCGGCTTGGTGGCAGGTGTGGCTTTATAGGTGGTAAGCTGTTCACCCACGGCATCAGGTGGAGTCCGATTACTCTTTGCACGTCTCATCATGGGGTTCCGTTTCCGCATATCTATGGTCAGGCTGTTGGTTTACAGCGGGCCAATGAATTTGATTCTCGAAACAAAACAGCCAGAGGTTGTGGATCGCCTGGACATCTTCTAGAGCAGCGATTCCTTCAGCAATAATTCCTCCACTTCGGACACGAATTCCGTCAAGCTCACTCTTCTTCCCGCATCTCCTTTTGATTCATGGCTTTCCGGGGATTCAAACGGATGCTGGTGCCACATCCCGCCCTCGCTGTCCCTGCCGAAGATGCGCTGTCCTGAACTGATGAGAGCAAAGTTGAGTTTGCCTTTTACCGAATTGGCATACACCTGGACGAACATGGTTTCATCAATGATCAGGCGAAGCCTCAGGGCATTGTCCGTTCGATCCAGGTCCGTGACGGCTCTTATGAAGGCGAAAGACCTGGCAATGGTTTGAACTTCCCGCATCAGCTCATCAAGCATCAAGGCGTTCTCCCAGGAGTTCCTTGAGCCCACGCTTCATGCTCTGAATCCCATCGAGGGCCATCTCCCATTCATCCGAATCCGATTCGACCTCCCAGGTGAACCCTCTTTGCTTAACAACCTCATTTCGCTCGAATTCGTCGAAACTCATCCCGTACTTCTTCCTGAAGAGTCGGTCGGTATGCTCATATCGGGTCAACCGTCGCCGATATTCGGATTCAAGGACTTCCCGAATTCTCTCTTCAGCCTTTACGCCATAGAGCCCAAGATATCTGAAGTGTTTGATGATCTTCTCAGAGATAGCTTCCATGGTCCGTTTCCTTTTGCCGGCATCCAGCATCGGTGCCTTCGCCGGCCTGTAATTGACATCCTCATGGAGTCAATTCGAACACCCAGCCCGAATTTTTGAAAACCAAGGCATCCGGAAATTCACGGCGGGATTCCGGGTCTTCATGGAATATCCACAGGCGTCCATCTCGCATCGCCCCCGGCACAAGGAGACAAACGCGCTTGCCGTTGATCGCCACCTGCCTGGCAATGGATATGTCGTTGCCGCCAAGATCGTAGGCGTAGAGGAGTTCAAAGTCTGCAAGGATGAGGCCGACGGCGCCCTTTTCCTCAATACGGCTCGTCACCAGGTCTCGAAAAGCCTGAGACAGAATCCTCCTGAATTCGTCATCCCGACGCAAGTCAGAAAGCCGTGAGGCTTGATCGTATACACCTCTGGCTTTCATGTGACCCACGATATCCCGGTTCAGCGAGAGGTATTGTACCGCCCCCTTTGAATCGAAACTCCCACGATTGACCTCCTCCTGCAGCCGCTTTTGAAAGGGCCGCATGAGGTCATAAGGGCCAAAGACACAATAGACATGGCGATCATGCGCCTCTGTCATAAAAAGTTTGGCCAATTCCTGCAGTAATTTATCCGGTTGAAGGCGTTTGATATCATTCTCCATCTCAGACGTTCTCCGCCCCGTGCAAAAGCATGCCCATCCGTTCAACTCCCGACCCGGCTAGCGTAAACTGGTGATACTGATCGAGCTCGGAGATCTTGCTGATGTGGCCCGCTTCCTCAGCCTGAACCAGCAAACGGTCGAGGGCGGGCTGGGGCCATAGCATGGCGCGCAAAATGGGTAGCCCGGCAAAGAGATCGACGCGCACCATCGCACGTTCCGGGTAAAGACGAGCGAGAACGTAGAGGAAGGCTTCCACGGGCGGTTCGGACCATACCGGCAGATAGAGCCGATTCTTTTGTGAAGCTATTTTACCACATCGCTGGAAAGTGCCAATCGCAGCCTTGGCCACTTCCCCGGAGCTTCGACCGGCCAATCTTGCATCAAGAAAAGAAAGGAGCTCCGCGCGTGGCACGCCGGGCTCATGGCGGGGCTGTCCTGCGAGCCAAAGCGAGGCTATCTCATGCAGCAAAGGCACCGCCTGGAGAAGCTCAAAATATAGGATTTCACGGCCAGTGCGAGAATCGCCAAAAGCCTTCAGAGCTCGTGCAAGGTCAAGATTCATCACCCCGTTGCAGGAGAACCGGTTCGCGATGCGCCTGGCATTCCTCTCTCGGGTCGTAGCACTATTGTGGTGCAGATTATCGACCAGGTATTTCTGAAAATCCGAGGAAGCGGAATAATCCAACGCAGCAGGCAGATGCAGCAGGCTTTCCTCGATGAGGGGCTGGGTGAAATATGTTCGGCGGGAGCGAAGAGATCTACCCATGCCTAAATGAAAACCTCTGAAAATGCTTCGTCTGCCTTTTCCACAAACACAAGCCTAAGACCTCGATGCACATCCGGTGGGAAATCTCGCACTTCTCGCTCATTCTCTTTGGGGAGAATGACCACTCGCGCTCCGGCGTCGCGGGCGGCGGCAATCTTTTGAGCCAGTCCACTCACACCCAGGACGTTGCCATGGAGGGTGATCTCACCAGTTGTGGCAACATCGTTGCGCACCTTGCGCTGAGTCAAGGCCGAGACGATCCCAACGGCAAAAGCCAGACCAGCCGATGGACCTTCTTTGGGAACTCCCCCCTGAAGAGCAAGAACAGACAGGTCGTAGCCTCCCTTGAACTCGGACACGATTTCCAAGGACTTGCGCCTGTACGATACGAACTCATAGGCGGCCTTAACCGACTCTTTCATGGCCTTGCCCATGGACCCCAGACGATTCAGAGCTCCCGAACCCTTCTGAGCGATCACCTCAATGAGCTGGATTGTTCCGGCTGCTTCACCGGTAACCGCGAGTCCAGTGACTACTCCCACCTGCGGTTCGGATGGCATCCGCAGCATCCTGCGGCGTGCGCGTTCAGGGGGAGCCACAGGTGTTCTTTTAGAGCCAATCTCGAATTCAATCGTATACTGGGGATATTCGCCGGGAGCAATGACCGAGAGTTGATCCTTGACCCGCTGTCTACACTCAACGGCCAAGGCAACATAGTCCGCTAATTCCTCATCGGATGCCAGGCCATCGGGATGGAGAAGCTTTAGGATCCCACGAACGATCTTATTTATGGCTTCTATATCCCTGCCCTTGGCATTGTAGAGGTGATACCTTCTTGCGGGGTCCATGGGGAGCAGAGAGCCCCTCAAAAGGTGGAGCAACTCGGCAAAATAATCCAGGGTGAATCCATAATCTTCGGCGAAGCTTCCACCGGTGAGTTTTGGCATCTCCCACCCCGGCAAAAAACCATGCATGCGCTCGAAAAAGGCCGTATCAACCAGCTCTTCCGGCAAGGGTTCCAGGAGGTGCTCATACTTCTCGTGGGGCATGTCCCCCAGCACGTCAATGTTCCCAATAAAGACGACTGAAGCCTCTCCCTTAACCTGAAAACGGCCAAGGCTAAAGTTCCCATACTCCATGTAGTCCTTAAAAATGGATATGGTCGCTGTCGGGTCCTTGAACTCAGTGTGGGCAATCTCATCAAAAATAAGCGTGTCAAATTGTGTCACCAGGCCGGGTTTGCCCGTACCGGCATGGACGAAAAGGGCGGCAGGCGTTGCGCGGCCTCCCGAAAGCATGTAGGAGTAATATGAGAGGTTCTTGAATCCATAACTCTTTCCGGTCTCCCGAGGGCCTAACTCGATGAGGTGGACCATCCGTTCCGCCATGGGAACGAGACGCAGGATGATAAGCAGCTTCTGTCGAAAAGTGTGGACATCAGGATTGAGTCCCACGGTGTTGATCAGGATATCGAGCCATTCGTCCCGCGTGAACTGCGACCTTTTCCGCAAGAACTCATCGACATCGATCACCCCATACTGGAACGGGTTGAAGTCAGTGAGAACCAGGGGAGTCACCTTCTTCTTCCAAACCTGCGCTTCATCATAGGTGAGCTCGGCAATACCCCACATGCCACCCATTAACCGCGGGTATTTGTTGATCAGATTTTCACTGATGTGGATGCTCCGTTCATTGAGAGCGGCGAAGGAAGCCCAATACTTGTCCTCGCTGGTTTCAAGGCGAACTTCCACCCGGCCAATCAAATCCATCTGCCGACGCTGCTTGAGCTCATGCAGGATGCGCGGTGCATCGGCGGGTGACGCATAGTTTTTGAATAGCTTTCTGCGCACCTGGGCGATCTCGGTATCGAAATCTTCTCCCGGGCAGAATTGATCAATCAGGTATTCGATGACATAGCGTGGGAATTCCTTGAGATCCGAGAGACGAGTGCGGCGTTTTTCCACTACCAGACGTCCAAAGACTTGTCGTGCCTTTTCTGTTGCCATCTTCAGTCTTCTCCGAAGAGCTTGTTGAGCTTAAGCAGAGCCTTATCGACCGGCGCGGGAGCAGGGGCAACAGCAACTTCGAGTTTTGTTTCACCCACCAGGTCTTCGGCTAGATGCGCCCTGACCCGAATGGTTTGCTTGCCGGGTGCAGTCGGAGCAAAACGCATTTGGTACTGTCGCGGAGTTGTCGATATCTCGGATGCAACTATCGATTCGACAGTGCTCTGGTCGGTAGTAATACTGAGGGGTGAGGAGATGATCCCATCAGATGAGACGCTTAACAAAATTTCACAGGATTCTCCAACGACAGGAGCCGTGCGGAGGGATGCTGAAAGATAAACGGTGGCAGGAGCATCGCGGTGTCTCAAGCAGGCAAGTGGGACAACGACTTCGAAAAGACTTGTTCCTCCATGACGATAACTTGTATCGGGACTGAAACCGTGCCTGGCCGATTCACTTCTTGCATCGCGCAAGGCAAAGCCGGGCCGGGGGAATACAAACCAACCCGCCCCAGCATGCCTCAGGCTGGCAGCGGGGATCTGAAACACTCGGGCCGCTTCTTGCCCCTCAATTCGTTTTGTAACATACGCAGAGCGATAGCCGACATCGGTTGCGTCTTCCAGCCACACGGGGGTCCTGCCATGGGGAAGCACATGCCCATGGTCAGCAGTCACAAAGATCCTGGTTTCCGGACCAGCCTCAGCTAAAAGTGCCTGAACTTCGAGGAGCATGGGTCTGAACATTTCGTTCAAGGTGTGCGGGTCCCAGTCAACTTTGTGGGACATCACGTCAGCAAAGTCAAAGACACACGCTTTTGTGTGCTTATCGTGGGATTGGGCAACAAAGGCCATACCGGGTCGTTTTTGAGCCTGAGGTACTTCATCGAGCTGAATCTTGATGCCATGAAACGATGAAACAAGCTCGGCAAAGAAGTCGGATTCGCGGCCGGTTTTCGGTGTGGACGACGGAGGCTTTCCAGCAAAGAAGGAGCGGCGGGAAACACGAGTTTCGGAAGGGAGAAGAGCAAAACCAATCTGCTCCTCTATGACATACATCCGCTCGAGCATCGGTCTCACCAGACGGCGCCAGATATCGAATCGCATGCTATCAAAAACAATAATGATCGCTTTCAATGGCTGGCCGTCGGTTGCCCTGCGCCTTGGCCCAATGAACTGCTGATAGAATAGGTCCGCAGGCAGGATCTCGCCAGGCACGACTCTTGCGTAACTAGACTCAAGGAGCTTTCCAAAGGCTATATCGAGCTCATCACGGAGCCGTCGGGCGGCCACGAATGCATCGTGACATTCCCGCGTTTCTTGAACCCAGCGATGCTCGAAACCATCGATTTTTTGCCATTGGCGTTTTGCAGGGCCATCAATGTAATACATCAGGGAATCAAGGCGCCCGATAAGCTGCTCCATTTTGTAGAACTCTTGGTTTACAAAAACATCAAGGATTTTCTTGGCGTTCTGTTTATCTGGGGGCGTGAGGCGGAGGCCCTCAACAGAGGGCTTTATCGATGCTATCAGGTTTGTCAGTTCTCGTTTGGCTTCTCTAAACTCCGGGACAAGCCGAACCAGAGCGAAACCATCCGGGACGCCAGGTTTAGGAATCGGCGGGGTCAGGATATCAAAAGGGACCAGCGACCTCAGTTTGCTTGATAGTCTTTCGTCGCGTGCAAAATGTTTTGCTTTTTCAGAATCGGAAAGATCCAGGCCAGAACGAAGATAATCCAAAAAAGCCTTGGTCAGGAGCTTTTCGAAACGAGGAATTTCCTTTTCTACGAACCAAGCCGGAGCATCGGAACAGGGCTCGACCGTGCAGCCCTGAAAGGTGATGAGCGCAGGAGATAAGATCGGCAGGATGGGACCTGGCGCTTCAAAATGCTGACGTAGCACAAGCAGAGCAACCAACGCTGTTCTGGCACTCTCTGCCTGATCTGAAAAGAGATCCCCCAAGGGAGGGGGAAGCTCTTTCAAATGACGAAAAACTGCCTCCAACTCTTTGGGATTGAAGAATTCACGGACGGCGTCCCACCTGTCCTGGCTGTGAAAAGCCAGATCAAGAGCGTCCAGGGGGTTATTGATATCGAATAAGTTCAGTTTAAGGACCGTGCTGGCCCCAACCCGTATCAAGTCTTCCGTGGTCAGGTTGCGACCGGCGCTCCGAAAGGTTTCGTAAGCCTGAACGAATCCGCGAGCGTTGTCACGAGCAAGTTTTTCATACGGGTAGATGTTCACTTCGGCTGGCCAGTGATCGTCACCAGTTACAAAGGCAAGGAAATCGCGCACGGTAGGTCTGAAAATGGCGTCCTTCTCGACAAAAGGCTTCCAGTCCGGGGCCGGAATTGGTTTCAGGTCAGCCGGCTTGGCATCCTTGGGAAGAAGATGCGGATCCCGGAGGGTGTAAGACTGGTCGATGAGAATCAGCCGGGCTGATCCCGAGTCGAGCATGTCCAATTCTTGCCGGAGTCTGAAGGCACTTTCAACTGCAACAACCGCATGGCCCTTCAAGCCCACCCTATGCCGCAGGAGGGAGAATTCACGGTCCTCAAGAAGGCAATAAGGGTCCTCTACCCACACAATCCGGTGATGATCCGAAAGAAATTCAATATGCTGCATTGCCCACTCGGAAGGACGCATTCATCTCACCTTCAGGGAGTGCTCCATTTTCGGGCTGCCAAGTCGGAACCGACTACGATGCCGAATCGGGCGATTCAGACCGGTGACATGCCCTTGGGACGCCCAGTCGACCAATTCTGACTCATGTTAGCCACTTATATACGATCTTGCCGCAGACAACAAAGAGCTTTACCGATATTCCACCAAAACGGTACAACCAGACCTGCAACAACAAACCACTGTTCCATCAACCCGATAAGGCTGAAATCGCCGGGAAAAAACCACGCCATTAAATTGTCCTTTATGAGGTGCATCCGGCCAAAGACGGACCCGAAACCATTGCGGTAATCGGGAGGCGACACAAGTCGGGAAACCATTTAAAGCCGTGATCATGGAGTTGACCATTCCCGGCGGGTGCGGAGGGAAAGAGCTCATCAAGGAAGTGCGCAAGATCGATCCGAAGGTGAAAGCGATCGTTGCGAATTCAGTGAAGTGATCCAGAGGGTCATCTCAAACCGGGCTCACGCCAACTGCGATGACACCACGACTTGGTGGTTCCTCCGCAAGACCCGGCGAGGCTTCCGATCAAACCGACAAGTGATCGGATTTCAGGCAGCGGTTCTAGATTCCCAGAAAGGCCTGCTTGACCTGTTCGTTTTCCAGCAGTTCGCTGCCTTTGCCTTCCAGGACGATGCGGCCGTTTTCAAGCACATAAGCACGGTCGCAGATGGCAAGGGTCTGCTTGACGTTTTGTTCCACCATGAGAATGGTGATGCCTTCCTTGTGGATCTGGCGGGTGAGGCGAAAGATCTCCTGGGTCAGGAGGGGCGAGAGTCCCAGGGAGGGTTCATCGAAGAGGATCATCTTGGGGCGGGACATCAAACCTCGGGCAATGGCGCACATTTGCTGCTCACCGCCGGAAAGGGTCCCCGCCATTTGCTTCTGGCGTTCGCGAAGTCTGGGGAAAAGGGTCAGGACCCACTCGAGGGTCTCTTTCCGTCGGGCTTTGCCATCGGGGGTCAGGGAACCAACTTCGAGGTTTTCCAGCACGCTCATTTCCGGGAAAAGCTGTCGTCCCTCCGGCACATGAGCAATCCCATGGTGGATGATGCGGTGCGGGGGGGTCTGATCGATCCGCTGGTCCTCGAACCAGACAGCGCCGCTCGTGGGATGGATGATACTGGAGATGGTGCGCATGATGGTGCTCTTGCCTGCCCCGTTAGCCCCCACCAGGACGACGAACTCATTCGTCCGGACCTGGAAGGATACGTCCCAAAGCACCTGAATATCGCCATAGCCGGCGTTGACCTGTTCCACCCTGAGCATGGTATTTATTCCTTCCCGAGGTATGCTTCGATGACTGCCCGGTTGTTGGCGACTTCTGCGGGGGTGCCCTGAGCGATCTTCTGGCCGTAATTGATACAGAGAATCAGGTCGCAGAGGTTCATGATGACGTGCATGATGTGTTCGACGATGATGATGGTCACCCCTGAATCACGAATCTTGCGGATGAGCTTCACGCCCTCGGCCTGTTCCTGGGGCGTGAGGCCGGCCATGGTCTCATCCAGCAGGAGCAATTTTGGGCCGGTGGCGAGGGCCCGGGCAATTTCGAGCCGTTTGCGGTCACCGATGGTCAGGCCTTTGGCAGAGTAGTCCTGTTTCTTGATCAGTTCACAGAATTCCAGTACCTCAATGGCTTTGTCCCGGGCCGCCTCCTGCCTGGCGGTCAGGTTGAAGGCGGAAGCCATCACATTTTCGAGCACGGTCATGCGGCGAAGCGGTTTAACGATTTGAAAAGTGCGACCGATGCCCACTTTACAGATCTTCCAGGTGGGAAGCCCGTTCAGTTCCTTCCCTTCAAACTGAATCGTCCCGGAGGTGATCGGGTAGTAGCCATTGATGAGATTGAAGACCGTGGTCTTCCCGGAACCGTTTGGGCCGATCAACCCGAAGATCTGCCCCTTCTCCACGTGAAAGGTCAGATCGTTCACGGCGATCAGGCCGCCAAAGGCTTTGGTGAGATGACTTGTTTCAAATAAGTTCATGGTCAGTTTCCAGCGGTCGCAGAGGGCAGCGGTTTTCCCTTCGACCAAAGTTGACTGATCTTGGCCCAGTCACCAACAATACCGTTGGCCAGGTAGCGAATGACAAGGATAACGAGCAAGCCGAACACCAGCACGTGGCCCTCACTGACCCATTTGGGAAGGAGGCCGAAAAAGGAGCTGCGGAAGGTTTCCTGGAGCAGCACCATGATGAAGGCGCCAACCGGCGGTCCCCACAGGGTCCCGACCCCGCCGATGATGCCCACCAGGATGGCCATGATCGAAATGTAGTGGAGAGCGAAGACGACGTGGGGATCGATGAAGGCCATGTAATTCATGTAGAAAGCGCCGGCAAGCCCGGTGAAAAAGGAGCTGACCAGCAGCGACAGGCTCTTGTAGCGAAATGCGCTGATGCCCATGGACTCGGCAGCGTCCTGGTCCTCGCGAATGGCGACAAAATAGTAGCCCCACTTGGAATTGATCACCCGATAGATGGCGTAGACGCATGCCGCCGCCACGAGCAGTGCCAGGTAATAGTAAGGGATTTTGCTCCGAAACGATTGGATGATCAAAATCCCCTGCATGCCTTCGGTGAGGTCACGCCAGACGGTCGCCCCAATGCGGAAGATCTCTCCCACCGCAATGGTTGCCAGCGCAAAATAGGGACCCCGCAAACGAAAGCACACCCAGCCGATGAAAAGCCCTACCAGGGCGGCCACGGGACCTCCCAGGAGCATCCCCCACCAGGCCGAAATACCGAGCTTGGTGACGCACAAACCCGCAGTATAGGCTCCCGTGCCAAAGAAGATGGCATGGCCGAAGGAAACCTGCCCGGTGTACCCTGCCAGAAGGTTCCACGAGGAGCCGATCACCACCCACATGAGGGCGATGATGAAGATATGGCGGTAGTAGTCCGACTGCACCACTATTGGAAAAACGGCGAGCAGGACGAGGGGAACGAGGGTTGACCAGCGCATTGTTTTCATGGTGAAAACCTGTTCAAATTTTTGTCAATGCCTTGAGGCCGCCCGGCAGGAAGATCAATACCAGGAGAAAAATAACCATCCCGATCGCATCCTTGAGCGCCATGGAAATATAGGTGGCACCCATGGACTCAGCAATTCCAAGGACGACGCCGCCCACAATGGCCCCCACGGTGCTGCCCAGACCACCCAGAATGGTGATGATGAACGCCTTCAGGGTAAACGGGCCGCCAATATCGGGAAAGAGATAATAAATGGGCAGGAGGAGCGACCCGGCGGCGGCGGCCAGGGCCGATCCCAGGCCGTACGTGAAGATGGTGATCCACTCAGCGTTGATTCCCATCAGAAGGGCCGCATCCTTATTCTGCGCCGTTGCTCGCACCGACCGGCCAATGTCGGTCTTGAGCAGAAAGAAGAAGAGTAGCAGGGTGAGGATGGCAGCAATGAAAAAGGCCACCACCATTGCCTGATTGAAGGAGATTTCACCGAGGTAGATGAATTCGGAGCTGTACGACGTGGTGACCGATTTGTAGTCGGACTGGAAGATGAAACGGACGATTTCCGTCAGCACCATCCCAAGCCCAACCGTCATGAGGACCTGGTTTTCCGGCAGGATGGAATCCACCTTCAGCAACGGGTTCAGGAAATACTTCTGAACGGTGGCTCCGATAAGGAACAGGGCCGGCATCGCCACCAGGAGCGAGAGATAGGGGTCCAGGTGAAGCTGTTCGAAGAGCACAAAGGTGATGTACATCGCAATCATCATGAGCTGGCCGTGGGCCAGGTTGATGATCTTCATAACCCCCATGATCAGTGTCATTCCAAGGCCTACGAGCGCATAAATGCCACCGATGAGAATCCCTGATACGAATGTCTGAACAAAAACTTCCATGGTGTGCCTGCCCTCAGTCGTTCAACGCCAAGTGGCGTGATTACCCGCCCCATCTTGCCTCCACCCTGCCGGGTGGCTGGCAGTGCAACCGATACCTGCTGCTACTTCCAGGCCTTGTCCCATTCAATGGGAAACACGTAGGGTTTCGTGGCAACATCCCTGGGCCAGACCAGTTCGAGCTTGCCGTCGATCCATTGCACCAGGTAGGTGGGGAGTTTGCTCTGATTGGTCATATTGTCGTAGGCTATGAACTTGATCGGCCCGAACACGGTCATCATGTCGGTGGAAAGCAGCGCCTGTCGTACATCGTCAGCCTGGAGCGATTTGGTGCGCTTGAGAGCATCGGCCATTACATAGGCGGCGGCGTAGGCTTCGGCACCGTGATATTCGGTTTCCACACCATATTTCTTCACGAATTTATCATAGTATTCCTTGGCCCCGGGAAATGGCAGGGTCTGGTACCAGAGGGTCGCCGAGTAGACCAGATCCGACGCTTTGCCGGCGTTCTTGGGAAATTCCGGCAGGGTAAAGCCGGCCGCCCCACCAACGAAAACCTTGGGATTGAGCCGCAGCTCCATGCTCTGCCGCATGAGGAGGGAAGCGTCCATGATATAGGAAATCATATAAACCAGGTCGGGCTTGAACTGCTTGACCTTGATGAGGAGCGGCTTGAAGTCCACACCGCCGTGTTCATAACCTTCCGATACCACCACCTTGATGCCAAGCCGTTCACAGGTCGACTGGAATTCCTTCGAGCCAGCCGAACCGAAATTGGTGTTTTCGTAAAGAATAGCGGCGGTTTTGGGCTTGACCACTTCCGTCAGGAAGGATTCCAGCGCCTTGGGGTATTCGCTCACCGGCGGGTTGAGGCGAAAGATATAATTCCAGCCCTGCGTGGTGATCTTGTCATCGGAACCGGTATTCACCAGGAAAGGCATCTGATTCTGCTGGGCGACGCCGGCGATGGCAAAGGTTTCAGAACTGCCGTAGCCCCCTCCCAGCATCACGACCTTGTCCTTGGTGATCAGTTTCTCGGCCGCCGAACGGGCTACGTCGGGGCGTCCCGTATCATCCTCGAACAAAAATTCCAGCTTCTTACCGTTGATTCCGCCAGCAGCGTTGATTTCTTCGAGGGCCATTTCAAAGGATTTCTTTTCGATTTCACCGAATTTCGCCTTGTCTCCGGTGACCGGCAAAATAATCCCCACCTTGATACTCTCCTGGGCTATCACAGGAGGTACCAGTAAGGAGACCAACGACACGGCAACCACCAACGTGAAAAGTTTCTTCATTGCCCATCCTCCATTGAAAAATTTTAGCCTTTCTCGCGCATTGGCGCTTAGCCAGCCTCAGACTGAAGGCCGCCTCTTCTATGGATACTGGTAGTAAAAAGCAAATGATGGGATAATCAGGTGTCGGATTTACCATGGTACAAGCGATTTCCTACTATGAAAATAATCGGGAAGTCAAGCCGCAATTGATCGGGCCGCGTCGTCGCACTATCGATTCATGGTTGTCGTCCAGAACCGCGTGCCGGGGGGGGAAGCCATGCGCTCTCCCCAGGGTACCCCATATCGCACACGTTTTAGCGAGAGGTAATCAAATGGATTCGCAAAGTCTGCCGGTTTTGTCTGCCCTGCAGCCCATCGTCAGCCAGTGCCGCTGGGTTATTTTCCATCCCGAGCGGCTCGAAGCGGCCGTCGAACTCTGGGATGATTCCCTTGCCGGGCGGCACACCTGGCATCATCCCTGCCATTTCTTCGACGGCTCGTCAGACACAGTTCGGTGGATTTTTGTCGTGGATGTGCTCAATCACTGCTTCTGGCCGGATGAGGGCCGGCCCGCCTGGACAGTGTGCTACCAGGGCCAGGATTATTCCGGGTACTGGGGACTGGCGGCATCCCTCAAACGGGCCCGTGAGGGAGGTTTTCCCATCACCGATCCGGGATACCTGGCCGAGCTCCCTGAAAGGGATTTGCGTGAAATATTCAGGAGTACCCGGGAAGCGGAAATCCCTCTCCTGGGGGAACGACTCTCCTGCCTGAGAGAGGCGGGACAGGTCATTCTGAGCCGCTGGCGGGGCGATCTGGTGCATCTTCTGGAAGAGACCCGCGGCAGCGCCGTCAAGACCGTGCAACAGCTGGTTGCCACCTTTGGCAGTTTCCGGGATGAAGCACATTACCGGGAACGAACGGTTTATTTCTGGAAACGGGCGCAACTCTTTGTCGCTGACGTGCACGCCGCATTCGACGGCAAGGGGTGGGGAAAATTCGACGACCTCGACAACCTGACCGCTTTCGCCGACTACAAATTGCCCCAGGTCCTGCGGGAAATGGGTATTATTGAATATCATCCGGACCTGGCAAACCGGGTCGATCAACTGGTGAAGCTGGCCGCCGGAAGTGACGAAGAGATCGAAATCCGAGCTATGACCATCTGGGCCGTGGAAGCCTTGAAGGATGCTCTGGGGCGGCGGGGAAAGGCAGTGACGAGCGCGGCGATTGACCAGTGGTTGTGGCAGCTCGGGCAGCTGGCGCCCTATAGAAGGAAACCCTACCATCGGTGCCGGACCATTTTTTACTGAGCGCCGGGTTGCGGTACCCAACCTGAAGCCTTGCAAGAGGGGGCTGGATTCATCTATAATACGCCCTAATCCTGGCAAGGTGGCTGGTGGCCACCGATTGCTTTTATCCATTCTACGAGCGGCAGCAAAGCAGCCGTATAAAAGGAGATCCATCATGTTGTTCCTGGGAATATTCAACTACGATCCGGCAGATCGCAACGTCGTTATCGAACGGCGGGTAAAGGGCATGGACAAGGATGTGGGAGTGACCATCAAGGGAGAATGGCTCGACCTTTCCGGTCACCGCATCTTTCGCCTCTTCGAGGCCGACAATGATGTCCACTTGGCCTCCTCGGTCTATAACTGGAGCGACCTCGGCATAGCGGAGGTCATTCCGGTTATGGAAACCGATAAAGCCTTGAAGTTCTTGAAGAAGACCAAGAAGGCAGGTTAACTTGCAGCACGGAGTATCAGTCCTTGGCCTTTTCGCGGTGCCCGGGTGCGGGTTAAGAGGGAAACCGGTGCAAGACCAGCACGTTTCGTCAGCGCTGTGAGCGGGGATGAAACCTGAGGGTCGGCCACTGTTCCGGGGCTGCTCGGTCAGCCACGGGAACTGGAAGGCTCAGAGAGTAAAGTGATCCGCAAGTCAGAAGACCTGCCGTGAAGAGGTTGCCCGGCATCGGCCGGGACCAGGCTGACTGATTGCCGAAACCATGAAGCAATCCTTCCAACCTCGGGGAGAGGTGTGAAGGATTTTGTGTTTTTGAGAGGAGCACGAAGTGGACCGATTCGATCAACTTGTGGCGCGCATTGAGCCGGCGGACCAGACCTGGCGGGAACAGGCATGGGCGCGCTTGCATGCCCAGATTCGCCCGCGCGGCTCGCTGGGCCTGCTGGAAAACATCGCGGCACGATTGGCGGGGATGCGGCGGAGCCTGTCTTTTGACCTTTCACGAAAACTCGTTTTCACCATGGCCGGCGACCATGGGGTGGCGGCGGAAGGGGTGAGCGCCTATCCGCAGGAGGTCACCCCGCAGATGGTCTTAAGCTTCGTGCAGGGATGGGCCTCCATCAACGTCCTGGCGCGCCATGTCGGGGCCGATGTCCAGGTGGTCGATTGTGGCGTCGCGACGGATCTGCCGCAGGCTTGGCCCATCCTTCACCGAAAGATCGACAAAGGGACCGCCTCCTTCACTCGAGGGCCGGCCATGAGCCGTGACCAAGCGATCGCCGGCCTCCTCCTTGGCGCCGACCTGGTCGAACAGGCGTACACCGTGGATGGCTATAACCTGGTCGGGACAGGTGATATGGGGATCGCCAATACGACGCCCTCCACTGCCATTGTTGCCGTGCTGAGCGGCCACCCGGTGGCGGAACTGGCCGGCCGCGGCACCGGCATCGACGCCACCACCCTGGCGCGTAAAATTGCGGTCATCGAACAGGGTCTGGCGATCAACCAACCCAATCCGCACGATCCCCTTGACATTTTGAGCAAGGTCGGCGGCTTTGAAATCGCCGCGCTTGCCGGGGCTCTCCTGGGGGCCGCAGCAGTGAAATCTCCTCTCGTCTGCGATGGCTTCATCGCCACCGCCGGGGCCCTCCTCGCCTGCCGGCTAGTGCCGGATGCCAAAGACTACCTGTTTGTCTCCCACCGGAGCCTGGAGCCCGGCCACAGCACCATGGTCGCCTTGCTCGACCTTGAACCCATCCTCGACCTGCAGATGCGTCTCGGGGAAGGCACGGGTTCGGTATTGGCGATGACCATCATCGAAGCCGCCGCCAGAGTGCTCATGGAAATCAAAACCTTCTCCGAGGCCGGGGTAACCGATACGGGGCATTGAGACCCGCGGGGACAGTAGGCAAGGCTCCGCAAAGAGCGCAGGATGAGGGTGAAGCCCATGGCGAGCACCCGCAAGAGCCCCATGCCGCAGGAGAACCCGGCAAGCAGCACCGTGCCATACTGGCGCCAGGCCAGTCCGTACTTCTTGACAGAATAGTAGCGCCCCAGAAAGGCCCCGCTGACTGAGCAGAGTATTCAGGCGGCTGGCTTGCGTCAGGTACTTGACACCCTCCCGCAGGGGGTAGGTTTGTCCCATTTCCATCAGCCCCCGATACGAAGAATGTGAAGAGAGATGGAGGCTGGTGCTGGCAACACTTCGCCCTTCTTCATGGTCCCGTCCCGCAAACGCGAGCTGCTGTGCAGGGGTTGCGCGGGATGGCCGGATCGTCTATAGTGGTGACCACTTTTTGGAAGGATTTCTGCGTATGGCAGAGCACTCTGTTGCCCCCTCACGGTGAGGTCCCCAACCCCATGGCAGCGGTCAGCGGCATGACCCTGAAGCAGATTCTGGATGAACACAAGCGGCTGCCCCTGGCTCAAGCGTTGCCCATCTTTGACGAGATTCTCCAGACAATGGCGCTGGCTGGCCAGGAGGCCGTCCTCCGCCACCACCTCCAGCCGCGCGCCATCGTCATCGGGCATGACCGTCGAGTGACGGTCATGGGTTTTGAGAGCGACGGGGTTTTGGCCCGTGGGTCGCGTGCCGTCGACCCCAGCCCCGCAACCTCTGCATACCTGTCCCCCGAAATGATTTTGGGCCAGGCAGTCGACCTTCGGTCGCATATTTTTTCGCTGGGTGCGATACTCTACGAAACTCTGACGGGGGAACCGCCGTTCCCGGCGGAAAGTGCCGCGGCCCTGCGTACCCAGATTCTCGACCTGGAACCGGTTCCTCCCCGGGTGCTGAACATCAACATCCCCGACTCGCTCGACAACCTGATCAGGAAGGCACTGGCCAAAAACCCCACCGAACGCTATCAAAATCCGTCCGAAATGCTGACGGCCCTCAGGACCGTTTCTCATTCTCTCCAGGGAACTCCGGAAGATAGCCGGCGCTCGCCACCGGCTAATGTTACGGAATGGTCTGAAGCCGATTTTTCGGCCGATTTCAAGGATCGGGAGCCAGCCAACTTGCCCCCTCCCTCACCGCCGATGGCAACCGTGGCGGGGATGCAGTCGCCAGCCAGAGTTCGGACCGCGACACCCCCACGAACGGACCCGGCAAGCGGCAGGGCCTGGTCCGCAGGTAGGACCTTGAGCTGCCTTGCTGTTCTGCTGGGATTGCTGGTTGGTGCCGGTCTGGTAGGGTGGCAGATGCTTGCCGTTCCCGTCGAGCAGACAGCGTCATTGAGTGACGCCCCACCCGCAACCCTGGCGGAACACGGCCGGGACGGGGCGGCGGAAAGTGAACTTACGAGTGCAGTGGCCGCCCTGATCGATCAGGCAAAGAGTCTCTGGAAGAGTGATCCCGAAACCGCCCGGAAGCTCCTGCAACAGGCGTCAGCCCTCGCCCCCGATCATTTCGAGGCTGCCTTTCAACTCGCTCGTTTCCTGACGTTCAGAAAGGAGTTTCCGGCTGCTATCCAACACTACCGAACAGCGCTCCGGATGAACGATCAAGCCCCGGATATCTACTTCAATCTGGGGTACATTTTTCTCTCGCAGGGTGACCTGGACCAGGCTATTGAGAACTACCAAACCTGCCTGGCGCTTTCACCACCCTATCGGGACGAAGTGCTGACTAATCTTGCCGTGTGTCACTGGCAGAAAAACAATCCGCCTCAGGCCCGCCTCCTTCTCGAAGAGGCGCTGGCCTTGAACCCGAACAATGAGCTGGCGCACGGTTATCGGAAGATCCTGAACGGCGCGGTTGGGCCTGAGAAATAGGGTTTCGGGGAGGATCGGCTATGCAAATAAGTCATCGGCTGATCTGGCCGGTTCTGTTCGCCATCATGCTTTTGTCACTTGCGGCAGCCTGCACCTCGATGGAGGAGGCCAGGAAAAAAGACGCCGCCATCCCTACTCCTCCACCCCTCGATAGCCCACCGTTCATCTTTCACCGGGTGGTTGCAGGAGAGACTCTGGCCGACATCGCCCGATGGTATGCGGGAGATGAAGCCATGGCGGGACGGTTGCTCGAGGAAAACCCCGACCTCAACCCGGCTGGCGTGAGGCCGGGCGATATTGTGAAGGTACCGCTCTTCCTTGCGGTTGCGCACCGCGAGCAGCCGGATCATTCAACGCAACTGCAGAAGCCGGTCAAGAAGGTTCGCAAGAAAAGCCTCAAAAAAAGGTCGTCGCCGGCCCGCAGGCCCGCAGGTGATACTCTGGAGATCTTCGGGCCCAAGTAGTCCTCGCTATTGCCGAGGCTCTGCGGCAAGCACCTGCCCGTCTTTGTCACGATAGGTGCGTTTCACCATCTGGCCGTTGGGATCATACAGCACCTCGAGGCGGGCTGTCTGCCGTTTCGCTGCGTAAGCCCCGGTGTAGAAATAGTCGATTTTCGTTCTTTTCCCGGCTTCGTCATAGTATTCCACGGCTTTGTCAAGGCCCTCGCTGCCAGCGTAGGCGTCCGAATAGTAGAATTCCACCCGGGTACGGACCGCACGGCGCAAGAACTGGTTGTCGAAGTATTGAACCGTGCGCTCGACACCATCCAAACCGACATGGCGGTCGTTAAGAAACGATTCCAATTTGATGATACGGTCATTGCCATCAAAGTACAGGAGCAGTTTCGCCAGCCCTTCCCGGTACCTGGCATCCTCCGTCGAATACCTTTCTTCTTCCGTTCTACCGCCATATTCATTCCGGTTTTCGAGGACGGTAGTTTGCACGGCCAAGGCGGCCGCAGCGTTGATCAGCAAGGCAATCACGACCAAGAATACCACAAGCGGCTCTTTCCTCGGCGGAGCCTCCCCTTTCGATCTGCGCCTGGCGGCAGGTCGACGCTGCACCCCATTCAACTCCCGCCCCAGAACCACAGGACCTCTAACGTCGTTCCTGATCGCTTCAGTGAGCTTCATGAAGGACCTCCCTCTCATGCTCATCATCATCAGAGGACTGCCAGGGCACGAGAGGATATTCGCGGGCTCTCCGTGGTCCAGTAGCACCTCCACGCCGTGGGGCGCATCCGTCTGCACGCCGGACGGACGGAAAGCACGAGCGAGTGGCTGACGCGCACGGGTCGGGGCAGAATGACGGAAAGCCAGCCTTCACGGCAACCATAATAGGTTGTGAGGGCCCGCAGCCGATGCCCAACACGTGTTGGCTGGAAAATAGAATCCTCATGAACGGATCACATCCACGGGCTGAATGGTGGTCGCTTTCTGGGACGGATAGATTCCTGCCAGGATGCCAACGATGACGGAAGCAGCAAAGGATGCCATCAGGCCCCCTGAAGAAATGCTGAAAGGCAGCTGGGACAGGGCAAAAACCAGCACGCTGATGAGCAGACCCACGCCCCCCCCCGCCAGTCCTCCCATGAGCGAGATGAAGGATGATTCCAACAAGAATTGCAGAATGATGTCCCGCCTCCGCGACCCCACGGCCCGTCTGATGCCGATCTCGACCCGGCGTTCATTCACGATGAGGATCATGATGGAGAGAATGCCGATGGCCCCGATGAGAAAGGAAACCGTGGCGGCAATCCTGCCCAGGACGGTAATCAGGGCCGTCGCCTGGGTCTTCAAAGCCAGCATGTCTTTGGGGTTGATAACGCTGAAATCGTCTTTCTGGCCCGGTTTGATATGATGCCTGGGGCGCAGGATCTCTTCGATCTGGGCCTTTGTAGGAATCAGAGCACTGCTGTCGGCGGTCTGCACGAAGATGTAATTCACATAATCCTTGTTGACAAACCGACGGAGGAAGGTATTGAGGGGCATGAAGATCTGGTTGTCCTGATCCACATTCGACGCATCGACGCCCTTCTCCTCCATCACCCCGATGACCCGGCAGGGAACGCGCCAGATGAGGATGGTCTTGCCGACAGGGTTGTCACCGCCAAAGAGCTTTTCCGCGACCTTCCTGCCAATCACGGCGACCTGCTCCAGCCGCTGGTTCTGCTCATCGGTGACGAAGCTGCCTTCCTGGGGGTAAAAATTCCTTACCTCCGAATAGTTCGGGGAGGCACCGGTCACCAGGATCGAGGACAGCGTGACGCCGCCGTAGCGAACGGGAAAGTTCCTGGAGGAGGCTGGTGAAACGGCTGTGACCAAGGGCGCCCCGGCCGCGATCGCTCGGGCATCCTCGAGGGAAAGGTTGGCCGCATCGGTAAAGAGGCTGGTGCCATGACCCGGCCGCACGACGGCCGTCCCACTGCGAATGGCCAGGAAGTTTTTCCCGAGCTTGTCCAGTTCGAGCTGTCCTTTGCGGGCCAGAGAATCGGCCAGGTTGGAAACGAGAATGAGCGAGAAGGTGCCCAGGAAAACGCCCAGCACTGCCAGGGCGGTTCTCACCCGGAAGCTGTAGAGCGAGCGCAGGGCAATGCGGAGGTTGAGGAAAACCCTTTTCATCCGCGAATGGCCTCGATGGGTTTGAGGTTGGCCGCCTGCGCAGCCGGCTGCAGACCGAAACCGATGCCCACCAGCCATGAAAGCAGCAAACCGACCGCGAAGGCCTTCCAGGAAAAGTGAATCGGGAACTGCGCGGCCATGGTCAGGAATTGGGAGGCGACGCCGCCGATGGCGAAGCCAATCAATCCTCCCAGGGTGGTGATGATGACCGCTTCGCCCAGGAACTGCAGACGGATATCACCCTTCCTGGCGCCAACCGATCTTCTGATGCCGATTTCCACCGTCCGCTCCTTCACCGAGAGGAGGAACAGATTTGCCAGAACAAATCCTGCCACGATCAGCGAAATCACCCCCACAATGCCGATGAATACCACCAGGGAACCCGTCAAGGCCACGAGGAAGGTGATGATCTCCTTGGGTGAGATGATTTTGAAATCGTCGATCTCCCCAGGGGGCAGGCGATGGCGCTCTCGCAGGAACAGTTTCAGTTCGTTGGCGTAGTATTCGAGGTTTTGCTGATTGGTGAACCGAATCCTGAAGACCGGCACGTATTTTCGTTCATTCTGGAGCTTGGTCATCATGGTGGTGATCGGCATCACGAGGCGATCATCGAGATTGGCACCGGCCGGTGTCGTTCCACGCGAAGAGAGCACCCCTACAATCTGGACGGGCAGTCTCCGGACGAACACATACTTGCCGACCGGGTCAACCTCCCCAAACAGCTCATCCACCAGGTGTTGCCCGATCAGGGCCACATTGCGCAGCCCTCTGATGTCGTCCACGGTAAAATCGGACCCCTGCACCACGGGCCAGGTCCAGGCCTCACTGTAATCCTCGGTGGTCCCGACCACGACGGTCTGAGTCTTTTTGTCCTGGTAGCTGATCGGGATGTTCATATTGCTGGTCAGGGGAACAACCACATAAGCGCTGGGAAAGCCTTCCCGCACCGCCTCGACGTCATCGAGGGTGAGGGTCTTTTGCCTCTGCCCGACCGCTCTCGCTTCGTCACTGCCAGATACCACCAGCAGCGAATCCGGCCCGAAGATGGCGACGATATCATAGGCCTTCTTGAAGGCTCCTTCGGTTGCCGCCACGATGACCGTTATCGACGCGATCCCCAGGGCGACGCTGGTGAGGCAGAAGACGGTGCGCAGCTTGAAAGCAATTACTGCCCGCAGAGATTGCGAAAGGATTTTTGTAAACCGGTCCATGCACCTCTCACGCCACGATCAGGCCGTCCTTGAGCTGAATGATCCTTCGGGCATATGCCGCGGTAGTCGGGTCATGAGTGATCACAATAACGGTTTTGCCTCGTTCGTTCATCCGGGCGAGCAGCTCCATGATCTCGGTGGCGGTCCTGCTATCCAGCTGGCCGGTGGGTTCGTCGGCCAGGATCATGTCCGGGTTGTTGATGAGAGCCCGGGCTATGGCAACCCGTTGCTGCTGGCCCCCGGAAAGCTGGTTCGGTTTGAACTTGGCCCGCTCCCTCAATCCCACCAGCTCGAGGATTTCCATCGCCCGCTTCCTGCTGGCACTCTCCTTCTGCCGCTCCACATAAAGGGTCGGCAGCAGCACGTTATCCAGCACGGTCGCATAGGGCATGAGATAAAAATTCTGAAAAACGAAGCCAATGTGTTCATTGCGCAGGACCGAGAGTTCATCGTCGGTAAGATGAGAAACCTCCTGATCAGCGAGGATATACCCTCCCGAGGTCGGCACGTCGAGACAGCCAAGGATATTCATGAGAGTGGTCTTCCCGGAACCTGACGGACCCATGATCGCCAGGAATTCGCCCTGCTCGACCTCCAAATCGATCCCCCTGAGGACCTCAACATCCACCTCGCCGATGTGATAGCTTTTCTTGATCTGAGCCAATCGACACAGGGGCATCGTGCTCACTTCCCGCTTGCTCTGAGCGCTCTCCAGGTTCATGTTCTAGTGCCTGGCAACCACCGGCAGGATGATTCTGGTTGCCACTTCGTCACCATCCTCGGCACCGCCCAGAATTTCCGTTTTCTCTTCTCCCCGCAGACCGGTCTTCAATTCGAGTTTCTCGACCTTGTTAGGTCCGACTACCTTGTAGGCAATCTGTTTGCCCTCCTCGAACTTCACCGCAGCATTGGCAACGGTAAGGATGTTGCGCTTTTCT